>JBCCTH010000025.1:0-19772 GCA_039198835.1 Pseudomonadota bacterium | reverse complement strand
GCTGACCTATGTGGCGATCACGCGGGCCTCGGAGCGGCTCATCTGGGTTGTGCGCAATCGTCTCGCCAAGCCGGAGCAGCCTCTGCAAACCGCTGATCTTGCGCCTGAAAAGGTGCCTTTGATGCTGACGCCGGAAGGGGAAGAGACGTGAGGACGATCCTGATCACGGGCGCAAGCCAGGGCATAGGCGCCGAAGCGGCGCGCGCGTTCTGGGAAGCAGGCTGGCATGTGGGCCTCTTGGCGCGCAGCCGCGACAAGCTCGAAGCACTCGCCGAGGGGCGCGCGGCAACAGTGCTTGCCGCCGATGTCACCGATGAAGCCGCCGTCGATCAGGCGGTCGCGGCGCTCGCCGCCGAACGCGGCCGCCTCGATGTGCTCTTCAACAATGCGGGGATGTTCGGCAAACAGGCCCCCATCGACGAGATCACCTATGAAGACTGGCGCATGGTCGTTGATGTCAATCTCAACGGGATGTTTCTCGCCGCCCGCGCCGCGTTTCGCCAAATGCGGGCGCAAACGCCCCAGGGCGGACGCATCATCAATAACGGCTCGATCTCTGCGCATGTGCCGCGCGAGGGCTCGGTTTCTTACACCAGCACGAAACACGCCATCACCGGCCTCACAAAAACCCTCTCGCTTGATGGGCGCGACTTCGGGATCGCCTGTGGCCAGATCGATATCGGCAATGCGCGCACGCCCATGGTCGAGGCACTCGACGCAAAGCGCAGCGCGGAGGGGCTTCCCAAGATGCCGTCAATGGCGGTGAGCGACGCGGCGCGCGCGGTCTTGAACATGGCCGAACTCCCAAGCGAAGCCAATGTGCAATTCATGACCATCATGGCAACGACCATGCCCTATATCGGGCGGGGTTGAGGCGGCGCGTTCAGGTGCGCAGAAGCCTAAAGGCCGCCGAAGCGAGCCAGCCTGCCGCGATGGCGATCGCCAGCGACATGATCCCGTAAAGCAGCGGGCGATCATGGGCGAGCCTGTAAAGCAGGCGCTCAAGCCCCACTTTGCTGACGTCGATCTGAGTGGTGAACATGCTCACAATCTCTTTCTCGCGGGTCAGAAAGATCCGGGTTTCATAGGCCCCCTCAATGAGATTGGCGGGCAACCGCACCTGAGAGCGAAAGAGAGTTTCATCAAAGAAAGCCACCGCGCCTTCATTGATCTGATAGACGTCTTCATCCTTGCGGATGCGGATCAAAGCCTCGGTGAAATCTTCCAGGTCCGCTTCGGCTCCGCCATCGACGGCGCGAATGAGCTTGGTTGTCGTGATCCGGTGCCTGAGATCTTCTGTCTCCGAGAGGATCTCGCCCAGTGGGCCTGATGTCATGATCGCATAGAAGGACGGCGCGCTATCGACCTCCTGCTCCTGCGTGTTCACCCAAATGCCCGCGACCCGGTCTTTTTTGCGGACCGAAACAGCCTGAGACGGGCCTGAGACGGTTATGATCACATCGAGCGGCTCATTGGCGGCAGCGGGCGTCTCGCGCTTCACCGCGCCAAAGATGATGATCTCGGAGCCTGTGAAGGTCGTTGTGATCGAAACGCGCCGTTGGCTCAGATCAGCGACGATCCCTTCATTCTGTGGCACAGCGAGGCCCGGCCATAGGAAGAGAAGCGCGAGCGCTGCGATGCGGATCATCAATGGCCTGCCTCCGTCCCGAGCGAGTAAAGCTCATCGGGCATGATCAAAAGATCAAGCGCGAGTTGCCCGCAAACAAGCAACACCATCCCCGCGAGCAGGATGCGAAGCTGCTCAGCTTTCATGCGCGCCCCGATGATCGTTCCGACCTGTGCCCCGATCACACCGCCGAGCAAAAGCAGAACGGCCAGAACGACATCGACCGTGAAGTTCGTCGTGGCGTGGAGAAGGGTGGTAAAGCCGGTTACGAAGATGATCTGGAAGAGAGAGGTCCCCACGACGACTTTCGTGGGCATGCCAAGCAAATAGATCATCGCAGGCACCATGATAAAACCGCCGCCCACCCCCATGATCGCGGCGAGAATACCCACGAACAGACCCACCAAGAGCGGCGGGATAACCGAGATGTAAAGGCCCGAGACGCGGAACCGCATCTTGAAGGGCAGCGCATGGATGAGCCCGTGCTTGCGTCTTTGGGGCCGCGCCTGTGGCTGGCGCGCGCGGCGCAAGGCGTTGAGGCTCTCGATGAACATCAGCGCGCCGACGATCCCGAGAAAGACGACGTAGCAAAGCTTAACCAGCAGATCGACCTGCCCGAGCGATTTCAGGTAATTGAAAATCACCACGCCCAAAGCAGCCCCCACGAGCCCCCCGATCAGAAGGACAGTCCCCATTTTGAGATCTACCGAGCGGCGTCTGAGATGGGCGAGCACGCCCGAGAAAGACGAGGCCACGATCTGGTTGGCCTCGGTGGCCACGGCGACGGCCGGTGGAATGCCGATGAAGAAAAGGAGCGGGGTCATTAAAAAGCCGCCGCCGACGCCAAACATCCCCGATAAAACGCCCACGCCGCCGCCAAGCCCCAAAAGCAAGAAGGCGTTTACAGAAACCTCGGCGATGGGAAGGTATATTTGCATCGGGCTGGTTCCGCTCCGTTGGTCCTTCCTCACTGGCACGGGCGGGGCTATCCCGTCTAGCCGTCACTGCGTCTTATCCTGGCCGTGTTGGCGCTCTTAGCGCGGGCCTATGCTGCCGCAACGCGCTAGCGCTGCCCTTGGGCGCCTTCGCGCGCCCTTAAGCCCCTTTGCGCACCCTGGCTGGCTGGCGGGCGGGCGAGCTGTTACCGCTCTTTCACATAGGGCTCCCCGCCCGCGCGGGGCGGGATCGCCTTGCCCACAAAGCCCGCGAGGATCACCACCGTCAGAATGTAGGGGAGCGCATCCATGAACTCGACTGGGACGGTGAAGAGCCCGAGATCGAGGTTCTGAAACCGCAGCGCGATCGCCTGGAGGAACCCGAAGAGCAGGCAGGCATAGAGCGCATACCAGGGCCGCCACTTGGCGAAGATAAGCGCGGCGAGCGCGATATAGCCACGCCCTGCTGTCATCTCTTTCACGAAACCGGCCTGAAGCGAGGTTGCGAGATACGCCCCCGCGATCCCGCAAAGCACCCCGCAGATCGCCACCGCCGCAAAGCGCAGCCCCACGACAGAGACACCCGCAGTATCCACCGCCGCGGGGTTTTCACCCACGGCCCGGAGCCTGAGGCCAAAGCGCGTCCGAAACAGGACATACCAGCTCAACGGCACCATGATCAGCGCGAGATAGACGATGGCCGTGTGACCCGAGATGAGCTCATTATAGAGCGGCCCCACGACAGGCACCGGGATGATCGCCTCCGCGAAAGGCCATTCCCAAGGTGAAAACCGGCCCGCACCCGAGAGCGAGGGCGTCCGCCCGCCCTGCGCAAACCAGGCCTGCGCGATCAAAACCGTGAGCCCGGAGGCGAGAAAGTTGATGGCAACGCCAGAAATAAGCTGATTGCCCCTGAAGGTGATCGACGCCAGACCATGGATGATCGAGAGAACCATTGATGCGGCGATACCCGCCAAGAGGCCGAGCCAAACCGAACCGGTCACAAAGGCGATGGCCGCCGAGAGGAACGCAGCCGCGAGCATCTTGCCCTCAAGGCCGATGTCAAAAATCCCCGCGCGTTCCGAATAAAGACCAGCCAGGCAGGCCAGAAGGAGCGGCGTGGCAAGCCGGATCGTCGAATCGAGGACCTGGAGGAGCGTTGCATAATCCATAGTGCTACTCCGCCGCCGTCGCTTGGGCGCGGGCCTTGCGCGCTCGATCGCGGCGCGCAAACAGCGCCTCAACCGGCATCCGCACCATGTTATCAAGCGCACCCGTGAAGAGGATCACGAGCGCCTGGATAACGATGATGAGCTCTGTGGGGATCGACGTCCAAAAGGCGAGCTCAGCGCCGCCTTGCACAAGGAAGCCGAAAAGCATCGCCGCAAGCAGGATCCCTAACGGATGCGACCGGCCCATGAGCGCCACTGCAATCCCGATAAAGCCCGCATTCTGCACAGAGTTATTTACGAGCCGCTCGGCCTCGCCCATCACGGTATTGATCGCCATCAGGCCCGCCAAGCCGCCCGAAATGAGCATGGTGATCAAAATGATCTTGGTCGGTGAAATCCCCGCATAGCGCCCGGCAGGCTCTGATTTGCCAAAAGCGCGGATCTCGAAGCCCAGCGGCGTGCGCCACAGAAGAAGCCAGACGCCATAGGCCGCCGCCAGCGCGAGAAAGAGCGAGATGTTGACAGGTGGCGCCTTTGAGAAGGGGATGCCGATGACGGCGAGCATTTCATGCAGCGTGGGAAGGTTGGTGCCCGCCGGAAACCGCGCCGATGAGCTTTCCATCTGTCCGATGGGTTTGAGGCCATTATTGAGCAGGTAAATGATGAGCGCGAAAGCGATGTAGTTGAACATGATCGTTGTGATCACGATGTGACTGCCACGCTTGGCCTGAAGATAGGCGGGAATAAAAGCCCAGGCCGCGCCAAAGGCCGCCCCGCCTAGAACAGCCGCCGGAAGCGCCAGCGACCAATGCGGCCAGGGGAGAGCCAGGCAAACAAGCGCCACACCAAGCCCCCCGAGCGTCGCCTGCCCCTCACCACCGATGTTAAAGAGCGATGCATGGAAGGCGATCGCGACAGCGAGCCCGGTGAAGGCGAAGTTGGTCGCGTAGTAGAGGGTGTAACCCCAGCCATAGGTCGAGCCCAGCGCGCCCTCGACCATGTAGCCCAACGCCTCGAGAGGGTTTTCCCCGATGGCCAGGATGACAATCGCCGAAAGGATCGCCGCCAAGAAGAGCGAGATCAACGGAACGAGCAGCACATCGGCCCAATGAGGCATTTTATCCATCGTAAAAAACCTCCATTCGCACCTCAGAGCCTATTGAGGTAGGCGCGGTATCGCGACCAGTGCAAGCAACATCCCGGTTCCGACAACCACTGGATATAGTTTTCGCTCGCGCTCCAACTTGCGCGACGCCACCTCTGACTTGGAGGTTTCTATTCGAAGCTTGGATATCTCGGCCTTTAACTTGGTCAGTTCGAGGTCTTCTCGACCATCGGGCCTCTAGACACGCAAGGCACGAAAAACTTATGCGAGGCCCACCAACGCGCCCGCGGCACCGAAAAAACCGATTGCGAGACCGACCCACAAATTTTCCAACAGGGATGGCCGCAGGCCCTCTAGCGCCTTCCTTTGACCCTGCTCCCGGAGCAGCTTGGTCTTTAGCCGCGCTTTTTCGAGATCTGCTTTGAGCCGCTCGACTTCTGTATCCGCCGAGGACATCGTTGATCTCCCGGATATCGCAACGCGATAATAGCGCCCTCTCTGTGGCGTAGCCTCGAGCAATCAAGCCGCTGCCCCCTCATCGCCTGGCACAACGCCAGCCATCAAAAGCCCAAGCTCTTTTTCGTCGGTTTCGCTCGGGAGCCGTTCTCCCATGATCTTGCCGTCAAACATCACGGCGATCCGGTCAGACAAAGACAGGATCTCATCAAGTTCGACGCTCACAAGCAAGATCGCCTTACCCTGATCGCGCAACGCCACGATCTGTTGGTGGATGAATTCAATCGCCCCGATATCGACGCCCCGCGTCGGTTGCCCGACCAAGAGCAGGTCAGGGTTGCGTTCGATCTCGCGCGCCAGGACGATCTTTTGCTGGTTCCCACCAGAAAAGTTCTTGGCAGAAAGCCTGGGGTTCGGGGGGCGCACATCGAAGCGCTCCATTTTGCCCTCGGTGTCTTGGCGGATGCCCGCATTGTCTGAGAGAACGCCGTTCCGGTAAGAGGCCTCCTTGTGATATCCGAAGGCCGTATTCTCCCAGGCCATGAAATCCATGATGAGGCCTTCGCGTTGGCGATCCTCGGGCACGTGGGCGATGCCGCGCTGGCGGCGCGATTGTCCATCGGAGCGCGCGCCGCTCAGGTCAATCGCCTCATTGTTCATGATGATCTGCCCCTCCGCCGGGTGATACCCGCCCAGCACTTCAAGAAGCTCGGATTGCCCGTTTCCGGCAACGCCCGCGAGGCCAAGGATCTCGCCCGCGCGAACCTCAAACGAGATGGTCTTGACCCGCTCAACCCCCTTTTTATCGACGACGCGGAGGTCTTCCACCTTCAAAAC
Organism: Pseudomonadota bacterium; assembly: GCA_039198835.1. Lineage (GTDB taxonomy): Bacteria > Pseudomonadota > Alphaproteobacteria > Rhodobacterales > Rhodobacteraceae > Shimia_B. The sequence continues at coordinate 13,640 of JBCCTH010000025.1, read as the reverse complement.
CGGCGCGCCCGGAGTGGCGGGCTTTTTATCAACCCGCAAGAGCACCTTGCGGCCAACCATGAGCTCGGCAAGCTCTGTGGGCGAGGTCTCTGAGGTCTTAACTGTGGCGGTCATCTCTCCGCGCCGCATGACGCTCACCGTGTCGGTGATGTCCATGATCTCGCGAAGCTTGTGCGTGATCAGGATGATCGTCTTACCCTCTTCGCGCAGACGCCCGAGAATGCGGAAAAGCTGATCAGCCTCAGCAGGCGTCAAGACCCCGGTGGGTTCGTCGAGAATGAGAATATCAGCCTGGCGGTAGAGCGCTTTGAGGATTTCGATCCGCTGCTGATAGCCCACCGAGAGCGTCTCAACGCGGGCATCAGGGTCTACATTGAGCCCATAATCTTCGGCGAGCTCTTTGAGCAGTTTGCGCGCCTTGGCCAGCGACGGTGTCAAAAGCGCGCCATCCTCTGCGCCCAAGATGATGTTTTCGAGAACCGTGAAGTTCTCGACCAGTTTGAAATGCTGGAAGACCATGCCGATCCCGGCTGAAATCGCCGCCTGGCTATCGGGGATGACGGTCTTTTGGCCGCGAATGAAAATCTCGCCCGCATCGGCTTTGTAAAAGCCATAAAGGATCGACATGAGCGTTGATTTGCCAGCGCCGTTTTCGCCGATGATCCCATGGATCGTACCGGGCTGGACAGAAATCGAGATGTCTTTGTTGGCCTGCACGGGGCCAAAGGCCTTCGATATGCCTTTGAGCTCAATGGCAGGTGCCGTCATGCTGAGGCTCCCGCGAAGCCTGCGAGGAGCGTCAGCTTCCCATCTGCGTCGGCCTCGGTGAAATAGGTCCCGTGCTGAGCCATTCCCTTGCCATCAGGCCCTTGGCCGCCAAAGACGACACGCACGCACTGATACCCGTTGACCTCCTGAGCGGTCTCCACGGATACCGCCCAGCCAGGCGCATTTGCCGAAAACTGGCCGATATAAGCCGCAATATCTGCCCCTGTCAGGCGGCCCTGCGAGCGGGGGTCTGAATAGCTGGCGGCATCGGCCAGGCAGGCAGACAGCATCGCGTCGCGCTTTTCCGCGTCGGGCTCGCCCCAAGCGGCGAAGAATGTCTCAACGGACGATGTCATATCGCCTCCCATCGCTCACCCGCCCCGGGCGCGCCCCGGGGCCTCCTGCTCTGAAAGCGGAGGCCCCGATGCGAGGCCGGAGCGGGCTTTGTCACGTGAGTGAGCTTAGAACGACAGAGCCGGGCAGGTCTCGTCGCTCGTGTAGTCATGAACCATGACCTCGCCCGAGACGATCTTGACCTTGGCGGCTTCGACCACCTGCGTCATCTCCGGTGTGATCAGTTCTGCATTGAACTCGTCCACGGCGTAGCCCACGCCCTCGTTCGCGAGACCCATGACATTGAAGCCCGTCTCAAGGCCCGGGCCGTCGGAGAACGCGTTGAACACAGCGTTATCCACGCGCTTGAGCATCGAGGTCAGGACCTCGCCGGGATGGAGATAGTTCTGGTTGCTGTCCACACCGATGGAGAGAATGTCTTCGTCAGCGGCGGTTTGGAGCACACCGACCCCGGTCCCGCCGGCGGCAGCATAAACCACGTCAGCGCCCTGGCTGATCTGTGCCTTGGTAAGCTCTGAGCCCTTCACCGGGTCATTCCATGCGGCGGGCGTTGTGCCTGTCATATTCGCGATCACGGTCGCGTCCGGGTTCACGGCTTTCACGCCCTGCGCGTAACCGCAGGCGAATTTGCGGATGAGCGGAATATCCATGCCGCCGATAAAGCCCACCGTGTCACTCTCGGAGGCCATCGCCGCCAGCATGCCCACGAGATAAGAGCCCTCATGCTCGTTATAGACAACCGAGCGGACATTGGGCGCATCAACGACCATGTCGATAATCACGAAAGACGTGTCAGGATAATCAGGCGCGACCTCGCCCAAAGCACCGCCGAAGGCAAAGCCCGCCATAACGATGGGGTTGGAGCCGGCTTCGGCGAAGCGGCGCAGAGCCTGCTCGCGCTGCGCTTCGTTCTGAAGTTCGACCTCGCGGAAGCTTTCGCCGGTTTCCTCGGCCCAGCGCGTTGCCCCGTTGAAAGCAGCCTCGTTGAACGACTTATCGAACTTGCCGCCCAGATCGAAGATGATGGCAGGCTCGGCGGCAACGGCCGATGCCGAGATCGCCAACGCGGCCGTTGCGCCGAGCAGTCTGGTGAATGCAGTCATGTGATTTCCCCATGTTGGAATGCGCCAAAAGCAGCTTGGCACCCTTGATCGTATGATCTGCATTGCATTCGAGCCCAGTGCCCTGGGGCCGTCAACCGGATTCTCGCGTCACCCCGCCCATAAGCGGAGGATGTGATCATCAAATGAGCGCCTTCTCAAAGAGGAGCGCGGCATGCCCCAGCCCGCCAGTCCCGCGCGCCCCGATGCCATAATATCCGTCGCGGCGGCCGGTCTGGCGAAACCCGCGCGCCTGGTAAAATGCCAGGGCCGCGGCATTGGCCCCGCCCACTTCGAGCATGAGCTTTGCAACGCCGCGCGCCGCGAGGGTGTTTTCAAGCGCGGTCAAGAGCGCTGTCCCTTGGCCCTTGCGGCGCGCATCGGGTGCCACGCCGATAACCATCAGATCGGCTTCGTCGAGCACCCGCCGCGCGACAGCATAGCCCGCCCCTTGGGTCAGGCAGGTATAGGCGTCATCGGCCAGGGCGCGGGCGAAATCCGCTTCGCGCCAGCCATGGGCTCCGGCTTGGCCGAAGGCGCGCATGTGGAGCGCGTTGAGATGCTGGGCACTGGGGGGTGTCATCGCCGATCAATCGAGGATCGAGGGCGGCGCATCGCGGGGCGGCGCGGCATCGGCGGGTTTGATGTAGAGCGGCTTCGGCGGCGAAGTGAGGGGGGATTGCGCGCGCATCCGCGCTTTCGTGAGATCGAGCATGGCGCGCATGTGCTCGGTGGCGCCAAAGGCCCCTGCGGCCGCCGCGCCTTCGGCTCCGGTCGCGGGAACGAGGCGTGGCGCGCCCAGCGCGCTACCTTCCGCCAGATACACGTTTTCGCCCATGGCCGAGACACTGTAAGCGCCATGCCCGGGCGCGAGGCGCGCCGTCGTCTCAAAACGAGAAATGCCAATCGCGGGGATCGCAAGACCGAGCGCAAGCCCGCGCGCCGCCGAGACAGAGATGCGGATGCCTGTGAAATTACCCGGGCCCACGCCCACGCCGATGGCGTTGAGATCTTCCCAAGCCACCCCGGTCGAGGCCATCAGCCGCTCGCAAAGCGCAAAGAGCACCTCGCCCTGCCCGCGCGGCTGGTGCTCGGTGTGAATGTCGGATTTGCCTCCCGCCATAACGCCGATGGCGATCTCGGGGCCTGACGTGTCAAAGGCTATGATCGCGCTCATGTGGCTTTGTTGAGCGTCTCCCGCGCGCTGCCATCGTGGCGCGGGAGGCCATCTTCGAGGCAAAGCCAAGGGAGGGCGGCAGCAGCATGGGCATGGCCCTGTGGCGCAAGGCTGGTGGCATCTTCGAAGACCCCCAAAGGCACGTAGATCTGCCCAGGCAGGTAATCGAACTCGGCGGTCAGAGGCGATCCGCAACTGGGGCAGTTTCGCCGCGCGACGCCCTTTGAAACGCGCACGGGTTCAGGCAAAACACCCTCGATGTTCGCGCTCTTCAAAGCCGCCGCAGAAAAAGCCGCGAAGGCAGGAAGAGGGCTGCCTGTCCAACGCTTGCAATCCGCGCAGTGGCAATAGGTGACCGCTTGCGCAGGCGCGGCGATCTTGATCCGCGTGGCACCGCAATAGCAGCGCGCGACGAGCGGATCAGACGGCAACCGGGCGCACCTCCGAAACTTCGGGGATGTAATGCCGCAGCAGGTTTTCGATGCCCATCTTCAACGTGAGGGTCGATGAGGGGCACCCGGCGCAGGCGCCCTGCATGTGGAGATAAACAACACCGCTCTCGAAGCCATGGAATGTGATATCGCCGCCATCTTGCGCAACGGCTGGCCGCACGCGCGTATCGAGCAGCTCCTTGATCTGGCCGACCACGGCAGCGTCTTCGCCTTCAAAGTCGGCATGGCCCGACGCGCCCGCGTCATCGCCCGACAACATCGGATCGCCGGATTGAAAATGCTCCATGACCGCGCCGAGGATGGCGGGCTTGATATCATCCCATTCCGACGCGTCGCCCTTGGTGACGGTCACAAAGTCATAGCCAAGGAAAACCGCCTCGACACCGGGTACGTTGAAGATCCGCCCGGCAAGGGGCGAGGCCTCGGCGGCGGTCGCCGACTTGAAATCGGCCGTTCCCGTCTCAAGGACGGTCTGACCTGGCAAAAATTTCAGCGTGGCTGGATTCGGCGTCGCTTCGGTTTGGATGAACATGGGCGGCTCCCCTGCGCGGTTCGCATTTCGCCGGATATGCAAACGAAGCGCGCAGAGGTCAAGACTTTAGAACAATTCTAAATCATCAAGCCCTTCGCCAAGCGCCCCAGGAATGACGCATATGAGCGGAACGCCCTGCTAAGGGCACCTGACCCTGTTTGGTTGGGCATGGGGCAAAAAGCACCGGATAACGTCTGTGCCCTTCATCAAATGATAGACCGAAGCGGAAGACGCATTGGTGCCCGCCGTTACCGCAAAAATGCGATATCCGTCTGCAAGGCGTTGCTCCATTTGATTGGGGCCGGTCGGGGCGATGTCGGGCAGCTCAAAGCCGGCGGCGGCGGCCTCTGCCTCAATGCTTTGGGCCAATGAGGGGCTGGCAAGAGCCCCAACAGAAAAAGCGAGCGCGGCGGCTGTGAAGATTGAAAACGCGTTCATGAAAATCTCCCTTAAAAGAAATGCGCCGTGCAAGCGGGACCAGCTTCGCTCTGAGAAAGCAATCACCCTAAATTTGGGGGATAGGGCCTCTGAGCGCTCCCGAAGCGCCCGCTTTCGCTAGACGACGATGTATCCCTGCTGCATCGCGCGCGCGACCGCATGGGTCGTGTTCATCGCGCCCAGTTTGAAGCGCGCGCTTTCGATATAGACGCGCAATGTGTGCTCGCTGATCGACAGGCTGTCAGCCACCTGGGCGCGGCTATAGCCCACCGCGAGGAGGGTCATCGCATCAATCTCACGGGGTGACAGGCTCTTGCGAGGGCCTTTTTCGGCGATCCCTTCAAACTCAAGCGCTTTTTGATTGAAGAGATGCGCAACAAGGATCAGTTCGCGGCGATGGGCATCGCAGAAGCTCAGCCAAGTGTCATCGTCACACGAATGGTTGACCGTAAAGAGGGCGAACTGGCCATTGGGCCCGCGAATGGGGATCGAGAAGCCCTGATTGCCGACGCCGTGTTGCTGCGCGGCCTTGAAGAAATCGCGCGCTGGTTTTGACGACCAGTCGAGCCGCTTCCAATCGACCGGATGGAAGCGCGCATAGCAGCCGATAACCACCGGATCGACACGGAGATAATCGCGCTCGATGTAAAGATCGGCCCATTCGCGCGAATAGGTGCCGCAGCCATATTGCTCGCCTTTTGAAGACACCCAGTGATATACAATGTGATCGACCTTGTAATAGTCGCGGAGCGCCTCAGCGCGCTCCTGAAGGTCGGAAAGTGTCTGTGCTTGTTCGAGCTTTTCTATAAAGCGCTCTCGGAGTTGCTCCATCGCCTTGCACCACCCGAAGGTGCGCTCCCTTTTCTCGCTCGGGTGCTTCGGTCTCGGCCACGGCCATCGCTTCTTGAAGCTGATGCGCAAGTCGCGGAAGATCGTTCTTCAGCGCAAAAACCTGGAGATCACCCAAGACATCTACAATCCACGTCTTGTCCATGGGCAGCCTCGTTAGGGAAGATTAACAGAAAGTTAATACAAGCATAACATCTACGGATTTTTCTTAACACTCGCGCTTTTTTTCTCCCCAGAAACCGCGAGAGAGGAAAACGATAAGCGGCTGAAAAGCTATGGCGAGACTCAAAAGGCCGCCCCCGGGGAGAGCGGCCCTTCTCATTGGCTCCATGCCCTGCGTTCAGTTTGGCCCGGCTTCAAGCACGTCTTCAAGCGAGCGCAACCCGGTCACCGGGGCTTGCACGAGCACCGACATGTTGCCGGGCTTGTGCTCGTTTTTGTACATCTTGGTATGCGCCTCGGGGATCTCCGCCCAAGGGAAGACCTCTGACATGCAGGGGTCCAAGCGGCGCTCAACCATCAGTTTGTTGGCCGCACTAGCTTGCTTGAGATGCGCGAAATGCGAGCCCTGCAAGCGCTTTTGATGCATCCACATGTAGCGGACATCGAAGGTGCAGTTGAAGCCAGTGGTGCCCGCACAGATCACAACCATGCCGCCCTTCTTGCAGACAAAGGTCGAAACAGGGAACGTGCTTTCTCCGGGGTGCTCGAAGACCATATCGACATTGTTGCCCTTGCCGGTGATATCCCAGATGGCTTTGCCGAACTTGCGCGCTTCCTTGAACCAGTCGGCATATTCGGGCGTGTTCACGGTGGGGAGCTGCCCCCAGCACTTGAAGTCACGGCGGTTGATGACGCCCTTGGCCCCGAGCCCCATGACGAAATCGCGTTTGGATTCATCGGATATCACGCCGATCGCATTGGCACCGGCCGTATTGATCAGCTGGATCGCATAGGACCCGAGACCACCGGACGCACCCCAAACGAGCACATTCTGCCCCGGCTTGAGATCGTGCGGCTCATGGCCAAAGAGCATGCGATAGGCAGTGGCGAGCGTGAGCGTGTAGCAAGCCGCCTCTTCCCAGGTCAGATGCTTGGGGCGAGGCATGAGCTGTTGCGCCTGCACATTGGTGAACTGCGCAAACGAGCCGTCTGGCGTCTCATAGCCCCAGATCCGCTGTGAATTGGAATACATCGGATCGCCGCCGTTGCATTCTTCATCATCGCCATCGTCCTGGTTGCAGTGGATCACGACCTCATCGCCAACCTTCCAGCGTTTGACCTTGTCGCCCACGGCCCAAACGATGCCGGACGCATCAGAACCAGCGATGTGATAGGGCGCGCCATGGCCGTCAAATGGCGAAATCGGCTGGCCGAGCCCGGCCCAGACGCCGTTATAGTTCACACCCGCTGCCATCACGAGAACGAGGACCTCGTTGGAATCGAGCTTTGGCACATCCACGACCTCGACTTCGAACGCCTTGTCGGGCGTGCCGTGCCGCTCCCGGCGGATCGTCCAAGCATACATCTGCTTTGGGACAAACCCCATCGGGGGCATCTCGCCCACTTCATAGAGATCCTTCTCTGGGGCGTCGTAGGTGAAGACTGTCTCCTGGGCATCAAGCGCCATTGGCTCACTCCTGCATTCTGCTGCGGCGCAGAATCACTACGCCGTGGTGCAGCGGGGTAGCGCCCATTGCGCAACATAGCAACTCTTGAAACGCAAATATTGAAATTTTATTACGCAGTTGGGTCGTTTTCTTGAGCGGGAGCAAGATGAGCGACCGATGCGGCATAAAACTCGATCAGCGGTCTGTCGGTGATCGTGATCTTTCCGGGCTCTGAGGTGAGCGCGGCGCGCAAACTCAGATGCCGCAATCCAACCTCGACGGCATATTGAACTGAATTCCGCGGCAAATGGATATGCGCTTGCGGCGCGCGCCTAAGTAAATCGGTAACGTAAAGCTCAACCGCGATCCGATCACCGGCCCCCGCCAAAACGGCATGGGCCACCAGCGGGACCGGCAACACCGGGATCACCGCTTCGATCCGTTCCATGAGACGGCGCGCGATCACGGCCGGATCATCGCTTTTCGCCGCGGCCAGCGAAAGCGGCGTTCCAAAGCTCACCGCCGCGTAGCCGAAGCGATAAAATCGACCCGTGACCCGAAGCCAGAGTTGTTTCAGCGCAAAGCCCGCCACGACCGAGATCTTCGCCGAAAAGCGGCGCTGGCCAGAGACCCCCGCCGACATGAGCACTCGATCTTCGAACACACGGTCATAGTTGAGCGCAACCGGCACAAACACGACATCGCGTTTGGCGGTCCGCGCGCCCTCGATCACATAGCTCAAAAGCCCCATCTTCGGCGGCGCCAGACGGCCATCAAGGCTCAAGCCCCCCTCGGGGAAGATCGCCTGGGTGACACCCGCAGCTGTCGCCATTTTTACGTAGCGCGCGAGCACTTTGCGATAGAGAACAGAGCGCGATCTGCGGCGGATGAAATACGCGCCCATCGCGCGAATGAGCCGGGAAAGCGGCCAGACGCGCGCCCATTCTCCCACCGCATAGCTCAACGCCGAGCGCTCGGAGGCGAGATAGGTGACGAGAACATAATCCATGTTGGAGCGATGGTTCATCACAAAGATCACCGTAGCATCGGCGCTTACATCGCTCAGCGCCTCGTCGTAATGCGCGAGCCGCACCCTATAGAGCGCTGTTGAAAGCCACCGGGCCCCCCGCGCGCCGATCCTGAAATAGGCCGTCGCGGAGAAGCTGGGCACAATCTCTTGCGCGTAGCGGCGCGCCTCTTCAAAGGCCACGTCTTCGCGCACACCTGTTTCGGCCGCGTGCTCGATGACCGCTTGCGCGACCTCGGGGTCATAGATCAGCTGTTGGATCGTGTCGTAGCGCCGCGCTAGCTTGAAAGGCTCGATGGGCCGATCCAGGCGCTCGTTGAGCCGCGCGACAACCTTCTCGGCCCGCCGCCGGAAAAACCACCGCACCGATGGGAACAGAAAGTGCGACGCGAAGGTGACCGCCGCAAAAATCACGATCAGGCCAAAAAGCCAAATCGGCAGTTCGATCGTTCCTCCCATCGGCTATGATTGTCGTGAAGAAGGGAGACGCACAATGTTTGTGTCAGGTGTTTGGGCGGAATTCGGCGTCAGCCGTGGCTTTTCAGACAGCGAACGCAACGCCGCGACACCGCTCTTTTGGGAAGCTTCCGGCCCCAGAATACACGCTGTCTTGCGATCCGATGAAGATGGCAAGGCGGTGTTTCACACGGCGCTCAACGCGGATGTCGCGCTCGTGGCACCCGAGGGCGATAGGGTGTTGAGTGTCTTGGGCACAAAAACAAGCAAAGGCGCGTTCAAAGAAACACAGCCCGCGCATCTGGCCGCGCGCATTGCGCCAGTCTTGGGTTCGCAGAAGCGGGCCGCGGCGACCGGCGGCTCTTCAAACGGGTCTTCGGCATTGGCCACGCGTATCGGATAAAACGGAGCGCCGCGCAGGAGATGCCGCGACGCAGCACGTTGACACAGGCGTTTTATTCCGATTAGTAACGCTTCCACGCAATAATGTTGCGTAAATAGATTCTCCGGAGAGCCAAGATGACAACCGAGCGCGCCACAAAAGACCGTCCTTGGATGTTTCGCACCTATGCGGGGCACTCCACGGCGAAAGCCTCAAACGCGCTTTACCGGGGCAATCTCGCAAAAGGGCAAACCGGCCTCTCCGTCGCCTTCGATCTGCCCACACAGACCGGCTATGACAGCGACCATGAGCTCTCGCGCGGCGAAGTGGGGAAAGTGGGCGTCCCGGTGAGCCATCTGGGCGACATGCGCACGCTCTTTGAAAATATCCCGCTCGAGCAGATGAACACATCGATGACGATCAACGCGACAGCGCCCTGGCTGCTTGCGCTCTATATCGCTGTCGCCGAAGAACAGGGAGCCGATGTTTCAAAGCTTCAGGGCACCATACAGAACGATATCATCAAGGAATATCTGAGTCGCGGCACGTATGTTTGCCCGCCCAAGCCCTCGATGCGCATGATCACGGATGTGGCAGCCTACACCCGCGAGCACCTGCCCAAATGGAACCCAATGAATGTGTGTTCCTACCACCTCCAAGAAGCGGGCGCGACGCCAGAACAAGAGCTCGCCTTCGCCCTAGCGACCGCGACAGCCGTGCTCGACGATCTCAAGGATAAGGTCCCCGAAGAGCATTTCCCGAACATGGTCGGGCGGATCAGCTTCTTTGTGAATGCGGGCATCCGGTTCGTCACCGAGATGTGCAAGATGCGCGCCTTCGTAGACCTGTGGGACGAGATCTGCCGCGACCGCTATGGCGTCGAAGACCCCAAGTTCCGCCGCTTCCGCTACGGTGTTCAGGTTAACTCTCTCGGGCTCACCGAGCAGCAGCCTGAAAACAATGTCTACCGCATCCTGATCGAGATGCTGGCCGTGACGCTTTCAAAGAAGGCCCGCGCCCGCGCTGTGCAGCTTCCAGCCTGGAACGAGGCGCTCGGCCTGCCCCGCCCCTGGGATCAGCAATGGTCGCTCAGGATGCAGCAGATCCTGGCGATGGAAACCGATCTTCTCGAATATCCCGATCTTTTTGACGGCAACCCGGCGGTGGATGCGAAGGTCGAAGAGCTCAAGGACGGCGCGCGCGCAGAGCTTGCGACGATTGACGCGATGGGCGGCGCTGTGAACGCGATCGAATACATGAAGTCGCGGCTCGTGGAGGCAAATGCAGAGCGTATTCAGGGCATCGAGGGCGGTGACACCACCGTTGTGGGGGTCAATAAATTTCAAAACGGCGAGCCTTCGCCCCTCACCGCGGGTGATGATGCGATCATGGTGGTCGATCCGGCCGTTGAGGCCGATCAGATCGCGCGCCTCGATGCCTGGAAGGCCCAGCGTGACGCGCGCGCCGTCAAAGCGGCGCTGGCCGATCTGCGCGCGGCGGCGCGCGAGGGCACAAACATCATGCCCGCGTCAATTGCGGCGGCGCGGGCTGGGGTGACCACCGGCGAATGGGGAGACGTCGTCCGCGCAGCGTTTGGGCAGTATCGCGGGCCCACGGGCGTCAGCGCCAACCCATCCAACCGCACCGAGGGGCTCGACGAAATCCGCGATGCCGTCGCCATCGCTTCAACGCAGCTAGGCCGCCAACTCAAATTCCTCATGGGGAAACCCGGCCTTGATGGGCATTCAAACGGGGCCGAACAGATCGCCGCCCGCGCCCGTGATTGCGGGATGGAGATCGCCTATGAAGGCATCCGTCTCACGCCCGCAGAGATCGTTGACGCGGCTTTGAGCGAAGACCCCCACGTGATCGGATTGTCAATTCTCTCAGGGTCGCACATCCCTCTGGTTGAGGATCTGATGCAGCGCTTCAGTGACCAAGGCATCGCGATCCCGGTCGTTGTGGGGGGGATCATCCCCGATGATGATGCCGAGAGACTGCGCGCGATGGGCGTTGCCAAGGTCTATACGCCAAAGGATTTTGAGCTGAACCGGATCATGTTTGACATTGTGGCCCTGGCCAGCCCTGCGCCGCTCGCAGCCGAGTAAAAAACGCCCGTGGCGGCGTTGGCGCACCCGCCTGGACCCAGCCTGGACCCAGCCTGGACCCAGCCTCGAAGATGAGTAACACGACATTAAGCTGAGGCTGTTAGGCCTCCCGGAGAGTTCGGGAGGAAAGCCCATGCTGAAGCGCCTGCGCGGCTTGTCCGTAGCCCATGCAATGATCTTTCTGTGCATCTGGGGGAGCCTCGCTGTCTTTGCCTATTCAGGTGCGCGCATCGCAGCAGATCTTCGCCAAAGGTCTGACCTGGCAAAGGACACGCTTCAAAGCCAGCTCGCGGGCCATATCGGCGGCCTCACCCATGCGCTCCAACGCGAGCGCGGCGCGTCAACCGGCTTTACCGCCAGCCGTGGTGAAAACTTCGCATCGGCGCTGAAAGGGCTGCGCGCGGCCTCAGACCTCACCATCGGCCAACTGACCAGCGCGCTTGAGCTGGTTTTGGTAGATGCCGATCTTGAAAGCGAACTCGGCGCGCGCGCGACGGCTCTTCTGGCCGACCTCGCAGCGCTCGACGCCACCAGCGGCGATGTCGATGCGCTCAAGCTCACGCGAGACGAGGTCATCGCGCGCTACACCCAGATAAACTGGGACGCGATCTCGATCCTGTCGAGCATTGGAAAATCGATCAGCCATTCATCGGCGGCGCGCGCGGTTCAGCGCCAGGCGATCTTGATGCGCGCAAAAGATATCGCGGGCCTTGAACGCGCCATCGGCTCCGCGGGGTTTGCCCGCGCGCAGCTTTCAGATGGGCCTTTTCCGCGCGAGCTTTATACCCGTTTTGAGGCGCTCAACAGCCAACAAACCGCGCTTCTTGCAACCTATGCCTCCCTCGCTTCGCCTGAAATTGCCTTGCGGCTTGAAGCCGCGACAGGGGGGCCCGCGATGCAGGCCGTTGATAAGATACGCGACATCGTCAGGAGCTTTGACCCCGCCCGCATCGCGGAAGTGGAGCCTGAGCAATGGTTCGCGGCGGCGACGGCAATGATCGATGACCTCAAAGTGGTGGAGGATACAGGCGCGCACGAAATCGGCCAGGAGATGGAGATCGCCCGGCAAGCTGTCATCGACGATATCGTCGAGGCCTTGATCCAGCTCGTTCTTGTCATGTCGATGCTCATTGGTTTGTCCAGCGTGCTCATTCGCATGACCAATGAAAGCTTGCGACACATGGTCGAGCAGGTGAGCCATCTGGCCGAAGGCGAAATCGATCAGCCGATCTCGCTGGCCGCCCAAAGCGATCTGCGCGCCGTCACCGTCGCGCTGGAGAATTACCGGCAAGGCGAAGTCGGACGGCGCGCACAAAAAACCCTGCAAACCGAGCTAGAAGAGAGCGCCGCGCGCGGAATTCAGCGCGTCTCCTCGGCGGTCTCGGAGGGTGATTTTACCCATCGCTTACGGCTCGAAGGGCTTCAGGGGCCGTCGCTCGTGCTCGGGAACGGGATCAACGAGATCCTCGAAGTGGCCGATGGCGCCGTCAAACACCAGCGCGCCCGCGACAAAGCCGAGCTCGAGCGCCGAAAGAACGAAGCCGCCGCCCAGAGCAAAGCGATGGATGAAATGCACCGCGTCGTCACAGCGACGTCGGCGGGCAAGTTAGATACACGCATGGCAACCGACGGCCTGAGCGGAAACTGGCTCGATGTCGCCTCGGGGATCAATCTGATCGCCGAGCGCACAGATACCGCTCTGGCGCATATCCAAAAGATCATGGGCGCGCTCGAGGCCGGTGATCTCAGAGCCCGGCTTGGCCAGGCCTATGAAGGCACGTTCCAAGAGATCGCCAATGCCACCAATGCATCCCTTGACCATTTGCAGAGCGCCTTCAGCGATATCAGCGGCAGCGTGGCGTCTGTCGCAAGCGTGGCGGCTGAATTGCGCGCCGGAACAACCGATCTGGCCGAACGCTCGGAGGTTCAGGCACAGGCGGTCTTTGAAAGCGCTGCGGTAACCAAGGGGCTCGGCGAAAGTGTGGCCGCGAACGCCGTCAAGCTCACCGAGTGCCGCGAGATGGTGGCGGGTGTGGCGCGCAAGACCTCAAAGAGCCAGGACGCATCGCGGCGTGCCGTCGCGTCCATCGCCGCCATTGAAGCCGCTTCAACGAAGATGGTGAAGATCACCGGCACAATTGATGAAATTGCCTTTCAGACCAACCTGCTCGCGTTGAACGCATCGGTAGAGGCGGCGCGCGCGGGTGATGCGGGCAAGGGCTTTGGCGTGGTGGCCTCAGAGGTGCGGGCCTTGGCGGGCCGGTGCGGGGAAGCCAGCCAACAGATCGCCGCCCTCATCGGCGACGCTGTGGAAGGCGTGAAGGAAGGCGCGGCCCATGTCCGCGAAACCGGGGAGGCCATCGCGCGCATGCGCGCGGCCATGGCCG
>JBCCTH010000024.1:0-19825 GCA_039198835.1 Pseudomonadota bacterium | reverse complement strand
ATCTCGAGACGCTGACGCTGACGGCGAATGCACAGCCCGCGCTGATGGCGACATCGCTCGCGGCTGTGCGGGCGCTGGCCACAGAGGGCTTTTCTGTTGAGGATGCGGCTTTTGTGGCGGGCCATTCGCTTGGTGAATATTCTGCCCTTGCGGCGGCTCAATCGATTTCTGTCGCCGATGCGGCGCGCCTTTTGAGAACGCGCGGCAGCGCGATGCAAGAGGCTGTTCCGGTGGGTGTGGGGGCGATGGCTGCGCTTCTCGGGCTCGATTTCGAGACGGCGCGTTCTGTGGCACAGGAAGCCGCCGAGGGCGAGGTTTGCGCGGCCGCCAATGACAATGATCCAGGCCAGGTTGTGGTCTCTGGGCACCGCGCGGCGGTTGAACGGGCGGTGACCATCGCCAAGGAAAAGGGCGCGAAACGGGCCGTGATGCTGCCGGTATCTGCGCCGTTTCACTGCGCGCTCATGGCCCCCGCCGCGGAGGTCATGGCGCGGGCTCTGGCGGAGGTTGAAATTGCTGCGCCCGTCGTGCCTCTGGTGGCCAATGTCCGCGCTGAGGCTGTCAGCGACCCTGCCTTGATCCGCGAGCTGCTCATTGAGCAGGTCACTGGCTCTGTAAGATGGCGCGAAAGCGTGACTTGGATGGCCTCTGCTGGCGTCACGGACGTTTGGGAGATCGGCGCGGGCAAGGCGCTCAGCGGGATGATCCGGCGGATCGATCGCGCTCTGGCAAGCAAGAACGTGGGATCACCAGCGGATTTGGCGGCCCTCAAAGGAGAATGATGATGTTTGATTTGACGGGACGCGCGGCGCTTGTGACCGGGGCCTCTGGCGGGATTGGCGGCGCGATCGCCAAAGCGCTCCATGGCGCGGGAGCGCAGGTTGGCTTGAGCGGGACGCGCACCGAGCCGCTAGAGGCTTTGGCGGGCGAGCTTGGCGAGGGGGCGCATGTCTTGCCTTGCAACCTGTCTGATGCCGAGGCTGTTGCGGCGCTTCCCAAGGCGGCGGTTGCGGCGATGGGCTCGCTCGATATCCTCGTTAACAACGCGGGGGTTACGCGCGATAACCTCTTTATGCGGATGTCCGATGACGAATGGGCCAGTGTTCTTGATGTGAACCTCACCTCGACCATGCGCCTGTGCAAAGGCGCGCTGCGCGGAATGATGAAAGCGCGCCACGGGCGCATCATCAACATCAGTTCGATTGTTGGTGCCACGGGCAACCCCGGGCAGGGCAATTATGCCGCCTCGAAGGCGGGAATGGTGGGGATGTCAAAGAGTTTGGCCTATGAAGTCGCCACGCGCGGCATCACCGTCAATTGTATCGCGCCGGGAATGATCGAGACCGCGATGACCGGCAAGCTGAACGATGACCAAAAAGGCGCGATCTTGGCGCAGATTCCCATGGGGCGGATGGGAAGCCCCGAGGAGATCGCTTCGGCTGTCGTCTATCTTGCCAGCGACGAGGCGGGTTATCTCACCGGGACCGTGATGCATGTGAATGGCGGTATGGCCATGATTTAAAGGCAAAAAATCGGGGTGGCTTTGCGCTCAGGCTGAGGCTTTCCATGCTCGGGCGCGTTCTTTTCGCTCCGCGAGAAAGGGCCATGACAATTCGTTTGCCATCCCTAGTGCCTGTGCTATAGGCGGCGCAGTTTCGCAGAGGGCAGGCGCTTTAGGGGCGTGCCCCCGCCCGTGGCATTGGCACTGCGCGGAAAAAAACAACGGGGCAGGGGCCCTCAGAGGATTAAGGATCAGACTATGAGCGACGTCTCAACTCGGGTTAAGAAGATCGTGGTGGAGCACCTCGGTGTGGCAGAAGACAAGGTTGTTGAAGCGGCCTCGTTCATCGATGATCTTGGTGCGGACAGCCTTGATACGGTCGAACTCGTGATGGCGTTCGAAGAAGAGTTTGGCATCGAGATCCCCGATGATGCGGCCGAGACCATTCAGACCTTTGGCGACGCGGTTGAGTTCATCACGAAGGACCAAGACAGCTGAGATCAGCCATTGGCTTGTGAATGCGGCGCCCTCGGGCGCCGTTTTTCTTTTCTAAAGTCCTTTGTGAGCGGATGCGCGGCCTTGAGCGGCCCATGCGGCACCGTTACATAACGGCGAAATGAGTGGAGGCGAAGCGATGCGGCGCGTGGTCGTGACTGGAATGGGGATGGTCTCACCCCTCGCGGATGGCGTTGAGGCGACCTGGTCGAAGCTTCTGGCGGGAGAAAGCGGCGCAGGCCCGATCGCCCGATTTGATGCGTCACATCTTGCGACGACCTATGCCTGCGAGATCCCGCTGGAGGGTGCGGCGGCCTTTGATGCGTCTGCTTACATGGAGCCGAAAGAGCAACGGAAGGTTGATGCGTTCATCCTTTACGGGATGGCGGCGGCGCAACAAGCGGTTGCGGATGCGGGTTGGGTTGCTGACAGTGCTGAAAAGCAAGAGCGCACCGGCGTGATGATCGGATCGGGGATCGGCGGGCTTTCAGCCATTGCCGATACGGCTGTCTTGCTCAAGGAGCGTGGTCCAAGGCGTGTCTCGCCGTTTTTCATCCCATCGGCGTTGATTAACTTGGCCTCTGGTCAAGTGAGCATCCGCTTCGGCTTCAAGGGCCCGAACCACGCTGTTGTGACCGCGTGTTCAACGGGTGCCCATGCCATTGGCGATGCCGCGCGCCTCATTGCGCTCGACGATGCCGATGTCATGCTCGCGGGCGGGGCGGAAAGCCCGATTTCAGAGATCGGTGTGGCCGGTTTCAATGCCTGCAAGGCGCTTTCGACGAAACGCGGAAACGACCCCAAATCGGCCTCGCGCCCCTATGATGCAGACCGGGACGGCTTTGTCATGGGCGAGGGCGCGGGCGTTGTTGTTTTGGAAGAATACGAGCATGCCAAGGCGCGCGGCGCAAAGATCTATGCCGAGGTTTTGGGATACGGGCTTTCTGGGGATGCCTATCATATCACGGCCCCCTCTGAAGACGGCGATGGCGGTGCGCGTTCGATGGCGGCGGCGCTGAAGCGCGCGGGCCTCGAGGCGGGTGCTCTTGATTATATCAACGCGCATGGGACCTCGACGATGGCTGATACCATCGAGCTCGGCGCTGTTGAACGCATGATGGGCGATGCGGCTGGTGAGGTGACGATGTCTTCGACCAAGTCTTCGACGGGCCATCTCCTGGGAGCGGCCGGCGCGATTGAGGCGATCTTTTCGATCCTCGCGATCCGCGATCAGGTGGCACCGCCAACGATCAACCTCGACAATCCTGCCGTGGAGACGGCCATCGATCTTGCGCCCAATGCGAAAGTGGAACGCGAGATCCGCTATGCGCTGTCGAACAGCTTTGGGTTTGGCGGCACAAATGCCAGCGTGATTTTCGGGCAGGTCTAGAGCATGTGGCGGCATTTGGCATCGAACGCGATTTCGCTTTTGGTGGTGACGCTTTTCCTCGCGGGGGGCGCGATTGTCTGGGCGCAGGGGCGCTATGCTTCTGAGGGCCCACTTGCCGAAGCGATTTGCTTGCAGGTTGTGCCCAATAGCACGATGGGCGCGGTCGCGCGCGATCTTGAAGAGCAAGAGGCTGTCCATAGCCGCGCGATCTTTCGGATGGCGGCGGATTATACTGACCGGGCGGGCGACCTCAAAGCGGGATCGTTTCTCATCGAGCCCGGGGCGTCGATGGCGGAAATTCTTGATATTGTGACGATTGGTGGCCGAAGCACCTGTGGCACGGAAGTCATTTATCGCATCGGCGTCAATCAGCTCAGTGTGCAGGTGCGGGAGCTTGATCCTGCCACCAACGCGTTTGTCACCCGAGCGACCTTCACGCCCGCAGAAGATGCTTTGCCTGGACCCTATGAAAGCGCGAAAGACAACCCCGATACCCGTTTTCGGATCGCCGTGGCGGAAGGGGCGACGAGTTGGCAGATTGTGAATGCCCTGGGCGATATCGATGTTCTCGAAGGTGAGGCCGCCACGATCCCGCCGGAGGGGGCTTTGGCACCGCGATCCTATGAGATCGTGGCGGGCGAAGCGCGCGAGGCGCTCCTTCTAGAGATGGCGCGGGCGCAGGAAGCCACCCTCGCGGAGGCCTGGGCGGCGCGCGCGGCGGGGCTGCCCTATGCGACGGAGACCGAAGCGCTCATAATGGCATCGATCATCGAAAAGGAAACGAGCGTGCCGGAAGAGCGGCGGCAGGTGGCTTCAGTCTTTGTGAACCGCTTGGAGCGGGGGATGCGCCTTCAGACCGACCCGACCGTGATTTATGGGATCACGCGGGGCGAAGGGGTTTTGGGGCGCGGTCTTCGCCAAAGCGAGCTACGCCGCGAAACGCCCTGGAACACCTATGTGATCGACGGGCTGCCGCCGACACCGATTGCCAACCCGGGTGAGGCGAGCATCCGCGCGGCTCTGAACCCCGATGACACGCCCTTCATCTTCTTCGTGGCGGATGGCACGGGCGGGCATGCCTTTGCGGAAACACTAGCCGAGCACAACGCGAATGTTGCGCGCTGGCGGGCCATTGAAGCGGAGCGGGCGAATTCTGAATAAGGGTGCGCTGGACGCCCGGGGCCGGAAGGGCACTTCCCTTAACTCGCAGAAAATTCACGATTTATTAATCTGACCGGACGGTGCCCGTGGCTCTGCCTTGGGTTGCAAGCTTGACATTGCGAACGGTCTCAGGTAGAACACCGTCACACTGGGAGACGTGGGCAAGCGGCCTTGGGGATGAGACCCCGAGCCGCTTTTTTTGTGCCCGCTCCAGTGGACTATCGAGAGAGGCACAGGCCGAATGGCAAAGCAAGAGCCCCCGCTTTTGGAGCGGGTGATTGCGAAGCGACATAAGCATGTGGCTGTGATGCTGGATCGCGCAATCGATGAAATCGAGGATGTGATCGCCGCCATCAAGACGGGCGATTTCGCTGATGTTGCGCGGGTGCCGAACCTGAAACGCGACATGATGGCGGCTGCAAAACAGCTTCGCGACGCGGAGATTGAATTTGACGCACAAAGACAACGAAACGAAGGCGGCGTCCCCGGCGCGGATGCCCCAATGGACCTTGATGCCGCAAGGCGTTCGATCGGGGGGCGCTTGGATAGCCTCAGAGCAGCCGCTTATCCAGGAGATGTTTCTGGATGAGCTGAACGCGGAGGAGCTTCGCGCTTTGCCGTGGCTCTGGGAATTCTGGGCCCATGACCACCTGTTTGCCCCTGAAGGCGAGTGGCGAAGCTGGATTGTGCTGGGGGGGCGCGGGGCGGGCAAGACCCGCGCGGGCGCGGAATGGGTGCGCAGCGAGGTCGAAGGGCCGATGCCCTTGGACCCTGGGCGGGCGAAATCCGTGGCGCTTGTGGGCGAGACTTATGATCAGGCGCGCGATGTGATGGTTTTTGGGGAAAGCGGGATCATCGCCTGTTGCCCGCCTGACCGGCGGCCCCATTGGCACGCGTCGCGCCGACAGCTGGAATGGCCAAATGGCGCTGTGGCGAAATGCTATTCAGCGACCGACCCGGAGGCGCTGCGCGGCCCGCAATTTGACTGTGCATGGGCCGATGAGATCGCGAAGTGGCCCAAGGCGGAGGATGCCTGGAGCAATTTGCAATTCGCGCTCCGATTGGGGCCATCGCCGCGCGCTGTGGTCACGACGACGCCGAGAAACTCGAAGGTCTTGCGGGCGCTCATGGAGACGCCTTCGACTGTAAAGACGCAGGCACCGACCGAGGCGAACCGGGCTTATCTGGCGTCTTCGTTTCTTGAAGAGGTGCGCGCGCGCTATGCGAATTCGCGGCTCGGGCGTCAGGAGCTTGACGGCGTTTTGCTCGATGAAATCGACGGGGCGCTTTGGAGCCGGGAGACGCTCGAGAACGTGGGCATCGATATCAGGCCGTCGGTGGATCGGATCGTTGTGGCGGTGGACCCTGCGGCGAGCGTCGAAGGTGATGCTTGCGGGATCATCGTCGTGGGGTGCCAGATGGAGGGGCCGCCTGTGGATTGGCGGGCTTATGTTTTGGCAGATCGCTCTGTTGAGCGGGGCACCCCGCTTTCCTGGGCGCAGGCGGCTTGCGATGCGGCGCGCGACTTTGACGCCGATCGCATCGTTGCGGAAGTGAACCAGGGCGGCGCGATGGTTGAGGCGATGATCCGGCAGATTGACCCGATGATTGCTTATTCGGGGGTGCATGCGACGCGGGGGAAAGCGGCGCGGGCGGAGCCCGTGGCGGCGCTTTATGAACAGGGGCGCGTGCGCCATGTGCGCGGATTGACGGCGCTTGAGGATCAGATGGCGCAGATGACTGTGACCGGATTTCAGGGGAAGGGATCTCCTGACCGGGTTGATGCGCTCGTCTGGGCGTTGAGCGATGCGATGCTGGAGCCCGCGCGCAGATGGAAATCGCCGCGAGTGCGTGGCCTCTAGGGGCCCGGGCTTCTGGCTTTGGGGCGCGTTCGGTGAGGGCGTCGCTCCTGCGCGGGCTGTCAGGCGGCGCTTTTCAAACATGAACAAGACCTTTACGGGCCGCGCGCGCCGTTGACCCGGGTTTAGCAAAACGGGCGTATGATCGCGTCAGACCTGCTCAATATCAGGAGCTTAGGAGATGGTTTTCAACCTCTTTAATACCGCGACCACAGCGCCAGACGAGGCGAAGGCTTCGGCAACCGGGCCGGTCATCGCGTATCATACGACCGGGCGGGTGGCTTGGTCACCGCGGGATGTTGTCTCTCTGACGAGGGCCGGGTTTTCCGCGAACCCGGTTGCGTTTCGGGCGGTCAAACTGATTGCCGAGGCGGCGGCAGCGCTGCCGCTCGTTCTTCAGGACCAAACCGCGCGTTATGAGGCGCACCCTGTTCTTGATCTTCTGCGCGCACCGAATGCGGCGCAGGGGCGCGCTGATCTCTTCGAGGCGCTTTTTGGGCAACTTCTTTTAAGCGGTAACGCTTACATCGAGGCGGTGGGTGATGACCGGCCGCTTGAATTGCATGTTCTGCGCTCGGATCGCATGAGCCTTGTGCCTGGCGCCGATGGCTGGCCGATTGCGTTTGAATACAACGTTGGCGGGCGCAAGCACCGGTTCGACGTTGGCGAGGGTTTGAGCCCGATCTGCCATATCAAGAGCTTTCATCCGCAAGATGACCATTATGGCCTCTCGCCTTTGCAGGCCGCCGCGATGGCGCTTGATGTTCATAGTTCTGCGACGCGTTGGTCAAAATCATTGCTGGACAACGCTGCGCGACCCTCGGGCGCGATCGTCTATAAGGGGGCCGATGGGCTCGGGCAGATGGCCCCGGACCAATATGAGCGCCTGGTCACCGAGATGGAAACGCATCACCAGGGCGCGCGAAATGCGGGGCGCCCGATGCTTTTGGAAGGCGGGCTTGATTGGAAGCCCATGGGCTTTTCGCCCTCGGACATGGAGTTTCAAAAAACCAAGGAGGCGGCCGCGCGTGAGATTGCCACCGCATTTGGCGTACCGCCCATGCTTTTGGGCATTCCGGGCGAGGCGACTTATGCCAATTATCAGGAAGCGCATCGGGCCTTCTATCGTCTGACGGTGCTGCCTTTGGCCGGTAAGGTTTGTCAGGCATTGAGCAGCTGGCTGGGCGGGTTTTCAGGAGAAACGTTCGAACTTCGCCCCGATCTCGATCAGGTGCCCGCGCTTCAGGCGGAGCGTGATGCGCAATGGGCGCGCGTCGCGGGCGCGGATTTTCTGACGAAAGAGGAAAAACGGCGGCTGCTCGGCTTGCCCGCTTTGCCGGGGGAGGCCGAAGATGAGTGAGAGGGGCAAATCTGTTTTGCGGTTTGCCTATGATCCCGTTGATCTCAATCCCAACCTCAGGATTGAGGCCAACGAGAAGGTAACTGCGTTCCAATTTGAAGCGCTTAACAAACGGCTCGACCGGATTGATGAGATGATGATCCGCCTTGAGCGCCGGTTGTGGCTGACGGTTTACGGAGTGGCCGCGGCGATACTGACGCAAGCGTTTCAGTCATTTCTCGCCGTAACTCCCTGAAGGATGACCAAATGATAGAGACCACTGAGACCGGCCTTGAACGCAAATTCTGCCGGACCCCCGCTCCGGTCAAAGTGAGCGAAAACCTTGAGATAGAAGGCCTGGCGTCGCTCTTTGGCGTGACAGATTCAGGCGGTGATATCGTGGCGCGCGGCGCATATTGCGCGTCTCTTGAGGCACTCGAGAAGGCGGGGCAGAGCGTCAAGATGCTTTGGCAGCATCGCCCGGAAGAACCGATTGGCGTTTGGGAAGACGTGCATGAGACGGAAAAAGGGCTCTATGTGAAGGGCCGCCTTTTGCCGGATGTGGCGCGCGCTCAGGAAGCGGCTTCCTTGCTTAAGGCAGGTGCCATCGACGGGCTATCGATCGGCTACCGGACCTTGAGAGCCACGAGAAACACCAAGGGCCAGCGGCTCTTGAACGAGCTGGAGCTTTGGGAGGTCTCTTTGGTGACGTTCCCGATGCTGACGGAGGCGCGGGTTGGCGAGAAGGGGCAGGAGCCCTTTGAAGCCGAGATGCGCGATATCGCGGGGGCCTTCCAAGAGGCCCGCGCGGAGCTGGCCCGGACCTGAGCCAGCAGTCTCAACCACCGCAAGAGGATGATCGATGACGACACCTGAGACAAAGGCTCAGGCTGGGGAAGACCTGTCTCCGGCTAAAGCTGTGAAGCATGCGCTCGCGGGCTTCATGGGCGATTTGGGCAAGTTCCAAACCGATATTCAACGCAAATTCGATAAGCAGGAAGAACGACTGAACATGCTGACAAAGACAAAACTGACGCGCCCGGCTCTTTCGAGCGCGGCGCCTGAAGCCCCCCATAAGAAGGCCTTTAACGCGTATCTGCGCACGGGCGACGACGATGGTCTGCGCGGTCTTGAGCTTGAGGAAAAGGCTTTGGCTGTTTCGGGGGATGGCGGCTATCTCGTGGATCCGCAGACGTCGGAGACGGTGAAATCTGTTCTGGCCTCGACGGCTTCGATCCGCGCGATTGCAAATGTGGTGAATGTTGAAGCGACGTCTTATGACGTTTTGATCGACCATGGCGATATGGGCGCGGGCTGGGCCACGGAGACTTCGACCGTGAGCGAAACAACGACACCGCAGATCGACCGTATCTCGATCCCGCTGCACGAGCTTTCTGCGCTGCCGAAGGCCTCGCAGCGCCTTTTGGATGACAGCGCGTTTGATCTTGAAACCTGGCTTGCGGGCCGTATCGCCGACAAGTTCTTGCGCGCGGAAGCCGATGCTTTTGTGAACGGCGACGGGGTTGATAAGCCAAAAGGATTTCTGACGCATTCGATCGTGGACGATGCCGCCTGGGCTTGGGACAGCCTCGGCTATGTTGCGACCGGCGCGGCGAACGATGTGACGCCTGACAGCATTGTGGACGTCGTTTATGCGTTGGGCGCGCAATACCGCGCCAATGCGACTTTTGTGATGAATTCCAAGGTCGCGGCGCTCGTGCGCAAGCTCAAGGACGCCGATGGACGCTTCCTTTGGTCGGACGGGCTGGCGGCGGGCGAGCCGGCGCGCCTCATGGGCTATCCGGTGCTTATCGCCGAGGATATGCCGGATGCAGACGATCCTAACCCGGATTGCATCGCGTTTGGGGATTTCACGGCGGGCTATACGATTGCCGAGCGCCCCGAACTGCGCGTGTTGCGCGATCCCTTTAGCGCGAAGCCTCACGTTCTCTTTTACGCGACAAAGCGCGTGGGCGGGGATGTGAGCGATTTTGCTGCGATCAAGGTTCTCAAGTTCGCCACTTCCTAAGCGCGGCTAAAGGCGGGCTGGGGGCCATTCCCCCAGTTCGAGCGCGCGCGGCAAGGCCTTTGCACCGGCTCTGTCACCTTTCCGTCTGAGAGCGGCAAGGGCGGCGCGCGCGCTGTTCGGTTTGAGATTTTGGGATAGAGGATTGGAGATGTTCCATGATGCTCATTGAAGAAACGAGCGTTCCAGATGCTGCATTGCCTGTCGCCGCGTTCAAAGCACATTTGCGGATCGGGACGGGCTTTGCGGATGAGGCGATCCAGGACGTTGTTTTGGCATCCTTTCTGCGCGCAGCGATGGCGGCCATCGAAGCGCGGACTGGTAAGATACTGTTGTCGCGGGTTTTTTCGTGGGCGTTGACGAATTGGCATGACGCGGCGGCTCAAGGTCTGCCGATTGCGCCGGTGACGAGTATCACGCAAGTAAACTTGATCGATGCCATGGGGGCTGAGACGCTCATTGACCCGAGCCTTTATCGGCTGGAACGCGATCATCATCGCCCGCGGCTTGTCGCGCAGGGGCGCTCTTTGCCAGTGATCCCGCACCATGGCGAGGCGTTGATCAGTTTCACGGCGGGCTTTGCGGAGGATTTCGAGGCGCTCCCGAGCGACCTGGCGCAAGCGGTTTTTCTGCTTGCGGGGCATTATTATGACCACCGATCCGAGACCGGGATGACCGGTGGTGCTATCCCCTATGGCGCGTCGGTCTTGATCGAGCGCTACAAGACCATGCGGCTTGTGGCGGGGGGCCGATCATGACGCGGCCTATGCTGAACAGGCCGCTTGTTCTCGAAGAACGGGTGCGCAGCGCGGATGGCGCGGGCGGCTATATCGAAACCTGGCAGGCGCTCGGGACACTCTGGGGCGAGCTGAAGGCAGGGGCAGGCCGAGAGCGCGGCGAAGGCTATGCCGCGCTTTCAAAGGCGGCCTATCGCATCACGATCCGTGCGGCCCCCCCTGGTGCGCCGTCTCGCCCCAAAGCGGGACAACGATTTCGCGATGGCGCGCGCCTCTTTGACATTCTGGCGGTGCTCGATGCGGGATATGACGGGCGCTTTTTGACCTGCATGGCGAGCGAGGAGGTTGTGGCATGAGCTATGGTGCGGCCTCTGCGCTTCAGCAAGCGGTTTATCAGCGGCTTATTGCGGACACCGCTTTGGGCAACCTTGTGGGCGCGCATATTTATGATGCGCTGCCGCCGGGCAGTTTGCCGGCGCTTTATGTCAGCTTGGGGCCTGAAAGCGTGCGCGACGGCTCATCTGCGAGCGGGGGCGGGGCGCGTCATGAATTTGTGATCTCGATTGTCGCTGATGCGAGCGGTTTTCAGACCGCCAAGGACGTAGCCGCGGCGATCTCGGACGCGCTTGTTGATGCGCCTTTGACGCTGGCGCGAGGGGCGCTCATTGGGCTTTGGTTCCTGCGCGCGAAGGCGGCGCGGTTTGACAACGATAGTGCGCGACGGATCGATCTGACGTTTCGCGCACAGGTAGATGGGCTTTAGCGCCACCGCTGAACACTCGGATTTTAATACGAAAATGGAGATCGGGCCATGGTTGCTCAAAACGGTAAAGACCTGTTGGTGAAGGTCGACATGAATGGAGCTGGGCTCTTTGAGACGGTGGCCGGCCTGCGGGCGACGCGCGTGAGCTTCAACGCGGAAACCATTGACGTCACAAGCCTGGAAAGCGCGGGCGGCTGGCGAGAGCTCTTGGCGGGCGCGGGCGTAAAAACCGCGTCGATTGCGGGCTCCGGGATTTTCAAGGATGCCACGACCGACGCCCGGATGCGCGAGATCTTCTTTGACGGGGTGAACCCCGACTTTCAAATCATCGTTCCTGATTTCGGGACCATCGAGGGCGCGTTCATGGTCACGGCGATTGAATATGCCGGCACCCATGATGGCGAGGCGACCTATGAGCTTGCGCTGTCATCGGCGGGCGAACTCACATTCGTGGCCGATTGAGCATGGCTAATCCATTGGCCGGTGAGGTGGAGATCAGGATTGGCGGCGAGCGGCGCATTTGCAAGCTGACGCTTGGCGCGCTCGCCGAACTCGAGGCTGACCTTGGAGAAGAGAGCCTCATCGCCTTAATCGAACGTTTCGACCATGGCTCTTACCGCGCGGCTGATATTCTCGCGGTCGTGGTTGCGGGGCTGCGCGGCGGCGGCTGGGAGGGCACGCGCGACGAATTCATGTCGCTTGATGTCGATGGCGGTGTCACTGAGGCGGCGCGCGTCGCGGCGCGGCTCCTCGTCGGCGCTTTCGCGCCTTTTGAGCAATGACGGCTTTTGACTGGGAGGCTGTCTGTCGGCTTGGCATTGGCGAGCTTCGTCTCAGGCCCGAGGATTTTTGGCGCCTTACGCCAGCGGAGCTTCAGATGATGGTGGCGCCAAAAGGGATCAAGCCGCTCGATCGACCGGGGTTGAGCGCGCTGATGGCGCGGTTTCCCGATGTGAACGTGGAGGAAGATGATGGCGGATTTTGATGCGCTTGACGCGGAACTTGCGAGTTTGGAGACCACGCTCGACGGTGCGCGCGTCGTCACGCAGGCCTTTGGAACCGAGATCGAGCGGATGAAGGGCTCTCTTGCATCTGTGAGCGTTGATGTGGGCAACCTGGAAACTGGGCTCAATACCGGGCTTCGGCGGGCTTTTGACGGTGTCGTTTTCAAGGGTATGGAGCTCAGCGACGCGATGCGCGTCTTGGCTGATAGCATCTCGAAATCAGTCTATAACGCCGCGATCAAGCCTGTCACGCAAGGGTTTGCCTCGACGATCGCCAATGGCATCGGCGGCCTTTTCGGCGGGAGCGCGTTTGCCGATGGCGGCGCGTTTACGGGCGGCAAGGTGATGCCTTTCGCCAAGGGCGGGGTCATCAGCCAGGCCACCGCCTTTCCGATGCGGGGGGGCATGGGCCTCATGGGCGAGGCTGGGCCCGAGGCAATCATGCCGCTGACGCGCGGCGCGGACGGCAAGCTCGGCGTCAAGGCCGCGGGCGGCGGCACAAGCAATGTGACAATCAATGTCACGACGCCGGATGTCGCCGGGTTTCGCCGCAGCCAAGGACAGATCGCAGCGCAAGTGAACCGCGCTTTGGCGCGTGGGCAACGCAATTCTTAAGGAGCGGTGATGTTTCACGATGTGAGATTTCCCACCAAGATGAGCTTTGGCTCACTTGGCGGGCCTGAGCGGCGCACGGAGGTTGTGACGCTGGCGAATGGATTTGAGGAGCGCAACACGCCGTGGGCGCATTCGCGCAGGCGCTATGATGCCGGTGTGGCGATGCGCTCGCTCGATGACATTGAAGAGCTCATCGCCTTCTTCGAGGCCAGGCAAGGCCAGCTTTTCGGGTTTCGCTGGAAGGATTGGTCAGATTTCCGGTCTGTGGAATCGAGCCGGGACATTGGATTTTCTGACCAAGTCATTGGCGAGGGTGATGGAGCGACGACTGAGTTTCAGTTGGTGAAGCTCTATCGCTCGGGTCAGCAGAGCTATGCGCGGCCGATCCGAAAGCCTGTTTTGGGGAGTGTTCGCATCGCGTTGGGCGATGATGAGAAGACCGAAACCATTGATTACACTATTGATTACACAACCGGGATTGTGAGCTTTGTCTCGCCGCCAGCGGAGCAAGCGGAGATCACGGCGGGCTTTGAGTTTGATGTGCCGGTGCGGTTTGACACCGATACGATCCAAACGTCAGTGGCCGCGTTTCAGGCCGGTGATGCGCCGTCTGTGCCGGTCATTGAGGTGCGGGTATGAGCGCGGAGGCGCTGCACGCGCATCTGGCAAGCGGGCTGACCAATGTGGCGCGGGCCTGGCGGCTCAAGCGGGCTGACAGCACTTGCTTTGGCTTCACAGACCATGACGGGCCGCTCGAATTTGAGGGCATGATCTTTGATGCGCAGGGTGGGATGACCGCCTCGGCCCTTTTGCAGACGAGCGGGCTTTCTATTGATAACACCGAAGCTCTGGGCGCGCTGAGCGATGACCGGATCACCGAGGCTGACATCAATGCCGGGCTCTATGACGCCGCTGAAGTGACGGCTTGGCTGGTGAATTGGCGCGATGTGAGCGCGCGCAAGATCGTCTTTCACGGCCATATCGGCGAGATCAAGCGTGGCGATGGCGCGTTCACAGCGGAGTTGCGAGGGCTGACGGAGGCGCTCAACGAGCCGCAAGGGCGCACTTACTTGAAGAGTTGCTCTGAGCGTGGCTGTTCTCAATTTGATTTCTCACAGCCGGGATATTTTGCCGAAGTCCCGCTGCGTTCGGTCAGCGAACGCCGCTTCTTGGGATTTGACGCGCTCCCAGGGTTTCAGCCGGATTGGTTTGAACGCGGCTATTTTGAAGTGTTGAGCGGAGCGGCGCAGGGGATGGCGGGCGCAATCAAGTGGGACCGGATGAAAGATGGTGGCCGGGAGATCGAGCTTTGGATGGCCGTCCGCGCTGATCTGCGCGCGGGCGATATCATCCGGCTTTTGGCGGGTTCTGATGGCAGCTTGGAGATGTGCAAACTGAAATTTGACAATGTGATCAACTTCAGTGGCTTTCCGTTCATTCCTGGCGATGACTGGCTCACGAGCTTTCCCAAGCAAGGCGGCGATAACCGCGGTCAGGCCTTGGTCTGATGCGGCGCGATGTTGTTGACGCGGCGCGGGCCTGGCTGGGGACGCCTTACCAGCATCAAGCTTCGTTGCGCGGGGCAGGCACGGATTGTTTGGGGTTGATCCGAGGGGTCTGGCGCGAGCTTTACGGCAACGAACCCGCGCCGATGCCACCTTACACGCGGGATTGGTCGGAGGCGGAACGAGACGAGCTTTTGTGGCGCGCGGCTAAAACTCATCTTGTGCCGCGTGAGGGCGCGCCCCAGGCGGGCGATGTTATCCTCTTTCGGATGCGGCAAGGGATGGTGGCCAAGCATCTGGGCATTGTTTCTAGTGTCACCCCGGCGCCGAGATTTATTCACGCTTATCAGCGACATGGCGTCGTTGAGAGCGCTTTGAGCGCGCCCTGGATGCGGCGCGCTGTATCGTTCTTTGAGTTTCCTTAACGCGAGGCGCTAAAGATGGCGACGCTTCTACTTTCTGCTGCGGGCGCGGCGCTTGGCGGCGCGGCTGGCGGATCATTTCTGGGCGTGTCTTCGGCTGTGCTTGGTCGGGCGGTCGGGGCAACGATTGGCCGCGTGATCGATCAACAGCTTCTGGGGCAGGGATCTGACGCTGTTGAAACTGGGAAAGTAGATCGCTTTCGCGTCACCGGGGCGAGCGAGGGCGCGCCTATCGGGCAGGTTTACGGGCGCATGCGGATCGGCGGGCAGGTCATTTGGGCCACTCAGTTTCTCGAAAGCAGCACGACGAGCGGCGGCGGCAAGGGGCAGCCGCCGGGGCCCAAGACGACCGCTTATTCCTATTCGATTTCGCTCGCGATTGCGCTTTGTGAAGGCGAGATATCGCATGTCGGTCGGGTTTGGGCCGATGGCGAGGAGATCGCCCCCGAGACGCTCAACATGCGTGTTTACCCGGGCTCAATGACGCAACTGCCTGACCCCAAGATCGCCGCCGTGCAGGGCGCGGAGAACACGCCCGCCTTTCGGGGGACGGCGTATGTCGTCATGGAAGATCTTGCGCTTGAGCCGTTTGGGAATCGGGTTCCCCAGTTCAGTTTCGAGGTGGTGCGGCCGTCGCAAGCGGGCACTCTCACTCAACCAGAAGACATGGCGGGCGGGGTGCGCGCTGTGGCGTTGATGCCGGGCACAGGCGAATACGCGCTGGCGACGACGCCTGTCTATTATGACAAGGGCTTTGGCGATGTGAGCGCGGCCAATCTCAACACGGCGTCTTCGCAGACAGACTTTGCCGTTTCGCTCGATGTGATGGGCGCGCAGCTGCCTCACTGCCAATCGACATCTTTGATTGTGTCCTGGTTCGGGGACGATCTGCGCTGCGGGGAATGCAGACTTGAGCCGCGTGTCGAGCAGCACGACATCGACGCGGACGCGATGCCTTGGTCTGTTTCGGGGCTACCGCGGAGTGCTGCTTCGCTCGTGCCCTTTGATGACGATGAGCGGCCGCTTTACGGCGGAACGCCCGCTGACCGATCAGTAACCGAGGCGCTCCAAGCGCTCAGGGCGGCGGGTCAGGAGGTGATGTTTTATCCGTTTATTTTGATGAGCCAGACGGGCGACAATGCGTTGCCGGACCCTTACACCGGGCAGGCCGGGCAGCCGGCTTTGCCTTGGCGCGGGCGCATCACGCTCTCAAACGCGCCCGGCCAGGTCGGAAGCCCCGATGGCACAGCTGCCGCCGACGCTGAGGTCGCGGCCTTCATGGGGGCCGCGCAGGCAAGCGACTTTACGATTACAGGCGAGGCTGTCTCTTACACCGGACCTGCTGATACGGGCTATCGGCGCTTCATTTTGCATTACGCGCATCTTTGCGCGGCGGCCGGCGGGGTGGATGCTTTTTGTATCGGGTCCGAGATGCGCGGCATTACGCGCATCAGGGGCGCGGGCGGTGGCTTCCCCGCCGTGGCGGCTTTGCGCGCCCTGGCTGCCGAATGTCGCGCAATCCTTGGGCCGGATTGCGATATCTCTTATGCTGCGGATTGGTCAGAATACTTTGGGTATCATCCGCAGGACGGGAGCGGGGACGTCTATTTCAACCTCGATCCGCTCTGGGCCGATGATGCTATCGATTTTATTGGAATCGACAATTATATGCCGCTTTCAGACTGGCGGGACAGGCATGACCATCTCGATGCGGCGCATGGATCAATTTACGATCTTGCCTATCTTGAGGGCAATGTCGCGGGGGGAGAGGGCTATGATTGGTACTACCACTCAGCCCAGGCGCGGGATGCGCAGATCCGATCTCCAATCGAGGATGGGGCCCATAACGAGCCTTGGATTTATCGCTACAAGGACATCCGCGGATGGTGGGAAAACTATC
The DNA here is from genome assembly GCA_039198835.1 of Pseudomonadota bacterium. GTDB lineage: Bacteria > Pseudomonadota > Alphaproteobacteria > Rhodobacterales > Rhodobacteraceae > Shimia_B. The sequence goes on along the minus strand of JBCCTH010000024.1, from coordinate 3,108 downwards.
ATCATGAGCGGATAGGGGGCACGCGCGCTCAGTTTCCGACCGTTTGGGAGCCAGGCTCGAAGCCCGTTCGCTTCACCGAGATGGGATGCGCGGCGATAGACAAAGGCACCAATGAGCCCAACAAATTTCTGGACCCGAAATCCTCGGAATCAAGCTTGCCGATTTACTCAAGCGGGCTGCGCGATCCGCTCATTCAATTGCAATATCTGAGGGCGATGAACGGCCATTGGGGCAAAGCCGAAAACAACCCGATATCAGAGGTTTATGATGGGCCCATGGTTGATATGGCGCGGGCTTATGTTTGGGCATGGGATGCGCGCCCCTACCCATTTTTCCCGGCGAAAACCGAGGTTTGGGCCGATGGTGAGAATTATGACCGGGGGCATTGGATCACCGGGCGCGCAACAGGGCGCAGCCTTGCGGATGTTGTGACGGAAATCTGCGCCAGATCGGGCGTCAGCGAGATTGATGTGAGCCGGCTCTTCGGATTTGTGCGCGGATATCTGGCAAGCGATGTGACGGATGCGCGGAGCGCGCTTCAGCCTTTGATGCTGGCCTATGGCTTTGACGCGGTTGAGCGCGATGGCAAGCTCATTTTCGCCAATCGCGATGGGCGCGCCGACGGCTATCTCACCCCTGAGGAGCTTGTCTATCGCGGTGAGGACGATCCGGTCTTGGCGCTGGAACGCGCGGCTGCGGCGGAGGTGCCTGGCCGAGTGCAGGTGAGCTTTGTTGATGTTGACGGGGATTTTGAGACCGCGGCTGTCGATGCCGTGTTTCCCGGCGAGGATAGCCCGGTCTTGACGCATTCTGAGTTGCCGCTGGCGCTCACGCGCAGCGAAGCCCGCGTTATTGCCGAGCGGTGGCTTGCGGAAGCGAAGGTGGCGCGGGATAGCGCGCAATTCGCGCTGCCGCCGTCGCAAGCGCATCTGGGTGCGGGCGATGTCGTGGCGCTCCCCGTGGCGGGAGGAGAGGCGCTTTTTCGTATCGATCGGGTGGAAGACACCCATGCCCGCATCGTCGATGCCGTGCGCGTTGAAGCTGGCGTTTATGAGCGTCCGGCGGATTTGGAAGCGGAAACGAGCCTGACCGCTTTTGTCCCACCTTTGCCGATCATGGCGCAGTTTCTCGATCTGCCGCTTCTGAGCGGGGATGAGACCCCGCATGCGCCCCATCTTGCGCTCACGGCCAAGGAATGGCCGGGAACAGCGGCTGTTTATCGCTCGAGCACGGGCGCCGATTTTGCGTTGCTTGATGCGATTGCTGCGCCCTCGACGATCGGAGAGATCCTTGCGGCGGTGCCGAGCGGCCCGGTGGCGCGCTATGACCGGGGCACGCACATTCGTGTCAGGCTCACGCGCGGGATGCTTGAGAGTGTTGAAGAAGAGGCGCTTCTCGCGGGCGCGAATGTGGCCGCGATCGGAGATGGGAGCGCTGAAAACTGGGAAATCTTCCAGTTCCGCGAAGCGCGCCTTGTCGGCCAAGACCAATACGAGCTCACGCATTTGCTCAGAGGGCAGGCGGGCAGCGACGCTTTGATGCCCGCGACCTGGGCGCAGGGCTCTGTCTTTGTTTTGCTCGACGGTGTGCCCGAGCAGATCGCGCTGGCCGCATCGACGCGAAATGTGACCCAGCATTTCAGGATTGGGCCAAGCGGGCGGCCTTTTGACGACCCCTCTTATGGCGCTTACTCGGAAGCCTTCAGGGGCATCGGATTGCGGCCCTACGCGCCTGTGCATTTGCAAGCGCAAGAGAACGAAGGGGAGATCGATGTCAGTTGGATCAGACGGACGCGCATCGATGGAGATATATGGGATGTGCCCGAGGTGCCTTTGGGCGAGAGCTTTGAAGCTTACCGCATCCGTGTTCAGCAGGGGACAAGTGTTATTCGTGAAGCGCAGGTGAGCGGAAAATCATGGAGCTACGACGCGAGCATGCGCGCTTCAGACGCTGTTTCAGGGCTCTATGACCTGCGCGTTGCTCAGATTTCGGAGAAGTTTGGGGCTGGGCCGGAGGCGCGTATCACGCTGAGTTAAGGCGCGCGAAGGTTCTGCCGCGTGCTTTGCGATAGAGTTTGCAGCGCTTTGTCTCTTTCGTGTATGGGGAAGGCCACGCGAAGGAGGGCTGCATGATGGCTGTCACCGACCAAGAGCTTTCAACATTTGATCCGGTGTGGACGCAGATTTGCGAAGAGGCCAACAAAGCGATCCAGGCGGAGCCTATCTTGGGCGGTTTGGTTCACTCTTCGATCCTGCATCATGCGAGCTTTGAGCATGCGTTGGCTTACAGGGTGTCGCTTAAACTTGCCTCGCCTGAAATGTCGGAGCAGATCTTGCGCGAGATCGCCGATCAAGCCTATCGCGATGCTCCCGAGCTCGGGGTGGCGGCGAGAGCTGATCTGGTGGCGGTTTATGAACGCGACCCGGCTTGCCACCGGATGATCCAGCCTGTGCTTTTCTTCAAGGGTTTTCAGGCCATTCAGGCTTACCGTGTGGGCCATTGGCTTTGGAATGCTGGCCGCCGTGATCTGGCTTATTTCGTGCAGGCGCGTGTTTCTGAGGTCTTTGGCGTTGATATTCACCCGGCTGCGCAGATCGGGCGCGGTATCTTTATCGACCACGCGCATTCGATTGTGATCGGGGAGACGGCTGTTGTGGGCGATAACGTCTCAATGCTGCACTCTGTGACCTTGGGCGGGACGGGCAAGGAGGATGATGATCGGCATCCCAAGATCGGCGATGGTGTTTTGATCGGGGCAGGGGCGAAAGTTCTGGGTAATATCCATATCGGGCATTGCAGCCGGATCGCGGCGGGCTCGGTGGTTTTGCGCGAGGTTGCGCCCTGCAAGACTGTCGCGGGGGTGCCTGCGAAAGTCGTGGGGGAGGCCGGTTGTGACCAGCCTTCCACGATGATGGATCAGCTTTTGAAATCAGCGGGCCCTGACAGCTAAGCCGGCCTCAGCGGCGCTTGTCGCGCCCCCGAAGTCTCGCATCAGGCAAGCATCGAGAGCGGGTTCTCGAGATTATCAACGATGGATTGAAGGAGCTCCGCGCCCAAAGCCCCGTCGATCACGCGGTGATCCACTGAGAGCGTGACAGACATCACAGT
>JBCCTH010000023.1:0-19999 GCA_039198835.1 Pseudomonadota bacterium | reverse complement strand
TGGTTTGACTGTTTTGATGCTGACGTTATCGGTGCGGCGTTGAAAGATGGAACCGCGCGCGCCTTTTTGGGCCAGCGCGACGTGATCTATGGAATTGACCGGGTGGTTGCCGTGTTTGATGACGGGCGGGGATATGTCTGGCATCAGATCAATCGCTGCGGCGAAGTTGTATTTGACGGGGAGCCGGTGCCGGAAGACTGCCCGCCTCCACCAGAGTGAAAGAAGTGATATGTCTGATCTTTTGATCGAACTTTTCTCGGAAGAAATTCCCGCTGGCATGCAAGCCCGCGCCGCGGCCGACCTTGAGCGCCTCGTATGCGGCGGCCTCAGCGAGGCTGGGCTCACCTTTGAGGCCACCGCCCATTTTGCCACACCAAGGCGACTGACCTTGAGCGTGACCGGGCTTTTGAGCGAAAGCCCCGCGATCACCGAGGAGCGGAAAGGGCCGAAAGTCGGCGCGCCGGAGAAGGCCATTGAGGGGTTTTTGCGCGGCGCGGGCGTCGCGTTTGAGGCGCTCGAGATCCGCGACGATAAGAAGGGGCAAGTCTATTTCGCGCAGATCACCAAACCCGGTCGCGCGGCGACGGTGATCGTGGGCGAGGTGTTGGAGCGGGTCGTGCGCGGCTTCCCCGGGCCCAAATCGATGCGCTGGGGCAGCGGCGCCCTGCGATGGGTGAGCCCGCTGCAATCGATCTTGTGTCTTCTGGATGGGCAGATCGTGCCCTGTCAGATCGAGCAATTCGAGGCGGGCGCCGAGACAGGAGGGCATCGCTTCATGGCTCCGGCGCGGTTTTCGGTCACAGACTTCGCGGATTACGAGGCAAAGCTCGCGCGCGCCCATGTCATTTTGCGGCCCGCTGAGCGTGAAAAGTTGATCTTGGAGGATGCAAGAGCCCAGGCCCGGGCCGCCGGTCTTGAGCTGGTGGAAGACGCCGGGCTTTTGGCCGAGGTTGCGGGCCTTGTGGAATGGCCGGTGGTGCTCATGGGCGATATCGGCGAAGCGTTTCTGACGCTGCCTTCCGAGGTGCTGCGCACATCTATGAAGGAGCATCAGAAGTTTTTCTCGGTGCGCGATCCGGCAACGGGGCGCATTGAAAAGTTCATCACCGTGGCAAATCGGGAAACCGCCGATGGCGGAGCGACGATCCTCGCGGGCAATCAAAAGGTCTTGGCTGCGCGGCTTTCAGACGCGAAGTTCTTTTGGGAGAACGATCTGCGCGTTGCGCGGGCGGGCATGGGGGCCTGGCAAGAGGCGCTCGAAAACGTGACCTTCCACGCGAAACTTGGGACACAAGCCTCGCGTGTTGCGCGCATCGCTGCCCTCGCGCGCGACCTCGCCCCGCGTGTCGGCGCGGATGCAGACCGCGCCGAAGAGGCCGCCAAGATCGCCAAGGCCGATCTGGCCTCTGAAATGGTCTACGAGTTTCCCGAGCTTCAAGGCATCATGGGGCGCTATTATGCGCGCGAAGCCGGGCACCCCGCCGATGTGGCGCGCGCAGCCCAAGGCCATTACGCCCCGCTCGGCCCGGGCGATGCTGTGCCCTCAGAGCCTCTTTCGGCAACGGTCTCTTTGGCCGATAAGCTTGACATGCTCAAAGGGTTTTGGGCCATCGACGAAAAGCCGACCGGCTCAAAAGACCCATATGCCCTGCGCCGCGCCTCGCTCGGGGTGATCCGCGTTCTTGAGGCGGGCGATGTGCGCTTGCCGCTCGGCGCGCTTTTGGCAGATGCGCCATGGGCCGCCGATCTGATTGGCTTTTTCCATGACAGGCTAAAGGTTTATCTGCGCGATCGAGGCATTCGCCATGATGTTATCGATGCCTGTCTGGCCATGCCCGGCAATGATGATCTTACGCTTTTGCAAAAGCGAGCCGCCGCGCTTCAGGCATTCCTTGATGACAAGGATGGGGAAAACCTCGTTCAGGGGTTCAAGCGGGCCTATAATCTCTTGAACCAGGCGGAAGAGAAGGACGGCGTTGAATATTCCTACGGCGCTGATCTGAAATATGTCGAAGCCCCTGAGGAAGACGCGCTCTTTCATTCGCTGGCGGCGGCGGAGGCGAAGATCAAACCGGCCATGGAAGCAGAGGATTTCGTATCGGCCATGGCCGCGATGGCCGAGCTGCGCGCACCCATCGATGCGTTTTTCGAGGCGGTCAAGGTCAATGCCGACAGCACAATCGTGCGCAGAAACAGGCTCAACCTGTTGTCACAAATCACCCGAACGATCGGGCAGGTGGCTGATCTGTCTCGCATTGCGGGCTAGGCGCGCAGGCCAGATCGGCAAAACCTCGCACTGCTACAAAAACGACCATCTTTTCCGCCGGCCTTGATCGAGTTCGCCCAAAGCGTAAGCTGCCAGCGAAGGGGATGCCGCAGTGCAGCACGAATCAATTGTCACCGACGTCGCTCCGATAACATCGAGCGCCTATATGAAATCGCGGTTCCATGGCGGTCGCGCGAAGTGTCTTCAACGGCTCATTCGGTTGGGCATGCCCGTGCCCACAACGGTTGCCTTGTGTTTTGACACCGTCAAAGGCATCGCAGATGGCCGCGCGCCAGATCATGCCCGTATCCTGGCCCCGTTCGACAAAGACGCCCTGCTTTCCGTGCGCCCGTCTTCGGAACATGCCGATTGGGGCGGGCCTGCGGCGATTTTGAATATCGGCATGAACGATGCGCGCCATGCCGCTTTGTCAAAGACATTGGGCGAAGCTGAGGCGACAGCGCTCTATCTTCGGTTCATCCATGCCTATGCTCAAAACGTGGCGCGGTTGGATGCCGATGCCTTCCCGACGCTCGAAAAGCGCGGCGCGGATGCGCTGGCTCAAGCGCTTGAAACCTATGAGATCGAAGCCGAGGAGCCGTTTCCCCAAGATATAGAGGCTCAGCTCGCCTCTGTGCTGCGCGCCATGGCGCGCGCTTGGGAAGGCACATCGGCCAGGCTTTTGCGCCAAGCCCAGGGTGCGCCTGCTGATGCGGGGCTCGGGCTTGTCGTTCAGGCCATGGCGCTCGGCGTTGGCCGCGGCGAAAGCGGCTCGGGGGTGATCCAGTTCATCGAAGCCGATACCGGGCGCAAGCAAATCACGGGCCGCTACGCGCGCAAATCCGATGCGCTCGAAGAAAAAGCGCAGCGCGAGACCTTGTATCTGACAAAAGACCCGCGCGGCCCTTCGCTGGAAGACTGCGCGCCTGATGCCTTCGAGGCGCTCAAGCGCCACGGGGATGTGGCGCGGACGCGGCTGCGCGAGGAGATGCAGATCAAATTCACGCTGGAAGGCGGCGCCCTCTCTATTCTTGATGCGGTGCGCGTGCCGCGCGCGTCGCGCGCGCATGTGAGCGTTGCCGTGGCGTTGGCGGAAGATGGCATCATTTCACGCGAAGAGGCGGTGATGCGGATCGAGCCAAAAGCGCTCTCTGAGCTTCTGCATTCGCAGGTCGCCCCAAACGCGCATCGTGACATCATCGCGACGGGCATCGCCGCGAGCCCGGGAGCGGCCTCTGGAAAAGTGGTGTTTTCCGCCGCAGAGGCCCAGGCAAGCGCGGCAAGGGGAGAGGCGTGTGTTCTGGTGCGGCGCGAAACATCGCCCGAAGACATCCGCGGGATGCACGCCGCCAGCGCTGTTCTCACAGAGCGCGGCGGCATCACAAGCCACGCGGCTGTGATCGGGCGCGGTTTTGGGTTGCCTTGCGTGGTGGGGGCCTCTGAAATCACTGTCAATGACGGCAACCGCATTTTTGAGGCCGGCGGCCGCCGGTTCGTTGAAGGCGAGACCATAACAATCGATGGCACGACCGGGCAGGTGCTTGCCGGGACGGCCGAATTCACAAAAGCGGGGCTCGATGAGAGCGTCGCGACGCTGCTGTCATGGGCCGATACGTTCAGGGATATTGGCGTCCGCGCCAATGCCGACACCGCCGCCGAAGCGCAGCGCGCCATTGGCTTTGCCGCCGAGGGCCTTGGGCTGTGCCGCACCGAACACATGTTCTTTGAAGGCGACAGGCTCACGGTGATGCGCGAGATGATCTTTGCGGAAACGGCAGAAGATCGCGCTGCCGTGCTGGAGCGCCTGCTTCCGATGCAACGCGAGGATTTCAAGGTTCTCTTTAAGATCATGGACGGGCGGCCCGCTTGCATCCGCCTCCTTGATCCGCCGCTCCATGAATTCTTGCCCTCCGACCGTCAGGGGCTCCGTGACCTCGCGGGCGCGTTGGGGCTACCTGTGAGCGAGGTGACCGAGCGGGTGCGCTCGCTGACCGAATACAATCCCATGCTGGGGATGCGCGGCGTGCGCTTGGGCATCACGATCCCTGAGATCTATGACATGCAGGTGCGCGCGATCCTCGAAGCGGCGATCTCGGCCGGTGTCACGCCAGAGATCATGATCCCGCTTGTGACCGCGCGCCGTGAAGTCGAGCTTGTTCAGAAACGGATCGATGCGGTCGGCGCGGCTGTGCGCGCAGAGACCGGCGCGCCTGTGCAGTATTCGATTGGCGTGATGGTCGAGACGCCGCGCGCCGCGCTACGCGCGGGCGATATCGCGCCCCATACCTCGTTTCTCAGCTTCGGGACGAACGATCTCACGCAGATGACCTACGGCCTGAGCCGGGATGATGCGGGGCGGTTCATGTCAGCCTATGTGCAGCAAGGCGTCTATCGCGAAGATCCGTTCCACACGCTTGACACCGATGGCGTGGGCGAGTTGTTGCAGATGGGCGCGGAGCGGGGGCGCGCGGCAAGGCCCGAGGTCGTGCTATCGCTCTGTGGCGAACATGGCGGCGATCCGGATGCGATCCGCATGTGCCGCGACGCTGGATTTACTTATATCTCCTGCTCTCCTTTCCGGGTGCCTGGCGCGCGTCTGGCGGCGGCTCAGAGCGCGCTGCATGACCGCGATAAGGCTCAAACGGGCAACAGCATCTAGCCTCGCCTGGTTTGGCTATCGCACTATGTTGTGCCCCAGGCGCGGCTGGACTCTTTGAGATCAATGCTTTAGGTGCTGCCGCTGACGTAAAGCTTGAAGTCATTTGCTGCCACAGCGAAGGGGATACCCCATGCGCATCCTAGCCACTCTCGCGGCCTGCTTAGCCTTTGCGCTGCCGGCCCAAGCCGAGAAAGCCAACCTTGCCCTGACAGGCGCAGTCGCGTTTGAAGCCAAGAGCCTTGCCGCGCTCGATGCGCGGACCGCCGCACGCCTTTTGAACCCTGCCGCGCGCTCGAGCGCGGCGGCACCCGACGTGCGTTTTGATCGGGCCTGGCTGTCGTCACAGCCCCATATCCAAGGCGGGTCTGAATGGCGCTGCCTGACCGAGGCGCTCTATTTCGAAGCCCGTGGCGAAACGATCAAAGGGCAGTTTGCTGTTGCCGAGGTGATCCTCAACCGGGTGAAGAGCCGCTCCTTCCCCAATTCGCTCTGCGCGGTGATCAACCAGGGAACGGGCCAGCGCTATAGGTGCCAGTTCACCTATACCTGCGATGGCCATGATGAAGTCATCCGCGAGCCGCGCGCCTGGCAATCTGTCGGCAAAGTCGCGCGCCTCGCCATGGCGGGCGCGGCCGGCAATCTGACCAATGGGGCGGAGTATTATCACACCCAATCGGTGCGTCCGCGTTGGTCGCGCGTGTTCGAACACACGACGACCATCGGCTATCACAAGTTTTATCGCGACAGCTGAGTAAGCTTGGCGGTCTCCTCTTCGTTTGCCGTCTGAGGCGGGCTTGCGTCGCATATGAGGCCGTCTGTGGCGGGTAAGCGCGGTTGCGCGGGGGCCTGCGCCCTAGTATCGCGCGCAGACCGCACAGCCAGGAAAGACGCGCAAACGCATGGACACCGAGATTGAGCTTGCTTTCGCGCACCCGGAAGCGCGCGCCAAGGCGAATGCGCCGCATGCCCTTGATCGGATCGCTGTGCGCGAGCTTGTGCTCGACGCTGATATAGGCGCGTTTCAGGCCGAGCGTGGGGTAAAGCAGCGCTTGCAATTCGATATCGTCGTTGAAGTGGCGGCGGCGTCTGACATTGCGGGCGACGATGTCGATCGCATCCTTTCCTATGACCGGGTGACCGAAGCGATTGAGGCTGCGCTTCTCGAAGAGCGCCTGAACCTCCTTGAAACGCTGGCCGAGCGGGTCGCCGAGCGTATCCTGCTCCATGCTCAGGCTTTGCGTGTTTTCGTGAGGATCGCCAAACTTGACCGCGGCCCGGGCACACTGGGCGTGGAGATCGTGCGCCGCAAAAGCGCGGGCGTCGGGGGGGATGCCCGCGATGTGCCGCAGCCCATAGTGCTCGCGCTCGCAGCCGATGCCATGGGCCCCGAACTTTCGGGATGGCTCGATAGTCTTGCGGCGCGGGGGCGGCCCGTGGTGATCGCCGTTGGGCCGCAGCCCATTGCGGCCCCGCGCGCGCGCGCCAACCTGGCGCAGCGTCGCATCGATCTTCTCGCCCTTGAGCAAAGTGCTTGGGTTCTTGCCGGGCTTGATGCGCGCTGCATGGTCGTTGGGACCCGGACCGAGCTCGACTGGGGCATACGCCATGGTCAGATAAGTGTTTGGGCCCCGTCGAAAATGGTGCTCGATGCCGTCGATGGGCCGGGCGCTGATATGCACGAAGCGGGGGCGCTGATCTCTTGGTTCGCGGCGCAGTTGAACGCGTCCGAGATCATTGCCATCGGGCTCGATGTGGACGCGACCGACATTCCGGTTCGGCATAAAATCCCCAGCCCATGAAGCGCTATTACCGGCCCATGCCACAATCCGGCCCGCGCCCGCCCCGCGCGGAGACGCTGGCGGGTGGATGGCTCTGGTTCACCCATGTAGAAGAGATCACGCGCGGCGCGTCGCGCGTCATCGAAGCATCCGCCCTGCCGCGCGCCGCGCTCTTCAGGCTCACAGCCCCCCGAGCCGCCAAGGCGGGGATGACATTCGATGCGCCCCGCCTCATGGGCATCCTCAACGCGACACCCGACAGCTTTTCCGACGGGGGCCGGTATGAAGGCCTTGCGGGCATCGCGCGCGGACGCGAGCTTGTGGAGCAGGGCGCTGACATTCTCGACATAGGCGGCGAAAGCACCCGGCCTGGGGCCGATTTTGTCGACCCCCAAGAAGAGAACGCGCGGGCCTTGCCCGTGATCGAAGGGCTCGCCGGTATCGCACCGATATCGATCGACACGCGAAAAGCCAGCGTCGCGGCGGCGGCTCTGAGCGCCGGTGCTGACCTAATCAATGATGTGTCCGGGCTGACCCATGACCCGGAAATGGCAGCGCTCGCAGCGCAGATGGGCGCTCCCATCTGCATCATGCATGCCAAAGGCGACCCAAAGACGATGCAGAACGATCCGCGCTATGAAAATGTGCTGCTTGATGTCTATGACGCGCTCGACGGCCAGATCGCGCTAGCAGAGGCCGCGGGCATTCCACGCGGGAATATCATCGTCGATCCCGGGATAGGGTTTGGCAAGAAGCTGGAGCACAATCTTGCGTTGATCCGTGGCCTCACGCTCTTGCATGGTTTGGGATGCCCCATCCTGCTCGGTGCCTCGCGCAAGCGCTTCATCGGGGCACTCTCCGGGGTGGAAGACGCAAGCGCGCGCGTTCACGGCTCTATCGCTGTGGCGCTTGCGGGTGTCGCGCAGGGCGCGCAGATGTTGCGCGTGCATGACGTGGCCCAAACCCGCCAGGCGCTGGCGCTCTGGCACGCCTCGACTAGCGTCTAAAATCGCCCCCTCTCTTGAAGCCGTCTTAACGCGCCACAGGTTACGGCCTGCTTCACCAAGGCGATGCGGGCGCACGAGGGAGAGAGACATGGGCGAAATTGCACTTTGCGGCGTTCTGGCCTTCATCGGCGTGCTGATCCATCAGATGAGAACGTCAGAGCCGCGTGCAATGACGCGCGCCCGTGCGCTCGATACCGCCGATGTCGCGTTTCTCCCCGCTGAAGAGGAGCGCGGATAGGCCCCCCGCGAAGGGGGCCTTTCGCTTAGTTCTTTTCCTGATCCACGAGCTTGCCCGCCGAGATCCAGGGCATCATTCCGCGGAGTTCCTCGCCAACAGCTTCGATCTGATGCGCGTCGTTCATCCGGCGCGTGCCTTTGAAGAAGGGCTGGCCAACCGCGTTTTCCTGCATGAAGTCGCGCACGAATTTGCCGGTCTGAATGTCGGTCAGAATGTCCTTCATCCGCTTTTTCGTCTCGTCATAGGGCAATACGCGGGGGCCCGAGACATATTCACCGTATTCCGCAGTGTTCGAGATCGAATAATTCATGTTGGCGATCCCGCCTTCATAGATCAGGTCCACGATGAGCTTCACTTCGTGCAAGCATTCGAAATAGGCCATTTCGGGGGCATAGCCGGCCTCGACAAGGGTCTCGAACCCCGCGCGGATGAGCTCAACGAGCCCGCCGCACAAAACAGCCTGCTCGCCGAAAAGATCGGTTTCGCATTCTTCCTTGAAGTTGGTTTCGATGATGCCCGAGCGCCCGCCGCCGATGGCTGAGCAGTAAGATAGCCCGATCTCAAGCGCGCGCCCCGAGGCATCATTGTCAACGGCCACGAGGCAGGGCACGCCGCCGCCTTTCACGTATTCGCCGCGCACAGTGTGACCGGGGCCTTTCGGGGCCATCATGATCACATCTACATCGTCGGGGGCTTCAATCAGGCCAAAATGCACGTTGAGCCCATGGGCAAAGGCAATGGCTGCACCCGGTTTGAGATTGGGTTTCACATGATCGCGGTAGGTTTGGGCCTGAAGTTCATCGGGCATGGTGAACATGATGAGATCGGCCCAGGCGGCTGCCTCGGCAATCCCCATGACCTTGAGCCCTTCGGCCTCGGCCTTCTTTGCCGAAGGCGACCCCTCGCGCAGCGCCACGGCGAGGTTCTCTGCGCCGCTATCACGCAGATTGAGCACATGGGCATGGCCTTGGCTGCCATAGCCCAGCATGGCGACTTTCATACCCTTGATCAGGTTCACATCGCAATCGCGGTCATAATAAACGCGCATGGAATCCTCCCTTATTAAGTTCCGGGGCTGGGCTACCCTTTTGAAGCGCCCAAGTCCCCCCTTCATTTTTCCAAAAATACTCAAAACGCGATCTATCCATGCTTGCAAATGCAGATTATGAAAAATCCATGCTCGATGCTGCCGATCGCCGCCTGCTCCGCTACCTCCAAGATGACCCGGAACAGCCGGTGAGCGCCGTGGCCGATGCCGCCCGCGTCCCTCAGGCGACGGCCACGCGACGCCTTGAAAAACTGCGCGCCGAGGGGGTGATCCGAGGCACGCGCGCGCAGATCGATTGGCGCGCATTGGGCTATGAGGTCGAGGTATCGCTGCGCATCACGCTCGATAAGGCCGACCCACGCGCCTTCGATAGCTTCCTTCACGCCGCGCGCGAGGTGCCTGAGGTGATTGAGCTTCAGACATTTCTTGGTCGCGTCGATATCCGCCTCTCGGTCATTGCCCGCGACATGGCGCATTATCAGACGCTCTACCGCAGCAGCATTCTCACGTTGCCCCATATCGCCGATATCGAGGCGCTGATGCAGGTGGCGCAGGTCGCCAAACGCCGGAACCTCCCGATTTGACCTGGGACAGCACCGATATTGCGCTCCTTAAACGCCTGAGCGCGGATGCAACGCAAGGCACGGCCGAACTGGGCCGCGCGCTGGGCCTCTCGCAGCCCGCCACCTGGCGTCGGATAAAAAAGCTCCGCGAAGCGGGCGTCTTGCGCGGGGCCAGGCTCGATCTCGATGAAAAGCGCCTGGGGTTTGGTGTCACCGTGTTTTTGGGCATCAAGCTTGCGACACGCGGGCGCGTGTTGCTTGAGGATTTTGAGCGCGCGATCTCGGCGATCCCTGAAGTGCAGCGCGTCGATCATGTCTTGGGGCTTTACGATTATCGCGTGCGCGTGACCGCGCGCGACATCGCTGATTTCGAGCGCGTGCTGCGCCGCCGGATCATGACCTTGCCGGGCGTTGGTGACATTGAATCTAATGTTCTGTTGTCTGAGGAAGTGAGAGAAGGGCCGCTCTCAGAGATAAACGCGCCCCGGCCGTGAGCCGGGGCCGACTGGCAACCTGACGGTGTGCTGTCCGCATTCCGTGTGCGCCTCTGCGCCCAGGTCAAGCAACAGCGCGCGCCTATCGGAAACGCGCGTCACGGCTCCCTTGCCCATGGGCGCATATGCCCCCGTTTCGGCACGAAGTATACAAAAGTAGACTTTGCCAAGCCCGATTGCGCCCCCTAAGCAAAGGGTCGGATTTCAGGGAGGAAACCATGGCACTGCTTGATACGATTGACCCCGGCGGGCTCGAGGAATTCTCGGTCGTCTTCACAGACCGCTCGCTCAACCACATGAGCGGCGCGTTTGGCAGCGTGATGCGCGATCTCTCAGCGGGGCTGAAAGACGTCTACAAAGCCGATGGCCTCGCGCTTATTCCCGGCGGCGGCACCTATGCCATGGAAGCCGTCGCGCGCCAGTTCGGTCAGGATGCCTCGGCCTTTGTCGTTCGCAATGGCTGGTTCTCCTATCGCTGGAGCCAGATCTTTGAAAGCGGCGCGTTTACGGCCTCTTGCGAAGTCATGAAGGCGCGCCGTGTTGGCAATGGCGCCCAAGCCCCTTTCCGGCCCGCACCCATTGAAGAGGTCACCGCCAAGATCAGGGAAGCGAAGCCCGATATCGTCTTCGCCCCCCATGTGGAGACATCGGCGGGTGTGATCTTGCCAGATGAGTATGTGACCGCGCTCGCCGATGCAGCCCATGAGGTGGGCGCGCTGATGGTTCTTGATTGCATTGCATCGGGTTGCATTTGGGTCGACATGGCCGCGACTGGCGTTGATGTGTTGATCTCCGCGCCGCAGAAGGGATGGTCTTCGACCCCCTCGACCGGCGTTGTGATGCTCTCTGAGCGCGCGATCGCTCGGGTGAAATCCACGCAATCCAACAGTTTCGCGATCGATCTCGGAAAATGGCTGTCGATCATGGAAACCTATGAAGCCGGAAAGCACGCCTATCACGCGACCATGCCGACAGATGGCCTTGTCCATTTCCGCGATGCTGTGGCTGAAACGCGGGCTTTCGGGTTTGAAAACGCGAAGGCCGCGCAATGGAAGCTTGGCGCGGCGGTGCGCGAGATGCTCGCGCAAAAGGGCATCCAATCGGTGGCAGCCAAGGGGTTTGAGGCGCCCGGCGTTGTCGTCAGCTACACGAGCGAAGCAGATGTGCAAAATGGCGCCCGCTTCGCGGCGCAGGGCATGCAGATCGCGGCGGGAGTCCCGCTGCAATGCGATGAACCGGCCGATTTTCAGACCTTTCGCATCGGGCTTTTCGGGCTCGATAAGCTCAGGGATGTTGAAGCGACACTCGCGCGCTTGCGCCCGGTCGTTGAGACCGTGCTTTAGGGCAGGGGCGGGGGCGTTTGCGCGCCCGCGCCATCCTTTTGCGCCCCCACCTGCGCGGGGTTGGTCTCACAGTGCGTTACCGGCCCAGGCCCAGACGCATGAGCAAGGTCCTGAGCGGGCCGATATCATGGATGAGCCTGAGCCCGAGCGCGCGGGCATCCCTGATCGGCGCGGGCGCGGCCATCGACGCTCTGTTGAGCGCGCTCACACCCAAAACGCGCGTGCGCACATCGCCGTAGCGCGCTTTGTGATAGGCGGCGAGCATCGGCTCCTCTCCGATCAGCTCAGGCGCATCGGTGGCAAGGTCTAAAAGCGCGGAAAGATCAGCAAGGCTCATGTTCAGCCCTTGTGCGCCGATAGGCGGCACGACATGGGCGGCTTCGGCCACAAGCGCGGTCCGCGGGCCGAAGAATGTATCGGCCAATTGACTGATGATCGGCCATGAGCTGCGCCGTGTAACGAGCTTGAGTGGCCCATAAAGGCCTGCCGAGCGCGCTGTCGCGGCCGCCTCGAAATCCTCATCGCCGAGCGCGCGGAGCTTTTGCGCGTTTTCCTCTGCTTCCATCCACACGACCGCGCTGCATGGCGTGCCGTCTCGATCTGGGAGGGGAACGAGCGTGAAGGGGCCGCCGGTTCTGTGGATTTCCGTTGAGATGTTGTCATGCGGCGCGGCATGGGAGACTGCGAAGGTGAGCGCGCGCTGGCCGAAATCCATCCGGCGCGCGCCGATCTTAAGGCTCTTGCGCACAGGGCTCTCGCGCCCATCGGCGGCGATCACCATGCGCACGCGCAGCTTGCTCCCGTCACTGAGCCGCACCAGCGCCTCTTTCGTGCGCGCGAGAAGCTTTTGCGTCGCCACGCCTGGCATGAAGCGCACATTGGGCAGCGCGTTCAGGCGGTCGAGCAAAACGCGCCGGATCAGCCAGTTTGGAAGATTGTAGCCGAAGGGCCCTTCCGTGACATCTTTGGCGTTGAAGTCGCGGCTCACGCGCGCCACTGGCGTCTCGCCGCCGGCATCGACGATGCGCATCGTATCGAGCGGCGTGGCTTCGACCGACAAAAGCGGCCAGACCCCGGCACGATTGAGGAACTCTTGCGCCGGGCGCAAAAAGGCTGTGGTGCGCAGGTCTGCGCCGGCGCTCTTCTCATCAATGATAGGCGGCGCAGGATCGGTGCATACCACATCGAAGCCGGCCGCCCCGAAGGCCGCCGCTGCTGTGAGGCCTGCGACCCCGCCACCTGAGATGAGAATGTCTGCGGACTCATTCTCCATGAGAACAAGAGTATGCCGCGGGGGGCCGATGGCAAATCCTAGCCCGTGATCTGCGACAAAAAGCGAGCAAGATCGGTTGTGCGATGGTGGATATGGCTCTGCGGCCCGGTTTTGGTGTGGACAAGCACCGTGCGCAGCCCGAGCGCCTCCGGCACTTCGAGATTGCGCGGATCGTCTTCAAACATCGCCGCGCGCTGGCCTGTGAGCCCGTCTTTGCCAAACACGGCCGCGAAGGCGGCTTCTTTTGGTTTTGGCACGAAACCGGCATCTTCGATCCCGTAGATCGCCTCGAACGGGGCGCTGAGGCCGCGGGCCGCGAGCACGCGCGCCGCATATTTTCGATCTCCATTGGTGTAGACAATCTTTCGGCCCGGCAAAGCCGCGATCCGCGCGGCGAGATGTGGGGCCGCGCTCAGCTTTGAGAAATCGATGTCGTGGACATCATGGAGAAACTCCATCGGGTCGACATCATGATTGGCCATCAACCCGGCGAGCGTCGTGCCGTGCTCGCGCCAATAGGTTTCGCGGAGCGCATCGGCTTGTCCCAGCGAATAGCCAAAGCGGCGGCTGATAAACCCGCGCATCCGCGCCTCAATCTGATCAAAGAGGCGGGCCTGGGGGCTGTAGAGCGTGTTGTCGAGGTCAAAGACCCAGGTATCGACATGGGCGAAATCTGAAGCGAGGGCGCGATCTGTCATCGCAATGGCCTAGCGAAACGGGTCAATTGTCTCAAGTGTGGGGTCAGGGTTGACACTTCTATGATTGATTTGCGTGACACAAATTTGCTAATCGCAGCACATGGATATGTCGAACCCTCCGCGTGACGCCTATCATATGATCCTCGAGGCGATTGATATGGGCGTCTACAAGCCCGGCGATCGGCTCGTTGAAAGCGAATTGGCCGAGCGTTTTGGCGTGTCGCGCACACCGATCCGCGAAGCGCTCCAGCGGCTTGAAACGCAAGCGATGCTGACGCGCGATGGCCGCTCATTGATGGTGTCATCGCTCAATCATAACGAGCTCTCAGAGCTTTATGTCGTGCGAAGCGAGCTTGAAGGGCTCGCCGCGCAGCTTGCCGCGCAGCACGCCACCGAAGAAGAGATCCTTGTTTTGCAAGGCATGGTCGAGTCTGATCGCGCTTTGCTTGATGATCCAGCCGCGCTCGTTCAGACCAATCGTCGTTTTCACAAACAGATCCATCTGGCGAGCCACAATCGTTTTTTGGTGCAGCAGCTTGATCTCGTGCATCGCTTCATGGCGCTCATGGCCACGACATCGCTCGCCGTCGAAGGCCGTGGCGTGATCGCGCTTGAAGAGCACCAGGCGGTGGTGGATGCGATCCGCGCGCGCGACGGCGCAACGGCCAACATGGCGCTCAAGCAACATCTGAGCGAAGCCTTTGTCACCCGGCTCAGATTTGAGGCGGCTGAATAGGCGCAAGGGAGGCGGCCTTTGGCGGGGCGTGGGATGTTTCAGCGCTCAGAGGGGCCGGTTTATGCCGGTTTGGCACCCGAATGTCGCGCGCCGCCCGTCGCGGCAGGCCGGGTGCCGCGCATCTGTGCATCAGCTATCAAGTGGCGGCTCGCTAAGCTCTGACTGACATCCCGCATCAAGGCTCCTTGCGGCCCTCGGTGCTCCTGCCGTGAAAACACCCCCAAGGCGCGCCACGCGGAACGCCGCCGCACAAGGGCGGGCGCGTTGAACGCTCGGGTGACACAGGGGCCCTCGCCGGGAAATCTGTCTAACAAGTCCGCGCCACGCGCTCCCATTTCGGGTCAGGCCTCATTAATCCCCGCCTTCAGGTCGCCAGATTTGACCGCAGACGCGGCGCAGGACTGGAGGAAGAGTGGGTCTATTTCAAAACCCTGCAACGACGGCTGTGGTCATATCCGGCGCACCCTTCAGAGCAAGAGAAATTGCATGATCTCAGCCAGGTACGCGTCTTGACTGTAGGCCCACGACGACCTGCGGGGCGCACATGTCTGATCTCACGCAGTTTCTCTTGCTGAGGGCGCGGGATTCACGCGTCCTGACCCTGGGGCCGCTGACCGGACAACGCGCGCGCCTTTGCGCGAGCCCGGTTTTCAAGCGTTTTCGGCTTTGGCATCTTTGCTGATCCCGTGGCTCGTCTTGTCCCAGTAAAACGGGCGACCGAAGAGTTCATAAAGCGCCTTGTAGGCCGCGATCGTGCCCAAGGGAAAGTAGGCCATCAGCGTGGGAGCCCAAACCCAAAGCCCGCGATGGGACGTCCGCGTCAGGCCGAGCACCAGCACAGCGAGATTGAGCAATTCTGCTGAAATAAAGAGGCCTGTCATCGAAACGGCCGCGTCCCGGCCCATGAGCCCGACGAGCCCGTGATCGAACCCAAGCGCGGCGGCCCAAAAGGAAATCAGAAGCGGCGCGAGGAGAAATTGCGACAGCGTTCCCAGAAAGAGAACCTGCATCCCCAAGAACCCCCAGAGCCCGAGATCGCGCAAGAGCGCGCGCGGGCGGCGCATATGCACGGCGTAGGTGATCGCATAGCCCTTTATCCAGCGCGAGCGCTGGCGCACCCAAGGCCAAAGACGGCAGTTTGCCTCTTCATAGGTCACCGTATCGATAAGCTCTGTGCGGTAGCCGCGCCGCGTGAGCCTGAGGCCCAGATCAGCATCCTCGGTGACGTTATGGGCGTCCCATCCGCCCAGAGCATGGAGCGCTGCTGCCCTGAAAAAGAGCGTCGTGCCGCCGAGCGGAACCGGCAGGCGCAATTTGGCGAGGCCCGGCAACACAACGCGGAACCATGCGGCATATTCAAGTGTGAAACACCGGGCGAGCCAGTTCTTGCGCGGATTATAGAAATCAAGCCGCCCTTGCAGGCATGCGACTTCCGCATCGGCGGCCTTGAAATGCGCGGCGACCCGCAGAAGCTGGTCGGGTTCTGGGGCGTCTTCAGCGTCATAGACGCCGACGATTTCGCCTGCACATTGGTCTAGCGCGAAATTGAGAGCGCGCGGCTTGGTTTTGACATGGCCGATGGGCACCGAAATCTGTCTGATCCAGTGCGGCAAGTCGGTGCGCGCCAGCGTGTCTTGCGTGGTGATATCATCGCTTTCCGTCACAAGCAGGACCTCAAGGCGCTCGCGCGGGTAATTGAGCCGCCTAAGACAGGCGATGAGATGCGCGGCGATATCTGTTTCGCGGTAGAGCGCGACAAGGATCGTGATCTTTGGGAGCGTTTCGAGCCCCATGCCTTGAAACGGCGGGTCGGTGTCGCGCCGCCCAGCTCTGAGTGTTGCAAACGCGGCCATGGCCTTGACGGCGAGGGTGGCGAGAAGCGTCAAAAGCGCCCAGGCCAGAAGGGACGCGAAAATGGCTTGCGGCGCGGCACAAAGGCCGAAAAAGAGCACGGCCAGAGCGATGAGGCTGACATCGGGCCAATGCTTGATGTGAAGTGTCCTGCTGCTATCGACAGGTGCGACACGGGCCTCAGCGCGTGTAATGAGCGCTTTGTCATGGTCTCGCCGGATCGAAGCGATGATCTCGGCGCGTCCCGCGAGCGCAAGGCGCGGCGCGCCAAAGGCCGTTTCAAGATCGGCGCGCGCGGCCTCAAACGCCCCGCGAGAAGGCGCGACGATGATGGTCGCCCGCCCCGCGCGCCGCCAGGGTAACACGCATAATTGCAGCGCACGGGCGGGCCCAAGGGCGTGGATCAGCGCTTTGTCGGGCGGATGCGCCTCCAGATCGATCGCTTTGAGGCCGGTGACGGCGGCGCGCGCTTCGGTCAGCTCGGCTGTGGAAACAGCTCGGCGATGCGCCAGAACCTCATCGGCCTCAATCCCGATGCGCTGCGCCGCGCGCCGCGCTGTGAGCGCCGTCTGCCCATCGAGAGCCCCGCGCGCCGTCAGCTCGTCAACAAGATCCCAAGGCTTGGCAGAGCGGTTCGCGGCGGCCCGCGCAGGAAAAGGCAGAACGCTTCTGCCGTCAGTTTTTGGCGCGCGTGGCGGCGCGGATTGCGCCATGGTCAAGTCCCCTCGTTGCGCTGCCAATCTGCGCAGACACGGTTAAAGAGGGGTTAACTCCGCCCCTTTTCCATGGCCGCCGCGAAGCGCTCGAAGAGATAAAAGCTGTCTTGGGGGCCGGGGCTCGCCTCCGGGTGGTATTGGACAGAATAGACCGGGCGATCTTTCAGGCGAATGCCGCAATTTGAGCCGTCAAAGAGGCTGACATGGGTTTCAACCACGCCTTCCGGGAGGGTCTGGCTATCGACGGTGAAGCCATGGTTCATTGATGTGATCTCGACCTTGCCGGTCTCGAGGTCGCGCACCGGGTGGTTTGCGCCGTGATGGCCATGGTTCATTTTGACGGTCGCAGCACCCAGCGCCAATGCGAGCATCTGGTGGCCCAGACAAATCCCGAAAACCGGCATTTCGGTCTTTTCCAGCACGTCCCGGATCATGGGCACGGCGTAAACGCCCGTGGCGGCCGGGTCGCCCGGGCCATTTGACAAAAAGAGCCCATCGGGGTTGAGCGCCAAAACATCTGCCGCTGTGGCGCTGGCAGGGAGCACCGTCACGTCGCACCCCACCGAGGCAAGGCACCTGAGAATGTTGCGTTTGGCCCCGTAATCGACCGCGACAACTTTGAACTTTGGGGCCGTCTGGCGCGCATGCCCTTCGGGCCAGGCCCAGCGCATCTCATCCCAGCGGTAACTCTGGGCGCAGGTGACATCTTTGGCGAGATCAACGCCTTCAAGCCCCGGAAAGGCGCGCGCCGCCGCCAAAAGCGCTTCGAGATCGAACACGCCATCGGGGTTATGGGCCATCGCAACGTGGGGCGCGCCCTGTTGGCGGATCGCGCGTGTGAGGCGGCGGGTATCGATCCCGCCGATCCCCATGCGACCGCGCTTTTCAAGCCAGCTCTGAAGCTGCTGCTCCGCGCGCCAATTCGACGGCTCTGTCGGGTCCCATTTGACAACCATGCCCGCGGCCACGGGATCGGGCGTTTCGTCATCATCTGAGTTAACCCCCACATTGCCGATATGGGGGAAGGTGAATGTCACGATCTGACCGGCATAAGAGGGATCGGTCATGATCTCCTGATAGCCGGTCATGGCCGTGTTAAAGCAAAGCTCCGCTTCGGTCTGACCTGCCGCCCCGAACCCACGACCGTAAAAGATCGTCCCGTCGGCGAGAACGAGGCAGGCGGTGGGGTTTGCTGTATCGAGCATTAAAGGTCTACTCCGGCCAGGGCGGGGCAGGTTCACGCAGCGCAGCGCGGCGCGCCCCCGCGAAAAGTTGCCGAGAGCTAGAGGCGTGCCTGCGTGGCGTCAAGGCCCCTGCCGCCCCCATAAGGGGCGCGGCCCGTTGTTTTTCAAGCGCCCCGCGCCTATATCGCGGCTCTTGTGATCATCGCCACAGAAAGGGCCAGCCATGAGCCTGCGCGAGCGCCTAACATCGGGTGTCAAAGACGCCATGAAAGCAAAGGAAATGCAGCGGGTGCAGACGCTGCGTCTGATCCTCGCCGCCCTGAAGGAACGCGACCTCGTGGCGCGCTCAGAGGGCCGTGGCGATCAGGTCGGCGAAGATGAAATCCTCGCGCTTCTTGGCAAAATGGTCAAACAGCGCCTGGAAAGCGCGAAGATCTATGAAGAAGGGGGCCGCATCGAGCTCGCCGATAAGGAGCGCTCAGAGATCAAGATCATCGAAGAGTTCCTGCCGCGCCAGTTGAGCGATGACGAAGCCAGCGCCGCTATAGCGACAGCCATCGCTGAAACCGGGGCCGAGAGCCTGCGCGACATGGGCAAGGTTATGAATGTGCTGAAGGCGGCCTATACCGGGCAAATGGATTTCGGCCGCGTTGGCCCGATGGTGAAGGCGCGGCTCGGCTAGAGGGCGCCTTTGGCCGCGGCCAACCGTGTTTCGAGATCGTCGTAGAGCGAGAGGCGCTCATCCTCGCTCAGAAATGCGCCGATCTCGACTTCGCGCCCGTTTCCCTTGAGCGTGACGTAATGCGGAAGTTGCCGATTGGTCTCATGCATATGCACACTCACCCAATGGGTGTTGCAGGCCCAGTCTTGCGCCGGTCCGCGGGGGTTTTCACGGTGCAGATGCGTCTCTCGGCGATCAATGTGAAGCGTCTCGCTGAGCTCACCATCTCGGTAATTGCGCTGGATGAGCAGCCAAAGCAGCAGGATCGTCAAAAGCACGAAAGGAAGCATCCACCAGAGCGCGGATGTCCCCAGAACTGAAAGGAGGGGCACGCTCCAAAGCGCCATTGTCAGAGACATGAACCAGACGAAGCCCTTGCGCGTCATCGACCTGTGCGGTCTCAGCGTAAGCTCCGTCTGCTCCTTGTTCCAATGGTAAGGCACGTCGCCCTCAAAACCCGGTCGGTCTCTCAGCTTTGGGATTTCGGCTCGGGGTGAAGATCTTCGTGCCACTCCTCAACGCTCGGATAGCGATGCGGGTCTTTATCCCATTCTTCCTGTTTGGGCAGGATCTCGAACGTGTGCTCTGGCGGTGGCGAGGGCAGTGTCCATTCAAGCGTGTCTGCCCATTCGTTCCACGGGTTGTTCGCCGTCACACGCCGCCCCGCGAAGACCGTATACGCCATCACGCCGATGAAGAAGAGGAAGGAGGCAAAGCTCAGGAACGCGCCAATCGATGACCAGTAATTCCAGTAGGCGAAGGCCTCAGGATAATCGATGTAGCGGCGCGGCATCCCCTGTCGCCCGAGGAAGTGCTGCGGGAAGAAGGTCAGGTTCGTGCCGATGAAGAACATCCAGAAATGCAGGTGGCCCGCCCATTCCGGATACATCCTGCCAGACATCTTCGGCACATAGAAGTAGCACCCCGCGAAAATCGCGAAAGCCGCGCCGATGGCCATCACATAGTGAAAATGCGCGACCACATAATAGGTATCATGATAGGCGCGGTCCACGGGCGCTTGCGACAGCACGATCCCGGTGACACCCCCCACAGTGAACATGAATACAAAACCAATCGCCCACATCATCGGCGATTTGAACTCAATCGAGCCGCCCCACATCGTCGCGATCCAGGAGAAGATTTTGACGCCGGTGGGCACCGCGATCACCATGGTCGCCAACATGAAGTAGGATTGCTGGGTCAGGCTCATGCCAACCGTATACATGTGGTGCGCCCACACGACGAACCCCAACGCGCCGATGGCGATGATCGCCCAAACCATCGGCAGATAGCCGAAGACGGGCTTGCGTGAGAACGTGGCGATCACGTGGGAGATGATGCCAAAGCCGGGCAGGATAACGATGTAGACTTCGGGGTGCCCAAAGAACCAGAGGATATGCTGGTAAAGCACTGGGTCGCCGCCG
>JBCCTH010000022.1:0-20835 GCA_039198835.1 Pseudomonadota bacterium | reverse complement strand
CCTCGACGCCCGGCCAAATGAACGCGAAATTCATCTGAAGCGCCACCTGCCCTGATTTGTAGGCGTCGATGTTTTCGCCCATGTACCAGTTCGACGATCCCGGCGGCGTGGCGGTGTCATAAAGCTCTTTATAGAATTCCAGCCCCGCTGCCGCGCTTGCGGAGTTCACGAAGCCGGGCAGGTCGTAGGGCTGATCGGGGTTGTTGTAGTCGAACCCGTAATTATAGAGCACGTTTGTCACGCCCATGGTGATCCCTTCCGAGCCTCGCTCGGTGTAGATCGCCGCGCCGTAGACTGTGGTGCCGTCGATCTCGCGGCCCTGGAAGAACTGCGCGATATCCTTGAGTTCATCTAGCGTTGCAGGCACGCCGAGATCGCGGCCGTAGGTGGCTTTGAACTCAGCCTGAAACTCAGGGCGCTCAAACCAATCCTTGCGGTAGGTCCACCCCACCACGTCACCAAAGGCGGGAAGCGCCCAGTAGTTCGGGGTGGCCTTGGGCCATTCAGCATATCCGGTGACGGTGGCCGGGATGAAATCAGCCATGTCGATGCCGTTGGCGTCGAAGAAATCGTTGAGCTTCACATATTGCCCGTTCTCGGCTGCACCGCCGATCCACTGGCTGTCGCCGATGAGCAGATCGCAGAGCCCGCCGCCGGAATTGAGCTCGTTGAGCATCCGATCCGCGAAATTTGGCCATGGGACGAATTCGAAGCTCATGGAATGCCCACTCTCGGCCTCGAAATCCTTTGAAAGCTCGACGAGCGCGTTGGCGGGGTCCCATGCGGCCCAGCACAGCGTGAGATCGGCGGACCAAGCCGCGGGCGCGGATGTCATGAGCGCGGCGATAGCGGCCGAGCAAGCGAATTGGATCTTCATGGTGAAGCTCCTCCCTTTGGTTTGTTCGGGGCCTGTCGCCACGAATCGTTTGTGGGACTTCGATAAATGACGCACGTGCGTCAAAACAAGGAATTTCTGACACACGTGCGTCATCTTGATTTACAATCCGCGAGACTTTCCTTAAAAATCAGGCGGCAACGACCCCGAAAAGCTTTGACTGGCGCAATGCGACCGACGACCAAAGACCTCGCAAATCACCTCGGCATGAGCCGATCCACCGTTGATCGCGTGCTCAATGGCAGGCCCGGCGTCAAAGAAAAGACGGTGAAAGCCGTCCAATCGGCCATCGAGGAACTGGGCTTTGAGAGAAATCTCCAGGCCGCCAACCTCGCCAAGCAGCGCATTTACCGCTTTGGCTACTTCCTGCCCAAGGCGAACGGCGAGTTCCTCGAAGAGTTGCAAGGCGAAATCAAGGCTTTGACCAAAACTCTCAAAGCTGACAACGTCGATGTCTCGGTGCAGAGGCGCTTGCTTCCAGACCCTCACAGAACCGTGGAAATCCTCTCAAAAATCAAAGTCGAAGATTATGACGGCGTGGCGATCCTTGCGCCTGACAGCCCCCAGGTGCGAGACGCTATCACCCGCATCAAAGAGCGGGGTGTGCATGTGGTGCGCTTGATCTCCGGGTCGGACGAAGCGGGCTCAATCGATTTCGTAGGGATCGACAACATGGCCGCCGGACGCACCGCCGCCCGCTTGCTAGGAAGCTTCTGCAAAGCGGCGGGCGGGAAAGTCGCGGTGATCACGGAAACAATGCTGTCCTCCGACAGCGCCGCCCGCCGAAACGGCTTTGACGCCCTGTTGCAAGACATCTTTCCAGGCCTTGAAGCCCTCCCAACGCTCGAAACCTACGGCGATCCGCGACGCGCGACTGACATCCTGACAGCGTGTTTCACAAACCACCCTGACATCGTGGCACTCTATGCCATGGGCACGGAAGCGAGCACGTTGCTCCCCGAGATCGACACGCTCTTGCCGGGCAAAGACTTCACGATCATCGCCCATGAAGGCACCCCGATGACGCTGAAATATCTTGAGAGCGGCAATATCGACGCTCTCATCGTCCAGGATCCGGGGCATGTCATTCGCGCTGCGATCCGCAAACTCCGCGCCCAGTGCGATCACCGCCCGCTCATTGCGTCTCAGGACAAAATTCGCATTGAGATTCTTTTGAAAGAGAACCTGCCCGGGCGGCACTTAAATCGCGCAGGCGGGTGACGAAAGCCCGGCGACTTCGGCCGCCGCCCATATCCGGCAAGGTCGCTGGCGGTCTACCATGGCAACGGTGCGCGCGGCGCATGCCAGAGAGCATGCGCCGCGCGATCATCGCTTGCACAGCGTGCCGCGTCGTTCGCGACCCGCGACAAGGCCAGGAGCGAACTGCAAGCTGCACAGATCGTCCGCTACTGCGCCAAAAGCTCTGATTGTTTCACGATCACTTCGGCCTGCTTGATCGACGCGATATCGACGAGGCGGCCCTTGTAAACGGTCGCTCCCGCGCCAGATGCCTTGGCCTCTTCCATCGCCGCGAGGATCTCTTTTGCCTCGGTCACGGCTGCCTCTGACGGGGTAAAGACCTCGTTGGCCAGTCCGACCTGCTTGGGGTGGATCGCCCATTTGCCGACCATCCCGAGCGTCGCAGAGCGCAACGCTTGCGCGCGGTAGCCTTCGTCATCGCCAAAGTCACCAAACGGCCCGTCAACCGGCAAGACACCATATGTGCGACAAGCAGCCACGATGGCGGCTTGCGCCCAGTGCCAGGGATCGGACCAGTGCTTCACGCCCTCTCGGATCATGTAGTAATTTTCCTGCGTGCCGCCGATCCCCGTTGTGGCCATCCCCATGGAGGCGGCGAAATCAGCCGCGCCCAGGCTCATGGCCGCCATGCGCGGCGACGCGGCGGCGATCTCTTCGACATGGGCGATGCCCGCGGCGCTCTCGATGATGACTTCAAACGAAATCGGTTTCTCGCGGCCCTTGGCGCGCTCGATCGCCGTGACCAATGCATCCACGGCGTAGATATCAGAGGCGTTCCCCACTTTGGGGATCATGATCTGGTCGAGCCGGTCAGACGCCTGCTCCAGAAGATCGACCACATCGCGATACCAATAGGGCGTATCGAGCCCGTTGATGCGCACGCTCAGCGTCTTTTTACCCCAATCCACATCTCCGATGGCGGCGATGATGTTGGCGCGGGCGGCCTCTTTATCATCGGGGGCGACACTGTCTTCGAGATCGAGATTGATGACGTCGGCTGCGCTTGCGGCCATCTTTTCAAAGTTCGCGGGGCGGGTGCCTGGGCCGAAAAGCTGGCAGCGGTTCGGGCGCGCGGGCGGGGCGGGTTGAAGGCGAAAGGACATGGGCGGCCTCGCAAGATCGTTTCGTTGGCGTTGCGGCTGCCGATATGATCTTGCGCGATGAACCGCAAGGTAAAGGATGTCTGATGGCGGCAGCTTCCCTGTTAAATCTCGCCGAAG
Organism: Pseudomonadota bacterium; assembly: GCA_039198835.1. Taxonomy (GTDB): domain Bacteria; phylum Pseudomonadota; class Alphaproteobacteria; order Rhodobacterales; family Rhodobacteraceae; genus Shimia_B. Next base: position 17,460 of record JBCCTH010000022.1, on the reverse strand, counting down.
GCCGCGCGCAGCGCGCCCCCAGTTATTCCTGCCGGGGGCGCGCGCCCACCGCCCCCCCAATTACTCCAGCCGGGGGCGCGCGCGCCGCGCGCCCCCCGGGGCCCCACACAACGGGGGAGGGGGAGGCGGGCGGGCCCGGTCTTGCCACGCGTCCAAACTCTCGCCAGAGCGGCCCATGATCCCCCCTCGATGCTGAGTGGCGCTATTTCATGCAGCGTCCCCGGAAGATCGTGAAAAACGGCGCAAATTTTTCATTCGGCTTCGCTATTCGCTCGCCGCCGCCGCCTTCAACAACCTAGGCTCAGGCCAAGTCCGGAGGCTCAGATGATTCCCACGCCCTATCTTCTCTTTCTCGGCGACGCGCCCGATCAACTCGCGGCAAAGGTCGCCCAGGGGATCAGGGACTGGCGGCCTGAAAATGCTGTCGGCCAGCTTCGCATGCCCGGCTGCGGGGCCGATGTCGGTCTTCAGGATATCAGCCTGGAGGAAGCGCAGACGAAGGGGGCCAGAACCCTCGTGATCGGTGTTGCCAACCGGGGTGGCGTCATCTCAGAGGCCTGGAAGGATGTTATCCGCGCCGCGCTGCGCATGGGCTATGATGTGGCCTCCGGGCTCCATAACCTTTTGCGCGATGAAAATGATCTCGTCGCCGAAGCCAAGCGCGCGGGCACGCAGCTTCATGATGTGCGCATCCCCTCCGTGGCCTATCCGATTGCCAATGGGATCAAGCGCAGCGGCAAGCGCCTTTTGGCCGTCGGCACCGATTGCTCGGTGGGCAAGATGTATACCGGGCTCGCTGTCGATGCCGAGATGCGCAAACGCGGCCTCAAAAGCACCTTCGCGCCCACCGGTCAGACGGGCATCCTGATCACGGGCCGCGGCGTGCCGCTCGACGCCGTGATCGCCGATTTCATGGCCGGTGCGGTGGAATGGCTTACGCCCGACAATGCGCCCGATCACTGGGACATCATCGAAGGTCAGGGATCGCTCTATCATGTCTCCTATTCCGGCGTGACGATGGCGCTGATCCATGGCGGCCAACCCGACGCGCTGATCCTCTCCCATGAGCCCACGCGACGCCATATGCGCGGGTTGCCGAATTACGGCCTCCCCAACCTCCCGGAATTGGCCGATATCGCGCTCACGATGGCCCGCGTGGCAAACCCCGCCTGCCTCATTACCGGCATCTCCGTGAACACCCAGCATCTGAGCGAAGAGGACGCCCGCGCCTATTGCGCAGAGGTGGAGGGCGAGATGGGCTTGGTGACGGTCGATCCTTTTCGACACGGCGCGGGCAGGCTGGTGGATGCGCTTGCGTCGATTTGAGGGAAGCCTCCCCTCCGCGCGGTCATGCGACCGCTGCCCGGGCAAGGGGCAAGGGGCAAGAGGCAAGAGTATTTTTGGAAAAATGAAGGTGGAGCACGATGATCCTGGTGCGGCGTGACACGTTTCCCCTGGCGCATGTCTTTACGATTTCGCGCGGCTCACGAACCGAGGCGCAGGTGATCTCGGTCGAGGTGGCGCGGGGCGGCCATGTGGGGCGCGGAGAAGGTGTGCCCTATGCCCGCTATGGCGAAACGATAGAGAGTGTTGAGGCGCAGATCGCCGGGCTTGGGTCCGATATCGAGCGTGCGGCGTTGGCCGAGGCGCTCGCGCCGGGGGCGGCGCGGAACGCGGTGGATTGCGCGCTGTGGGATCTGGAGGCGAAGGCCGCGGGAAAGCGGGCTTGGGAGCTTGCCGGGCTTGGGAAACCCGAAGCGCGGGTGACGGCCTATACGCTCTCGCTCGCGGAGCCCGAGGCGATGGAAGCGCAGGCGCGCGAGAACGCCCACCGGCCGCTCCTGAAAATCAAACTGGGGACGCCCGACGACATGCCCCGCCTCGAGGCGGTGCGGCGCGGGGCGCCCGACGCTGACATAATCGTCGATGCCAATGAGGGCTGGACGGCGGAGATCTATGCGGAGCTTGCGCCGCACATGGTGCGCTTGGGCGTCAAGCTCGTGGAACAGCCGCTCCCGGCGGGCGATGATGAGGCGTTGGCGCATATGGCGCGTCCGCTGCCCGTTTGCGCGGATGAGAGCTGCCACGACCGCGCCTCGCTGCCCGCACTCCGGGGTAAGTATGACATGATCAACATCAAGCTCGATAAGGCCGGCGGCCTCACCGAGGCGCTTGCGCTGAGCGATGCGGCGCGGGCCGAGGGCTATGGCATCATGGTGGGCTGCATGGTGAGCTCGTCGCTGGCCATGGCCCCGGCGACGCTCGTGGCCCAGCGCGCGGTCATCGTTGATCTCGACGGGCCGCTCCTCCTCGCGCGCGACCGTGAGCCGCCGCTTTGCTATGATGCGCGCGGCGTCCATCCGCCCAAGGCCGCGCTCTGGGGCTAGCGCCGTGGCAGCGCTGGACGTGATCCGGGGCCTCACCCCTTGCGCAAAAAGCGAGAGGCCCCCCATCGAATGCGGGACTGCGACCGTCTACCGGCCCGCGATCTGCGTCAGAAACACGCCCGCGCCCATGACGAAAATGCCCATCGCCCGCAGCGGCGACATCGGCAGAACACGCGCCCCAAACAGCCCGAAATGATCGATCAGCGCCGCTGACAAAAGCTGCCCCAGAAGCACGAAGAACACGGCATTGCCGATCCCGAAGCTTGGCGCGATCCAGGTGATCGAGAGCACATAAAAGGCGATCAGCACACCGCCCATGAAAAGCCCTTTCGGCGCGGCGGTGACCCCCGCGAAGCTCGGTCGCAGGACCAAGAGGGCGAGAGCTGCCGTCAAAAGAGCAACCGCGAAGAGGATCACCGCCGCCGCGACCGGCGAGCCGAGCCGCTGACCCAGCGTCGCGTTGAGCGAGGCCAAAATCGGGATGCCCACGCCCGCCAGAAACATGATCGATGCGGGGGCGAGATATTGGGGAGCAGATGGCACGGCACAATCCTCTTGCGGCATGGTGGCCCTTGAGACTTGGCGCAAAATCGCGCATCCCGCCAGAGCCATCGCATCCGCCAGAGGAGCCGCCCCAATGACCCGCCTTGTCTATGTGAACGGAGAGTACCTCGCGGAAAACGAGGCAACCGTCTCGATTTTTGATCGCGGGTTCCTCTTCGCCGACGGGGTCTATGAGGTTACGAGCGTGCTCGGCGGGAAGCTCATCGATTTCGACGGCCACGCGCTCAGGCTCGAGCGCTCGCTCAGCGAGCTCGACATGGAGATGCCGCTCGATAAGGCGGCTTTGCTCGAGGTTCACCGCAGGCTCGTCGACGAGAACGGGATCGATGAAGGGCTTGTCTATCTCCAGGTCACGCGCGGCGCGGCGGATCGTGATTTCGCCTATCCCGCAGAAGGCACGCCACAGACCATCGTTCTCTTCACCCAGGCGAAGCCGGGCCTCGCGAACGCGCCCGCCGCCGAGACAGGCATCAAGGTCATTTCCATCGAGGATCAGCGCTGGGGCCGCCGCGATATCAAGACGGTGCAGCTTCTCTATCCCTCCATGGGCAAGATGATGGCGAAGGCCGAGGGTGCCGATGATGCATGGATGGTGCAGGACGGTGCCGTCACCGAGGGCACCTCAAACAATGCCTACATCGTCAAGGGCGACACCATCATCACACGCCAGCTTTCCAACGATATCCTCCATGGGATCACGCGAGCGGCTGTCTTGCGGTTCGCGCGCGAGGCGCAAATGAAAGTCGAAGAGCGCGCCTTTACCATCGAAGAGGCGAAAGCGGCCGATGAGGCCTTTGTCACCTCGGCCTCGACATTCGTGATGCCGGTCGTGGCGATCGACGGCGCACCGGTGGGCACGGGCGCGCCGGGCGATGTGAGCCGACGGCTGCGCGAAATCTATCTCGATGAGAGCCTGAAAAAGGCGATCTAGCCCGCGCAGGTTGCAGCTTTACTGCGCGATGGAGGGCAATTGCGCCGCAAGATGCCGCGCCCCTGGGTATCAGGGCTTGATCTCAGCCGTCCGCCTCTGCACAAAAAGTTAACCGTCTAAGAGTGGGGCGGTGAAGGGGGTTTTGTGCGCGGTATACTCGGCGGAGCGGTGTTTGTTATCGGCGCGGGAGCGTTGGGTTGGTGGGGCACGGCGGGCTATGCGCCCGACATCGAAGGGGAGATCGGGGAAGAGGCGGCAGAAGCTGTTTCAGATACCATCCATGCCGTCGATGTCACGGTGTCGGGGCGCGACATTGTCGTCAGCGGCCTGGCAGATAGCGAAGCCGAGAAATCCGCGATCCTGGCCGCGTTGGAAGATGTCGACGGTCAGCGCGTTGTGCGCGACGATCTCGATCTGGTTCCACCTGTCTCGCCTTTCGCGGTCACCATGCGCAAAGACGCCGAGCTCTTCGATTTCGACGGGGTGATCCCCTCTGAGACGGCGCGTGCCGTCTTGGCCCAGACAATCGGGCCCGGCGCGGGAGAACTTGTTGTCGCCTCCGGGGCGCCCGATACCGCCTGGACACAGACCGCCGCCCAAGGCCATGGCGCGCTCAGCTTTCTGAAGTCAGGTGTGTTTACCCTCGAAGACCAGACGCTCTTCCTGGAAGGCCTCGCCGCGACCCCGGTCGAGAAGGATGAGGCCGAGGCCGCGCTTGCGGCGCTGCCGGCGGGGTACGCTGTCACCACCGAGATCGACGTCGAGGATGACGGCCTGCCCTTCTCGCTGAACGCGACGCAATCGCCCGAGGCGCTGGAGATCGCTGGCAAGCTTCCGGCGGGCACGACCCCAGCCGATCTTGGCATTGAAGCGTTTGGCGAAGATGTGCGCGTGGCGCAGATCGCCCCGATCTCACCTGATTTTACCAGCCTCTCCGCCGCCGGGCTCGGCGCGCTTTCCAGACTGGTCGAGGGCACGCTAAGCGTTGCCGATGGCACAACACCGGCGCTCACCCTCACGGGGACGGCGCCAACCCCGGCGGTTGCCGATGACATCCGCGCCGCTCTCGCCGCCCCGGGCGACACGATCGTTGATCTCAGGGCGCTCGATGACGGCTCGCCGCTGAGACTATCCGTCGTCAAAAGCGAGGGCAGCCTGAGCGCCGATGGCAAGCTGCCGTTTGAAACGGGCCTTGCGCTTGAAGGGCCCATCGAGGCCCCTGTCCCCCTCGGGCCGCCGGGCTTTGAGGCCACCGCAAGCGCCGGGCTCGCCGCGCTTGCGCGATTGCAAGACGGGACGCTGACGCTTGAAGGCACGACCCTCACCCTCACGGGGAGCGGCACGCGCAGCGCCATCGCCGCCGCGCTCGATGATGTGGCGACCCTTCCGGCAGGCTTTGATCTGGTGACAGAGTTCACGCCCCTCGACGATGGTCTGCCGCTTGGTATCAACGCCGAGAAATCGGGCGGCATGGTCAAGCTTCTGGGCAAGATGCCCTTTGGGACCGCGCCTGAGAGCATCGGGATTGCCGAATTTGGCGAAGCGATGATCGTCTCGGAAGTCGATGCCAATGCAGATGGCTTTCTTGACACGGTGCGCACTGGGCTCACCGCGCTCGCAGCCCTCGATACGGGCCGCATGACCGTGACCGATGCAGCAGAGCCCGGCGGACCGGCCACATTGCGCATCAGCGGCAGCGTGACGCGCGCGGGCCTTGACCAAGTCAATGAAGCATTCGCCGCGCTGCCTTCGGGCGTGGCCCCTGTGATCGACGTGGTCTTTGCTGATGACGGCGTGCCGATGCAGATGACAGCGGAGCTTGAAGGCGACGGCCTCGATCTGTCGGGCAAATTGCCGTTCCAGAGCGCGCCCGCGGATCTGGGCGTCGAGAGCTTTGGCGATGGCATGCGCGTGGCCGAGATCGATGCGAATAGCCCGCGCTTTCTGAGCGCTGCCGCAGCCGGGATCACCGCGCTCGACGCGCTTGAAAGCGGCCTTTTCAGCGTGCTCGACAGCGCCGACGCCGAAGGCGAGCCGACATTGTCGATCAGCGGGACAGCGCGCACGCCGGTCGAAAAGGCGGCCGCGCTCGCAGCTCTCGAGAGCTATGAATTCGTTGAAGACATTTCCACCCGCGATGACGGCACACCACCGGCCTTCACCGTCGCCTATGACGCTTCAAGCGGCGCGCGCCTTTCCGGCAAACTGCCTCAGGGTCTCGGCGGCGACAGCATCGCCGCTCGCCTTGGGCTGAGCGAGATCGAAAATGCCGGGCGCATGGGCCTCGTGGGCGACGCGACAGCGCTCGACGGCAAGATCGAGCCGTTGGGAGGCCTTCTTTTCGAAGTTGATGCGCTGAGCGCGCAATTTGGCCCGGAGAGCGTTGAGGCCCTGAGTCTGACACCGTCTCCTGGGGTGGATGTTGCCTTGCTCGTGGAAGAGGTCGAAGAGGTGTTCAGCGTCACGCCCGAGATCGTTGAAGCGGAGCTTCCCGAGATCGGCGACACCCGCTTCAAGGTGGCCGCCGGGCGCGATGAGCGGTTCTCAGGGTTCTCCTGGCTGCCGATCTATGACTTCGAGCAAAGCGTCGCGGGTTGCACCGCGCAAAGCGAGGCGATCCTCGCGGAGACGAAGATCAATTTCTTGACCGGATCGGCGCAACTTGATCTGCGCTCGGTGCGGGCGGTCAACGCTTTGTCGGCGGCGATGCTCCATTGCATCGAGGGGCGACCGACGTTGATGATCGAAGTGGCAGGTCACACAGACGCGCAAGGCGATGAAGTGGCGAACCTCGCGCTGAGCCAGGAGCGCGCCGATGCGGTCGTTGCCGCGCTCAGCGCGCGGGGTGTGCCGCGGGGCCTGATGATTTCGGCGGGATATGGCGAGAGCCGGCCCATCGCCGATAATGACACAGCCGAGGGGCGCGCCGCCAACCGGCGCACGGAAATCACATGGTCGGACAGCTGAACGCGACTAAAGGGTAATAAAGGGGTACGGGCATGTTTCAGAACTGGGGTTTCTTACTGGGCGAGATTTGGGTGCTTATCCTGCTCGCCGCGCTCATCGGTCTCATCGCGGGCTGGATCATCTGGGGTCGTCGCCAGGTGACCAATATTGCGGGATCATCGGATGAAGCCGCAACGCTCAAGGCTGATCTGGCAAAATGCAAGGCGCTTCACACCGAAAAGGATGCCCGTGTCAAAGCGCTGGAAGCGGAAATCGAAGACCTGCGCAGCGCCAAGGTCAGCGCGCCTGTCGCGCCTCAGATGCAAGAGACCGACCCCGCGCCGGAGCCCGCCCCCAAACCCGTCGCTGAAGACAGCAAGGATTTTGACGGCGACGGGATCATCGAAGGCGAAGATGAGGGCGTGAAGCCCGAAGCCCTTAGCGAGGCGCGCGGCGGCGCGCCAGACGATCTCAAGCGCATCAAGGGGATCGGGCCGAAGCTCGAAAAGCTCTGCTTCAAGCTCGGCTTCTTCCACTTCGACCAAATCGCCTCATGGACCGCCGATGAGGTCGCCTGGGTGGACGCCAATCTCGAAGGCTTCAAGGGCCGCGTGACACGCGATAGCTGGGTCGATCAAGCAAAACTGCTCGCCGAAGGCGGCGAAACCGAGTTCTCGAAGAAAGTTGACAAGGGCGACGTCTATTAAGGCGCGCCGATCCCGGGCTCAGTGGCTGGCTTTGAAGGCCGCCTGCGCCTCGGGGCTTGCCTCTTTCTGATACGTGGCCTTCCACTCGGAGAACGGCATCCCATAGAAGGCCTCGCGCCCGTCTTCTTTTGACATCTCGATGCCGCGCTCGGCGGCGGCTTCTTGGTACCACCGCGACAGGCAATTCCGGCAAAAGCCGGCGAGGTTCATCATGTCGATGTTCTGAACATCCTTGCGCTCTTCCATGAGGTGGGCGCGCAAGCGGCGAAAGGCGGCGGCTTCAAGCTCGATACGGGTCTTATCATCCATGGCCTGAAAGTGGGCATTGCGCGCCGCTTTGGCAACCGCTCTCAGGCGCGGCCGCCCTCAGATGACAACATCAGGGGATCAATGCCCAAACTGCGGATCGCGGCGATCCATTTGGCATCTGTCCCTTCGCTGAATATCAGGTCCGGCGAGGCGGGGCATGTGAGCCAGCCATTGGCGGCGATCTCGCCTTCAAGTTGCCCTGGACCCCAGCCGGAATAGCCCAGCGCGAGGATCGATGATTTCGGGCCCTGGCCATGGGCGATGTCTTGCAGGATATCGAGCGTCGCCGTCATGCCCACGCCGTCATCGACCTTGAGCGTGCTGTCATTGGAAGTGTAATCGGTCGAATGCAGAACAAAACCGCGGCCATGCTCCACTGGCCCGCCAAACATCACCCGGATCTCATCCCTGGTGTTGGTGGCCGAGGGGATATCGAGCTGCTCGAGCAAATCAGAAAAGCGCATATCCTCGGCGGGCTTGTTGACGATGAGCCCCATCGCCCCTTCGCCAGAATGGGCGCAGAGATAGATCACCGCCTTGTCAAACCGCGGATCGCCCATGCTGGGCCTCGCGATAAGAAGGTGACCGGCCAATTCGGTCTGGGGAACAAGCTCGCTGTCGGCCATGGATTACATGTGGCTTTGATGGCCCGTCCTGACAAGTGAGGCGGAGCGACAATACTCACGCGCGGTCCCGCTTTTGTGACTTTCGCCTTGCGAACGCACAGCCTACCTAGGGCGGGTGCTAAAATCTGTGCTCTCTTGGGTTGGTCTGGCTGCGGTGGCGACGAGCGTCGCGGCACAGGAGGCCAATGCCCGCCCTTCGGGCCAAAATGGCGATGTTATCGCCGTAGAGGTGCTGCCCGGATGGCGCGAAGCCGACAGCACGCATATCGCTGCGCTCAAGCTCACCCTCGCCCATGGCTGGAAGACCTATTGGCGCGCCCCTGGCGATGCCGGTATCCCGCCGGATTTTGACTGGAGCGCGTCTGAGAATGTCGCGGAGGTCGTGCCGCATTGGCCGGTGCCGGACATCTTCACTCAGAACGGCATGCGCTCGATTGGATACGATGATGAGGTCGTGATCCCGCTCCATGTCCTGCGCGAGGATCCCGCAAAGCCGATCCATTTGCGCGCGGAGGTCTCGTTGGGCATTTGCGAAGAGATCTGTATCCCCGCTTTTGTGTCGCTTGATGCGCTTTTACCCGCCGAGGGCAGCGCCGATCAGGACATTCTGACCGCCCTCGGCGATCGCCCACTCACGGAAGATGAAGCGCGGGTGACGCATGTGGCTTGTTTGATCGCGCCGAGCGAAGACGGCCTCGGGCTCACCGTAGAGATCACGATGCCGCGCATCGGGCGCGGCGAAGCGGCGGCCATCGAAACAAGCGATCCCTCGATCTGGGTCGCCGAGCCCCGGCTGCGCCGCGACGGAGACACGCTCACCGCCCAGACCGAGCTCATCCGCTATAACGCAGCACCTTTGGCGGTGGACCGCTCGGGCATTCGCGTCACAGTGTTTGGCTCAAACACAGCCGTCGATATCCAAGGGTGCAGCACGCGCTAGGGTGCCCCCCCTCGCGCGATGACCGTTTTGCGGTGAAAGGCCAAGACGGCCCTAGGCCGCGCCGCGCGCCGCACGCGCACCGCCGACCAAAAGCCCGCCGACCGCCCAAATCGCCAGGCTCAGCGCCGCCGCTATCGCCAGGAACACGCCGAGCGCCGCCGCCATGCCATCACGCCCCAAAAGCTCTGCGAGAGCGGGCAGCATGCCGCCGGTAACGAGCGTCCAGCCCAATGTGACGACGAAGGCTGCGCCCACGCCCGCCAGGCCAACAAGCGCTGAAACGCCCGCTTGCGGCGCTCTCCCGCCGAGGCTCAGCGCCCGCCGGAACGCGCGGAGTTGCGCGCCGAAATCCTGCTGCATCGCGAGGATCGCGGGCACCACGAGAAGCACGAGGAACATCCCCACGCCCAGACCATAGGAAAGCGTGATCACGGTGGGTTTGAGAAACTCCGCCTGGCTTGAGCCCTCATAGAGCAACGGCGTGAGCCCGAGCACGGTTGTCAGCGTGGTGAGCATCACCGGCCGCAGCCTGTCACAGGCCCCATCGATAATCGCGGGAATGAGGCCGCGCTCTTCGGCATATTCATCGATGGTTGTCACCAGAACGATGGAATCGTTGATGATGATCCCCGTCATGCCCAGGAGCCCCACCACCGAGAACATCGAGAGCGGAACGCCCCAGACGTAATGGCCATAGATCGTCCCGATGAGGCCGAAGGGGATGATGAACATCACAACGAGCGGCCGTGTCCAGCTTGAGAAGATCCAGGCCAGCGTGAGGAAGATGCCGCCCAAGACAAGGATGAGCCCGGTGCGCGCATCAGAGAGAAAATCGCGCTCTTGCTCGGCGAGCCCGGAGAGCTCGAATGCGACGCTGTGGCGCTCGGCCACACGCGGCAGGATATCCTGCGCGAGGATCTCCTGGATCTCGGTGGCCCGCGCGGGATCATCCTCTGAAAGCTCCCCTGAGACGGTGATCAACTGAATGCCGTTCTCGCGGCGCACCGTGGAAAAGCCCGTGCGCCTGTCCACACTCACGATATCGGCCAGCGGGACATAGCCGCCTGCCTGCGTTCTCAGCTGCGTCCGCTCGAGGAAATCGGCGGTGAGCTCGCCTTCCGGAAGCTCTACGGTGATCGTCGCCGAGCGCACGCCATCGGGGAATGAGGCCGCCTCGACCCCGCTGAGCCGGTCGCGCAGGACGCGGCTCAGATCATCGATGGAGAAGCCCAGAAAAGAGCCCTGCGGCGTGAGCTCGAGGATCAGCTCTTCCTTGTCATAGGCGAGATTATCCTCGACCGCTGACACTTCGGGGAACTGCGCGAGCTCCCCCTGGAGCATGAGCGAGGCCGCTTTGAGCGTTTCAGCATCGGCCCCCTGGAAATCCACCGCGAGGCTCGCGCCGCCCGGGCCCGAGCCCCAGGAGCGAAAGCTGATCGTCTCCACGAGCGGGTGACGGCGCACGCGGTCCTGATATTCGGAAACGAAGGCGAAGGAGGAATAGGGCCTAAGATCGGCATCGATGAGCTCGATGGCGAAGGAGCCAAGCTGATCGGGGTCTTTCGTCTCGGAGCCGGCGATGGCGCGGCCTGAATTCCCGCCAACTTCCGCGAGGCCGTAGACGATCGGGTTAACGCCGAAGCGCTCTTCATATTCCGCGCCGAGCTCTTCTGCGGCGCGCTGCATCTCGCGCATCTGCGCGAGGCTGTCTTCGCGCGTGGCACCCGGCGCCATGGCGAAATTGCCGGTGACCGACCCTTGTTCAGGCGCGTTAAAGAAGCGCCATTGCACATCACCGCGCATGAAGAGCGTGATCTGCGAGGCAAGCACCACGAAAGCGAGCGCCACGAACGGGTAGCGCGCCCAGATCACGAAATGCATGAACGGGCGGAAGAGCCGCTCGCGCGCCCAGTTGAACCCACGGTTGACCTGCCGGGAGGGCCAATCATACCAGTGCTCTTTGTCGCTATGCGCCAGCGCATGTGACATGTGGTTGGGCAAAATCAGGAAGCATTCGATGAGCGACGCGATGAGCACGACGATCACCGTGTAAGGCACCGCGACAATCAGATCGCCGAAGCGCCCGCCAATGGCCGTGAGCCCGTAAAAGGCGATGATCGTCGTGATCGTGGCTGAAAAGACTGGGGTGAACATGCGCCTGGCCGCGTTTTCGGCGGCGACGGCGGGCGCTTCGCCCAGCGTGCGCCGCCGGTAATCGGCATGCTCGCCCACCACGATGGCATCATCGACGACGATACCGAGCGTGATGATGAGCGCGAAAAGCGAGATCATGTTGATCGTCAGGCCCGAGAGAAACATCAGCGCCAGCGCCGCCGACATCGCAACCGGGATCCCCGCCGCGACCCAGAACGCCACGCGCGCGTTCAGGAAGAGAAAGAGCAAGCCCACGACAAGCGCGAGGCCCACGAGGCCGTTATCAACGAGGATGTTGAGACGGCCTGTGATCGCCTCGGCACGGGTCCGAATGAGCTCGATCTGGACACCATCGGGCAAGGTCGCTGTTTGTTCGGCGGCCACGCGCTCGACGATGCGCTGCATCTCGATGGCGTCGCCAGAGGGCGAGCGATCCACCCGGATCGAGACCGCCGGATCATCCCCCACGAAATAGGCCCGCGCGCGGTCAATTCCCTCGACCTCGACGCGCGCAACATCGCTCACCAGAAGCTTTGACCCATCAGGATTTGAGCGCAGCACGATATCACCGATCTGATCGGGTGATCGTTTCGCCACGCCGGTGCGCACCCGCGCCGACCCCGCGACATCGCCCGCCGGGTCTGCCACGGCCTCGGCGCGGATCGCCTCCGCGATCTCGCGCAGCGTCACATCATTCTGAATGAGTGAGAGCGAGGTGACCTCGACGATGGTTGATGGCGAGGCCACGCCCCGGATCGTCGTGCGGGTCACGCCCTCGGCATAAAGACGCGCAACGAATTCATCGGCGAAGAGGCCGATCTGCTCCACTGCGACAGGCCCGCGAATGACCACATCGGTCACCCGGTCCCGCCATGTCCCGCGGCGCACTTCGGGCTCTTCGGCCCCTTCGGGCAAATCGCCCGCGACGGCATCGACGGCGGTTTGCACATCATCGGCGGCGCGCGCCATATCCCAGCCGGGCTCAAATTCGAGCGTCACATATCCCGCGCCTTCGCGGGATGTCCCGGTCGTGCCTGTGACACCTTCGACGGCGAGAAGGGCGGGCTCCATGATCTGCACGATGCCTTCATCGGCGTCTTCGGCGCCCGCGCCATCCCAATGGGTCATGACCGTTATGTCATCGACCACCACATCGGGAAAGAATTGCGCCCGCATCTGAGGGAACGCCCAGAACCCCGAGGCGAGCAGGATCACGAGAAGCAGGTTCGCCGCTGTCCCGTGGCGGGTGAAATAGCTTAAGATGCCGCCAACTTTCATGCCTTAGCCTCCCATGCGTCCTTCGATGCGTTGCACCATGGCCTCGGGCACCTCCGGTTGCCGCAATTGCGCGAGCACGCGCTCCTTGGCCTCGGCGGGCATCCGGTTGTTGCCCTCGATAAACGAGATCAGCCGCGCCCGGCGTTCCTCATCGAGAGCGATTGTCGCGGGAACCTCGGCCATCTGCGCCGACGCGCCATCGGGCGCGATGGGGTTCACAAGAATGCCCGCGCCCAGAAGCGGCGACCGCTCGGCCACCACGCGCTGCCCAGCAAGCCCGCGCGCGCGCACCAACACATCATCGCCCTGCCGCCGCACGAGCTCAACCTGCTCGGCGCGCAGGCGGTTATCCTCATTGATCAGGAGGATGGTATTCCCAGAGCCTAGCGCCGAGGCGGGCAGCCGCGCGACCCCGGGCACAGCGGGCTCTTCAATCGCGACGCTGACAAAATCGCCGGGGCGAAAGCCCGGCGCATCGTCCAGGCTCACGAACAAAAGACGCCCCGTGAGCCCTTCGCCCACCGAAGCGCTCACCCGGCTCAACGTGCCCCGGGCGATGATATCTGCGCCAAGGACATCGAGTGTCACCGTGACATCGGCCGAGCGCAACGCGCCGCTTTCGTCGATGAGCCGCGAATATTGCTCGGTTGACACCCGCGTCGCAACCTCGAGCGCGCTGTCATCGACAATCGTGGCCACTTTCTCGTTCTGGCCCATGCGCCCGCCTTCGACGATGGCCACATCGCTCAGAACGCCGTCAAAGCTTGCGAAAAGGGTGGTATTCTCAAGATCGCGCTCTGCCTCGGTGAGCGCGATCCGGGCGCGGTCAACGCGCGCGTTCGTCGTTGCGACGCGCTGCTCTGCCTGCTGGATCGCCTGCCTGCGCGACAAGACAGCCTGACGCGCCGAATTCGCCGAAAGGCCGGCCGCCTCAAGCGCGGCTTCTGTTCCGACACCGCGCGCGACGAGATCCTCCTGGCGCGCGAGCGCCCGCTCTTGCAGCGTGACTGTCTCCTCAGCCGCCGCGAGCTCATCGCGGCTCAAAAGGAGCGCGCGCTCCGCCTCTTTGACTTCAGCCTCGGCCTCGCTCAGCTCGGCCTGCGCGAGCGCCAAGGCGCTTTCGGCATTGGCCGGATCGATCTGCAAAAGCTTATCGCCCTGCATCACGCGCCCGCCATCAACGAAGGATGGCGCCAGATAAATCACCGATCCCTGCACCTCAGAACGCAAATCAAGGCTGCGCCGCGAGCGTATTTCACCGAAGGCATCGAGCGTTGGCGCGATTGTCCCCGGCTCGAAGGCAACGACATTGACCGCGAAAGACCGCTCGCGCGCGGGAAAGGACCGCCCTTCATCCTCGGCCATGGCTCGCGCGGCATCGCGCATTTGCCCCAGACCAAAGGCAACAAGGCCCAATGTGAGCGAAAAGAGAAAGAGGCCGGTGAGGCTGCGACGGAGAAAACGCATGGCTTAGGTCCAAATGGCTATGGCGTGAGCGGTTAGATAGGTCGCCAACTAACGAAGCAAAACCGACCGCCCATGAAGCTCATACGCAGGGCGTCATCATTTCCGTCGAAGATGTTCATCCAATCGCGGAAAAATCTCGACAAAATTGCAAGGCTGGTGCCGATAATCGAGTTGTTTCAGCAAAATACCGTCCCAGGCGTCCTTGCACGCGCCCGTCGATCCGGGGAGCGCGAAAAGATAGGTCCCCCCGGCGACACCGGCGGTCGCGCGGGATTGCACAGCCGATGTGCCAATTTTCGCCATCGAGATGTGGGTGAAGACGGTGCCGAAGGCATCGATCTCTTTCTCATAGACATCGCGATGCGCCTCAACCGTCACATCGCGGCCGGTGAGCCCGGTGCCGCCTGTCGAGATGATGACATCGATCTGGGGCTCGGCGATCCAGCGCCGCAGCCTATGGGCAATCGCGGCGCGATCGTCCTTTTCAAGCGCACGCTCGACAACGGTATGCCCGGCCTGCGTCGCGCGGGCGACAAGCGTATCGCCGGAGCGGTCATCTTCCGTCGTGCGGGTATCGCTGACAGTCAAGATCGCGATCCTGACGGGCAAGAAGGGCCGGCTCTCATCGATCGTGCTCATATCGGTCTCATATCGGTCTCATGGGCATTGGGCTTCCACCACGAGGCGCGGCAGGGCCATGGCCGCGCGTGCGTGCTTGATCTGCGCCGGATAGACAGCATCGAAAACCGCCATCGCGGCGCAGCGATCTCCCTCGAAATCAAGAGCGGCAGTCGCGCGGCGTACAAATGCGGCTTCGATCTCGCTCGCGGGTCGGGGCGGATAGGCGTTGGCGGCGATGAAGCCCATCAGATCGGCATGTGCGGCGCTTTGGGCCGCGCTCTCTTCGTTTGACCAGGGCACGGCGCAGCTTTGCGCGTATCGCGCCGCAATCGAGAGCCAATAGGCCGGGCAAAGCGGCGAGGGGACCCCTGACATGTCAACGGCTGAGTATGTTTCGCGCCCATCGAGCGCGACCCGCTTCGTGACGATGACACCGCTCACCTCGACCTGCCAATTTGCAGGCCCGCGATCAGGTTTGAGCCAGGTGGCGTTCTCAGAATGCAGCGCGAAGAACGCGCCGAGATCGTTGAGGCCTTGCGCCATGGCCCCCTGCCCCGCAGAGATTGAGAGGGCCAGCAAAAGGGCGGCGCACCGCATCATGCGAGTTTCGCTTTCAACGCCAGAAGATCTTCCCAGGCCTGGCGCTTGGCATGGGGCTGGCGCAGAAGATAGGCCGGGTGGAGCATGGGCAGCACGGGCAGGCCCTCTGCTTCGTGCCATTGGCCGCGCAGGCGGGTGATGCCCTTTTTGTTCAGGAGCGCCATGCAGGCATGGTTGCCCATGGCAATCAGGATCTTGGGCGCGGCAAGCGCGATGTGTCGGCGCAGAAAAGGCAGCATCATGGCCACTTCATCGGGCTTTGGGTCGCGGTTTTGCGGCGGTCGCCAGGGCAGGATGTTGGTGATGTAGACCCCGCTTTGACGGCTTTCGCCAATGGCGGCGAGCATTTTGTCGAGAAGCTGGCCCGCACGGCCCACGAAGGGCTTTCCCTCGCGATCCTCATCGCGGCCCGGCGCTTCGCCCACGATCATGATCGGCGCGCCCGCCACCCCATCACAGAAGACAAAGTTCCGCGCGCCGCGCTTGAGTTCACACCGCTCAAACCCCGCCTGAAGGCGCGCGAGGTCATCAAGCGACACGGCTTGCGCAGCGAGCGCTTCGGCCTCGGCCACCGGATCAGGAAGAAGAGCCGCAGGAGCGGCGGGTGCCGGACCACCGGGGATCGAATTGGACATCGGCGCAAGAGCTGCTGATTTTTGCTCAGGCGCGGCCGCGCGCGCTGGTTCGGCCGCCGTTTCGTAGCGGTTCACGGGAGCCTCGCCGATGGTCTCTGTGACGCCGCATTCAAGCTGCCAGGCAAGTTCGGCGGCGGCTTTGTGAAAGTCCCACTCATTCATGGGGCAAGACTAGGGCGCGCGCGCGCGCAGGTAAATGCACCCGATGCCCCTTGCCGCTCTTCGCGCCGCCCCCTAAACCCATCGCAATCGAAGGATCCCCATGCGCCACTTGCTCGGAATTCAGCAGCTTTCGAACGCCGAGATCACGGCCATCCTCGACCTTTCCGATAGCTATGTCGCGCTCAACAGATCGGCCCGCAAGCATTCTGATGCGCTCTCGGGGCTCACACAGATCAATATGTTCTTCGAGAATTCGACCCGCACCCAGGCCTCCTTCGAGCTTGCCGGTCAGCGGCTGGGCGCGGATGTTATGTCGATGGCGATGCAAGCCTCTTCGATCAAGAAGGGCGAGACCCTGATCGACACCGCGCTCACGCTCAACGCGATGCACCCCGATCTTCTGGTGGTGCGCCACCCGCATTCTGGCGCGGTCGATCTTCTCGCGCAGAAGGTGCATTGCGCGGTGCTCAATGCCGGCGACGGCAAGCATGAACACCCGACGCAAGCTCTTCTTGATGCGCTCACGATCCGGCGCGCGCTCAAAAGGGTCACTGGGCTCACCGTGGCGATTTGTGGCGATATCGCCCATAGCCGCGTGGCGCGCTCGAACATTCTGCTTTTGCGCAAGCTCGGCAATGCCGTGCGTCTTATCGGGCCGCCCACGCTGATCCCTTCGGGCGCGCGGGATTGGGGCGTTGAGATCCATGGTGACATGCGTGTGGGGCTCAAGGACGCTGATGTCGTCATGATGCTGCGCCTTCAAAGAGAGCGGATGGATGGTGGGTTTATCCCGTCGGAGCGCGAATATTACCATCGCTTCGGGCTCGACGCCGAAAAGCTCAAGGCAGCCTCGGGTGACGCGATCGTGATGCATCCAGGCCCGATGAACCGGGGCGTGGAAATCGACGGCGAACTGGCCGATGATATCAACCGCTCGGTGATCCAGGAGCAGGTGGAGATGGGGGTCGCCGTGCGCATGGCGGCGATGGATCTGCTCATGCAGGAGCGCGCGGGGGCGCGCGGGGGCGTATCGGCCGGGGTGATGGTATGAGCGGGCTCAAGATCGCCCCGGGCGAAGCGGGCCGCATCCGTCTTTTCGCGCTGTCGATGTCGGAAAGCGAAGCTAAAGCGCT
>JBCCTH010000021.1:0-21286 GCA_039198835.1 Pseudomonadota bacterium | reverse complement strand
CTTTATCTCCGCGGGGGCAAGGCCGATGCCATGCTTGTTGTGTCGGCCTCCTCTGTGGAAGCTTTCTTTGCCAGCATGGGGTTTTCAGCGCTCCAGGCTGTGCCATCGGGCGGCGCTTCGAGCTTGCCGCTTGATGCCAGAAGCGGCGGGCTTGCTCTGGGGCAGGGGGGCGTGGGCTGTCTGATCATGCCCGCGCGCCGGGCCGATGCCGGGTGCCATGCGATCCTGCGCGCGATTGGTCTGGCCTCCGATGGGCGCGGCCAGCATCTCGTTTCGCCCAACCCCAAGGGCCAGAAAGCGGCGATTGCCCGCGCCTATGACGCGTGCGGCCTGGCGCGCGGGTCAATTGACTGGATTGAGGCCCATGCAACCGGCACCAAGCTCGGCGATGAGACCGAGATGCGCGTTTTAACCGATGAGTTCGGCGCCCATGCGCCGCCCATCGGCGCGGCGAAAGCGGGGCTCGGGCATTGGTTGACTGCCTCGGGCCTCTTGAGCCTTGTCAAGGCCGTTGAAGCGTTTGAGAGCGAAACGGTTCCGCCGACACCGGCCATCGACGCGCCCTTGGATGAACGCGTCATGCGCGCGCCATGGCCCTGGCGGCAAAAGCCGCCGGGCGCGGGCCCGCGCCGCATGGCCATCGACAGTTTCGGTTTTGGCGGGACGAACGCCCATGCCATCGTTGAAGAGCCCCAGCCCAACCCCTTGAAAGCCGAGAGTGATGGCGCGTTAGGGCCCTCGGGCAGGCTGCGCGTCTTGGGTATGGATGCGGTTTTGGGCGAAACCGTCGGTCGCGCCGAGCTGCTCGCGCGCGGTGGCCTGCCCGGGAGCGACGCTCTGGGCAACATCACGGTCGATGCAAGACGGTTAAGGAAATCGCCCCGTGAGATCGCGAGCCTGTCGCCCGCCGCGCCTCTTATCCAATCGGTGGCGGATGCGGCCTTGCGCGATGCAGATCTTGGTGAAGGTGGGCGGGTCGCGGTGATCGTGGCGATGGAGGCGGATCTCGCCGTTCACCGGCTTTGGACCCGCTGGAAGATCGGGGAAAAGCTCGCAGGACAGCTTGACGCGCCGGCGCTTACCGCGCTCCAGGATCGTTTTGCGCCTGCCACCGATGCCGCGGCCTTCCTTGGTTGGATCGGAAATCTGCTCGCCAGCCGGATCACCCAGGCTTGGGATTTCAGCGGCCCCAATCTGACGCTGTCGTCGGGCCATCATGGCGCAGCCCATGCGCTCGAATTGGGGGAGCTCATGCTTCAAGCGGGCGAGGCGGATGCCGTCGTGATTGGGGCGGTTGGCCTTTCGAGCGCGCGGGAGGCGCGCGCGCTTCTCGGCGAAAGACTGCCTTGCGATAGCGCGGCAGCGCTTGTTTTGGCGCGCGACGATCACCCGCGAACACCGGAGCGCGGCGCGATATCGATTGATGTGCCTGCCTCCATCGCAGCCCTTGAAAGGGATGCGGAAGACCTGCGAAGCGGCTCTATCGCGCGTCCGCTCGTCGCTTTTGTCGAGCGCCTGGCCGCCGCGCGCTTTGGCAAGCGACATGACGCGCAAAGCCCGCTGTTGCCCGGGCCGGGCGGGGCCATCGAGCTCAAGGATAAATGCGGCGCGGCCTACGCCGATGTGACACCGCAGCCCGCTTTGGCCTCTGGCATGCCGCGCGCGTTCGTCTTTCCCCTCATCGCGGGAGAAGGCAGCCTTGAAAGCGCGCTTGAAGCGTTTAAGGCGCGCGTTTGCGGGAGCGAACCCCAGGAGAGATCGCTGGCGGCGCTTTCGGCGCAGTCTATCGCCGCGCTCAAAGAAGCCCGTGAGGCCGCGCCAGATGCGCCCGTCATCGCCCTGGTGGCGCGCACGCAAAAAGAGCTGGAAAAAGAGATCGAACGCGCGGCGCGCCACGCCCCCGAGGCCCTTGCTCAAGGTAAGGAATGGATGAGCCCGCTGGGCAGTTCGGCCACCGGCGCGCCCATGGGCGACGCGCCTGTTGAATTTCTTTATTCGGGTTGGGCGGCTTTGCCTTTGGGCGCTGGGGCGGACTTTTTCGCACAAGCGCCCGAGACGGCTGCCGAGATTGGCACCGCACTTGGCGGGCTTGAGGAGAGCCTCCCGCTCCAGCGTCTTTACCCGCCCCACGGCGTGGGTCCCGCTGAAGCCGAGGCGCTTTCGGAAGAGCTTGCCGAAGATACCGCCGGTCTCCTTTGGGTGACGCCGATTTTCTCGTGTCTCGGGGCGCGTAGCGTTGAAGCGCTTCTGGGGCGCGGGCCCGCCCATGCTGCGGGCCACAGCCTCGGCGAGATCGGGATGATGCTCGCCCATGGCCATTGGCGCGCCGCGCGATCATGGAACACCCATCTCGCCGAGGCCCCGGTTCTTCAAAATGTGCTCGGCGGAGAGCGGCGCGCGATAAAGGATCAACTCGGGGTGCTCAGCGCCGAAAGCTGGACGAGCCGCCTGATAATGGCCGGGGAAGAGAAGGTCAGGTTTGCATTGGAGCAGCTTCCCGCGCCGCTCAAGACGCAGGTCTGGGTATCGCACTGTAATACCCCAAAAGAGACCATTATCAGCGGGTTAGGCGATGCGGTTGATGCGCTCTGTCATCTCGTGGCGCAGGAGAGCGTCGCCGGTCCGCAAGGCCCGGTGATCCATGTGCCGCCGGTCGCCGCCGCGCAGGAGGGCTTGCACACCTTGCTCAACGGCCTGCGCGCAATGGCCGCCGGGGGCGGTCCGATCCTTCATTTTCTTGCAAAGTCAGAAGCTGTCTTGCCAGCGACGGTGGACGCGGCTGAGAGCCTGAAAGAAACTGTGATTGACGGCTTTGCGGCAAAATGCGACGCGCCGCTGCTTTATGAGCGGCTCTATAATGCGGGCGCGCGCATTTTCATCGAGATCGGACCCACGACAGGCCAGCCAAGATGGGCCAAGGCGAGCTTGGGAAAGAGGCCGCACCTTGCGTTGGCAAGCGATAAGCGCGGCGCGGTGCCGGGCCATGGCCTGGCCGCACTGGCCGCGCGGCTCTTGGCGCATCGCGTCCCGATTGATCTCGAACGCCTTGAAAAACTGAGCTTTCAGGCGCTTTCACCGCTCACGCGTGAAGCGAAGCTGCCCGTGGCGCTTTGTGTCGATCCATATCCGCTGGTGCCTTGTGAAGACGCCGCGGCGGCATCGCCCGCGCGCGTCGAGGTGCCGCAAAGCGCGGATCGCGATGGGGCGCTGACACCTCCTCCAGCCCTCGCGGCTCCAGGCGAACCAGCCGCGCCGCCGCGCGCCCAGACACCCGCCGCAAGGCCGAGCTACCGAGCGCAATTTAAGGCAGCGCATCGCGCTTTTCTTTCACAGCAGCGCCGCGCCTTGCGCGATGCCATGGCGCGATCTCCAAATGCGGCGCGAAGCGTTCTTTACGGGCCAGCCGAGGTGCGGGCGTTTGCCGATGGAGCGCTCGAGCCAATCCTTGGCGAAAAGGGCGCTTGGCTTGATCAACTGCCGCGCCGCATAAGGCTTCCCGCGCCGCCCTTCATGGCAATGGACCGGGTGATCGAAATCGTGCCACCGGTCTCGGGCCTCGCGCCCGCGCGCATCGTCACAGAGCATGACATCCCCCACGGTGCGGGCGTCGATATCGAGGGGCAGCCGCCCTATCTCGCGCTCGATGCTCAAGGCATTCTGCTCCTTTTTTCGCATTTGGGGTTTGATCGGATGCTCGAGGGCAAGCGCGTCTATCGTTGGCTCGATGCCAAGCTGACATATCGCGGCGATGGCCCGCGCTGCGGCGATACCGTGCGCTATGAGATCGATATGAAACGGATCGTGGAAAACGGCGAAGACCTCATCGTCTTCGCGGATTTTCGCGCCAGCGTCGCGGGCCGCGTGGTGCTTGAGATCACAGAATGTGCCGCGGGCTTTTTCACCGATGCGGCGCTTGAAGGCGGTCAGGGCCTGAAGGGCGTTGCGCCCTTGCGCATGGCGGTCTCTGAGCCTTGTACGCGTGTGGGTCGCGGGGCGCTCGATGCGCGTGCCCTTAGGGCGCTGGCGGAGGGTGATATCGCGCAGGTCTTCGGCGCGGCTTGCGCGCCTTTGCAAACGGCCGCTCCCTGCCGTTTGCGGCTCCCGCCCCGCAAAATGTGGATGATCGACCGCGTCACCGACTATGATCTGCAAGGCGGGGCCCCTGGCCTTGGGTTCTTCGAGGCGCAGAAATATCTCGATCCTGCGGATTGGTATCTCAAGGCGCATTTCGTCGACGATCCGGTTTTCGCGGGGCCTTGCATGATCGAAGGGGCGCTGCAAATTCTGCGCATCGCCGCGCTCGCCCATGGCCTTGGCGCGGGTCGTGCGGCGGCGCGATTTGAGCCTGTCGCGGGCCAGCCGCTCAAGGTGTGCTTCCGTGGCCAGGTGCCGGGAACCCGCCGGTCGGTCTTTACCTACCGGCTCAGCGTGACCGGGCTTGGCCGTGGGCCTGTGCCCTGGATCACAGCCGATGTCGATCTCGTTCACGAGAACCGGATCACGGGCCGGTTGGGGGGGCTCGCTCTCCAGATCGTCGAAGACGGCGAGGCGGCGCGTTGGGCACCTGAGCACGCGACGCGCGCGCGCGATCTTACGGGAAGCATCCATGAATTATCATAGCCAAACCAAAGAAGCCGCCGCCTTGGCGGCTGAGCTCGGCTCGCGCGCGTTCCGCGAGGCGCATGGCGTGCGCCTGGCCTATATGGCGGGCGCGATGGCCAACGGGATCGCGTCAGAAGAGCTCGTGCGCGCCATGGCGCGCCACGGCCTTCTGGCAAGCTTCGGGGCCGCCGGGCTCGACCAGGCCGAGGCTTTCAGAAGCATCGAGCGGCTCATGGCAGAGACGCAAGACGCAGCGCCTTTCGCGGTCAATCTCATCCATCAACCAGATGACCCGGAGGCCGAAATCGCCTTTGTCAAAGGGCTATATGCCCGTGGCGTGCGCGTGATCGAGGCCTCGGCGTTCATGGCGCTTTCGCCCGCCGTGGTGCTCTTCAGGGCTCTGGGGCTCGCAGGCGCGAAAGACGCGGCGACCCGCGTCATTGTCAAGCTCTCCCACCCCAGTGTGGCGGAGGCTTATCTTTCACCCGCGCCCGAGGCTGTTTTGCGCACACTGGCGGAGGCCGGTCATCTGCGCCCTGACCAGGCAGCGGCGGCGCGCGCGTTTCCCGTGGCCACCGATATCACCGTTGAGGCAGATAGCGGCGGCCACACCGATAGACGCCCGCTCACCGCGCTTTTCCCGCTCGTGGCGCGCCTGCGCCAGCGCGTCAGCGAAGCCTTCCCGGGCGCGGCGTCGATCCGGCTCGGCGCGGCGGGCGGGCTTGGCACGCCCGAGGCGATCGCCGCGGCCTTCGCGCTCGGGGCGCAATACGTTGTGACAGGGTCGATCAATCAAGCGACGCGAGAGGCGCGAACCTCCGATATCGCGCTCGCGCTCCTGTGCGCGGCAAAGATCGATGATACCGCCATGGCACCCGCCGCTGACATGTTCGAGATCGGCGCTGAAGTCCAGGTTCTCAAGCGAGGCACACTTTTCGCGCAGCGCGCCACGCGTCTTGGCGCCCTTTATCGTCAATATGAGAGCATCGCGGCCCTCCCCGAGACTGATCGCAATTGGCTAGAGGGGCAGGTGTTGCGCGGCAGCATTGATGCGACGCGCGCCGAGGTGCGCGGGTATTTCGCGGCGCGCGACCCCGCTCTCGTCGCGAGAATGCGCGCTGAACCGAAGCTCGATATGGCGCTCATTTTTCGCTCTTATCTTGGGCAATCCAGCGGATGGGCGCGCGATGGCCTGGCCGCGCGGCAGGCGGATATGCAGATCTGGTGTGGCCCTGCCATGGGCGCGTTCAACGCGTTTGTTGAAGGCTCGCGCTGGCAAGAAGGTGCGGCGCGCTCTGTCGCGGAGATCGCCGAGCTTTTGATGGTGGGGGCGGCGCTCCATGCGGCGCAGCCGGGCCCGCCCCTGCGGGCATCTGATCTGGAGGATGTGATCGCGGCTCGTGAACCAGGCCCGCCCGATACGGGTCAAACTGGCGAAAAATATCATGAAGTTGCCGAAAAGATGAATTTCACGGAAGAGCAAATCGAAGACATGATCCTTGCTGAAATGGCCGGCTGTCTTGAGATGGCTGTCGAAGACATTGATCCTGAAGATCCCTTTGACACGACCGATCTTGATAGCGCCCAAGCGCTTTTGATGATGGGAAAGCTCGAAGCCGCGCTCGGGCGCAAGCTCTCGCCCACGCTGATCTGGAATTATGCCAGCCCGCGTCTTTTGTCTGAGCGGCTCGCGCGCCCGGTGAAAACCACATGACGTATTCTGTGCAACCCTCTGATCTCAAACCTGAAACGCCGCCAGCGATGGGCGATTGGTATGCCTATGCAAGGCCCCTGGCCGCACCGCGCTTGCATCTGATCTGTTTTCATTGCGCGGGGGGCAGCGCCATGGCCTATCGCGGATGGGATGCCTTCTTACCCGGAGATATCGCGCTTTGGCCGGTGGAGCTTCCCGGGCGCGGGCGGCGCGGGCGCGAGCGACCGCTGGAGGATGTGGCGCGCATGGCAGACGCGCTTTTTGAGCAGATGCGCCCGCTTCTAGAGGCACCGCACATCCTCTTTGGGCATTCGATGGGCGCGGCTCTGGCGCTTGAGATTGCGCGCCGCAGTGAGGCAGCGGGGCTTGCGCCCGCGCGCCTTTTGGCCGTTTCAGCGCGCCGCGCCCCGCAATCCGCGCCCCGCGCGCCGCTTTCTGATTTGAGCGATGGCGCGCTCATGCGCAGGCTTGCTGATCTGGGCGGCACCCCGCGCGAGGTTTTGGCCTCCGAGGATATGATGGCCTTCCTTTTGCCGATCTTTCGTGCCGACCTGCTTGCCAATGATCGCTATATCGCCCCGGCTTTGCCCCTTGCCGCGCCCATTGCGGCCTATGGCGGCGAGAGCGATGCCGCCTTGCCGCCCGGCGCGCTTTCGGATTGGGCGTTTTACACCAAGAGCCGCTTTTCAACGCGCCTGTTTGCGGGCGGTCACTTCTACCTCAACGATGCGCCCGCGGCCCTTCTGGAGCAGATATTGGAGGATGCGCGATGAAGGACAAAGCATTCGAGCTTCCGCCTCGCAATGCGCCTGAACTCTGGCTTGCGCAGGTGGCCACATCTCCTGACCCCGAGCTCACGATAAGAGAGCATTGCGCGGCGCTCGTGAGCGCGGCCGAGCCCGGCGCGGTGGATGCTTTTGACGGGTCCCGTCCGCTTGAGATTTTGCTCGTGGGGTATAACGGGGCGGGCAATCTGGGTGCGGATGTGCGCGTCGCCGAACTTATCGCCCAGATCGCGCATTTGCTGGGCCCCGTGCCCGCCAGGCTTCGCCTCGTGACGGTTTCGCCTTTTTTGCCGCCGAGCCTCTTCCCGGCGCGGATCGGCGCCTGCGAGATCATCGAAGAGCAGATCGTCGAATATGTGCCGCTGGGGCTCGAACGCCTGGTTACGGGCTCAGATATCGTCCTGGCCTGCGAAGGCTCGATGTTTAAGTCCACCTTCTCAGATACGCTCTCCACGATCATGTTCGCCGCCGTCGCCATGGCGCGCGCGCACGGCAAACTTGCCATCGCCGTGGGCGCGGAGGCGGGCAAGATGACGCCAGAGCTTGAGGCTTTTGCCTGCGCCTCTTTCGCCGACAGCCCGATCCTGGCGCGAAACGCGCGGTCGCTCGACCAGCTTGCCGGGCTCGGGCTCAACGCGCAAACGGGGGCTGACACAGCTTGGTCTTTTGCGCCAAACCGCGCTGACGAAGCCGCCGCTTGCCTTGCAGATCTCGGCGTCGATCCCGCGCGTGATCTGACAATCATATGCCCGATCAATCCGTTTTGGTGGCCGGTGCATATCGACCTCGCGCGCGCGGCCAGCCTGACAGGGCCCGATCCGCTCCATTATGGGGCAGGCTTTTTTCATGCCGATAGCCTGGAGCGCCGCGCCGATATGGCCGCCTATATCGCGGCGGTGGCCGATGCGATGTCTGCCCATGTGGAGACAACGGGAAGCTTTCTGTTGTCCTTTGGGATGGAGCGCATCGATGCGCAGGCAGTGGCAGAGCTCGATCAGGCCTTGCAGGAGCGCGGCGTGGCCGCAACAGACCGGGGCACGCTTGTCTCGGGCGAGGCCGATCCGCATGTGATGGTGCATATTCTGCGTCGCGCCCGCTTGCTGGTGACAAGCCGCTTCCATGCGGCCGTTCTCGCAGCGGGGGCGGCGGTTCCGGCGATTGGGGTTTCGCTTGATGAGCGGCTCAAGACGCTGTTGTCGGATGCGGGTGTTGGCGACCGCGTGCTGCCCGTTAAACCCGCCGAGATCGCCGCGCGGCTGCCTTCACTCATGGCGGGGGTCTGGCGCGCGGGGCCGCGCGCGGGCGCACCGATGGAAGCTCTCGCCAGGCGCGAGATCGCCGCGCAGGACGCGCAAGGCCTTGCGCTGCGCGCCTTGATGGCGGTCGAGTTTCCCGCCCTCAAGGCGCAACTCCCCGCTCTCACAAGCGGTCTTGGGACGGCGCGGGAGGGCTAGGGAGATGGGTCAGCTTGCCCTCAACCGGCTTTGGTGCCGCAACATTCTCGATCGTCTCAGCGATGCCGGGATCAGCGAGATTGTGATCTGTTCGGGGGGGCGCTCGGCGGCGCTCGGCGCCGAGGCTTTTGGCGATGCGCGGTTTCGCGCGTTTTTGCGGATCGATGAGCGCGCGGCGACCTTTTTCGCGCTCGGGCTCGCGCGCGCCTCGGGGCGGGCCGTGGCGGTTGTGACGACTTCGGGCTCGGCGGTCGTGAACACGCTGCCGGCGATTTCCGAGGCCTGGGTAAGCGGCGTGCCGCTGGTGCTGATCTCTTGTGACAGGCCCAACAGCGCCCGCGCCAGTGGCGCGCCACAGACCTTGCCGCATCTTCCGCTCAGCGCCTCGATGACGGCGGCGCAAGTCGAACTTGCAGAACCCGCGCCGACGATCAGCGCCTTTGAAGCGGCGCGCGCGGCGATGAAAGAGGTTTTGGTGCGCGGGCTGCAACGCAACCAGCCCGTGCATCTCAACGTGCCCCTGAACGGCGAGACATCTTCGATCCAGCCTGATGATACGCTCGCCGATCTCAGCCTTTTGGCGCAGAGCAGCGCGGCGGCGGGGCCTGCTGCGCCCCCTAGTCCGTCTCGGGCGTCTCGGGCGTCTCGGCGCGGCGAGATCGCGGCCTGGGCGGAGCGCGCCGGGGCGAAAGCGGGCCTCAGAGGCGTGATCGCGGTGGGGCCGCATCCCGATCTAAGCGCCGCAGACATAGCCCGCCTCAAAGAGGCGACCGGCTATGCGCTCGTGATCGATGCAGGCTCTGACATGCGCCGCGCCCTGCCTGAGGCTTTGGATCTCGCCGATATCCTGGTGTTTCATCCCATCGTGATCGGATTTGCGCCGCAGATCGTGCTCCATGCCGGCAAGGAGATGACCTCGCCTTACGTGGAGACCTGGTTGAGATCAGCGGGAGAGGGGCGCTTGGCGCTCGACGGCGCGCGCATGCGGGGGCTGCCGGGCCAGGGCTCTTGCGGGGCCACCGAGGCTGCGTTTGGGGCGGATGACTTCGGCATACTTGCAGAGCTTCTCGCCCCCGGCGATGCAGCATGGTCAAGCCAGATGCTGGCCCTCAACGCGGCTGCCCAGGCGCGCGCGCCTGAGGCCAACGCGGCGGCGGGTTGGAATGAGGCAACAGCCGTCTTCGAGGCTCTGCAAACCCAAGGCTTTGATCGTTATTTCTTCGCCTCCTCTCTCGCTGTGCGCATGGGTAATCTCTGGGTGCGAGCCGCGAGCGCGGCGCATATCGATGTCAATCGCGGCCTCAACGGGATCGACGGCACCCTCTCGACCTTCTTTGGAACACTGAGCGCCAAAGGCGAGCGGGGCATGCTCATCATCGGTGATCAGGCCTTTTTGCATGATTTGCCAGCGCTCGAACGCTTCGAAGACCCGCCTTCCGGCGTCATCTTCTTGATCGATAATGCAGGGCCCGGCCTTCTTGATCTGGTCGTCTGGAATGGGCAGCCGCCGGTCCGCGGCGTGTTGCATCGCGAAACTGAGATGGATGTCGCCGCCATCGCGCGCGCCTTCGGGCTGGGCTATGCTCGGGTGGGTGACGCGGGCGCGCTGCGCCAGGCGCTCGCCGACGCGCCACCTGATGAGATGACCATCGTTCATGCCTTGCTGCCCGATACCGGGCTCGAAGAAGCGATTGGCGATCTCGCGCGCCGTCTATTGGGAGTGGCGGGATGACGAAACGCGCAGCCCCTGTCGCGATCACAGGCCTTGCCTGTCGCTTCCCCGGGGCGGCATCGGTGGCAGCTTTCGCCGATATGCTGGCCCATGGGCGCAGCGGGATTTCAGAGATCGGCCCCGAGCGTTGGGATAATGGCACCATCTTTGATCCCATGCCCGGCCAAAAGGGCAAAAGCTATGCCCGCCATGGCGGTTTTATCGACAACGTCGATCTCTTTGACGCCGAGGCATTCGGGATCGCCCCAAAAGAAGCCCATGCCATGGACCCCCAACAGCGCCTGCTGCTTGAGATCGCAGCCGAGGCTTTCGAGGATGCGGGCCTGCCGCCCCATCGTTTGAAGGGCCGTGAGATCGGTGTTTTCGTGGGGATATCCACGCTCGATTATCTGCGCTTGCAACCAGCGGGTGTCACCGGGGTTGATGCCTATGCGGGTTCAGGCAATGCGCTTTCCATCGCCGCAAATCGGATTTCGTATTGTTTCGGTCTCGAAGGGCCGAGCCTGGCTGTCGATACCGCCTGTTCGTCAAGCTTGGTGGCCACGCATCTGGCGCTTGAGGCGATTGCGCGCGGCGAGATCGACACGGCGCTCGTGGCTGGCGTCAATCTGATCCTTTCGCCCGATCTGATGGTCGCGTTTTCGGCGGCGCGGATGCTCTCGCCCGATGGCCGCTGTCATACCTTTGACGCGGGCGCGAACGGCTATGTTCGCGGCGAAGGGGCAGGGGCCGTGATCCTGCGCAGTGCTGCGGCCGCCCGGAAGGCCGGGGATAAGATTTATGCGGAGCTGCGCGGCAGCGCGATCAATCAGGACGGCCGCTCAAACGGCCTGACAGCGCCGAGCGGGCCGCGCCAGAGCGATGTGATCAAAAAGGCCTTGGCGCGGGCCGGGGCGCGCGCCAGCGATCTCGCCCATGTCGAGGCGCATGGCACCGGCACGCCCTTGGGCGATCCGATCGAGCTGATGGCGCTGGGCGAGGTGCTCGAAGATGGCGGGGAAGGGGGGCTTTGCCATGTCGGATCGGCCAAGACCAATATCGGCCATCTCGAAGCGGCAGCGGGGATCGCGGGCCTGATCAAGTCCGCGCTCATGCTGGACCGCTGTGAAATTTTCAAAACATGCAACTTCTCAGAGGCGAACCCCGAGATCCCGCTGGCTGATTTGCCCCTTGCCATCGCGCGCGCGGCGCAAAGCTGGCCTGATGCGCCGGGTGCGGTCGCCGGTGTGAGCTCTTTCGGGTTTGGGGGCACAAACGCCCATGTGATCCTTGGCCCCGCGCGCCGTCAGGCGACCACTGAGCACCGCGATCCGCCGCCGGCCTGGCCGATCGTGATCGGTGCCACGACCGAGGCCGAGCTGCGCGCGAAAGCCCAAGCGCTCGCTGAAATGCTTGAGACCGGCACGGCGACCTATGACGCGCTGAGCGTGACGCTCATGACGCGCGCAACGCTGGGGGATATCCGCGCCGGCGGGCTCGCGGCATCGCGCGAAGAGGCGCAAGCGCTCTTGCGCTCCATCGCGCGCCAAGAAGCGCAAGCGGGCCTTCCAGGCGGCGATCTGCCCCTTTCGACGCCAGATCAAAGCGTTCTGGTGGCGCGTCCGCGCAAGCGGCCACGCCGCGCGCCTCTTGATATCGCCGAAGGCAATGCATGGCCCCTGGATTGGCCTGCATCCTGGCCCGCGCCGCGCGCGGCCTTCGAAGCCCTGGGATGCCGCGTTCTGGAGCGCGGGAGCGGCCAGACAACGATCGATCTTCTCTCGGCGGTGCTCGCCCACGCGATCAAAGGCAGTGATTTTCATTGGGATCGCCTCTTGCCTCAAGCGGCACCGGTCAAGCTCTCCGCGCGGGTTTGGCGGCGCGCGCTCTTTTGGTTTGATCTGGCCGAAGCCCCTTCTGTGCGGGGTGCAGCATCACGCTGGCTTCAAGGGCTGCCGGGCGCCCATGTCAGCGGTGGGCGCGCTTCTATGAAAGGCGCGTTGCCCGCTGATTTTCCTGCCCATGGCGGGCTTGTGCCGTTTACCCTGGGCCTTGCCCTGATGAGCGCCGCCGGGCTGAGCGCCACGGGGCCGATGGCCCTCAAGAATATCGCGATCTTGCGGCCTCTGCGCGCCAGCGATGATCTTGCGCTCTCGGCGCAGGTCGAAGGCGGCGCGGTGCGTGTGGCCGATGGGGCGGGGCAGGCCTGGATGACGGCCGATATCGCGAAGCGCCATGATTGGGCCTCGCGCAGCGCGGACCAAGGGCTCGCCGGGCCCCGGCGAACGAGCGGCCCTGCCGCGGCACTGGCAGCTTGTCTTCTCGAAAGCGCAAAGACGCAGGGGCGCGAAGGGCTGCCCACTGCCGCCGAAGGTTTCACCCCCGGTGATCCGGGCGCAGGCCCCTGGGGGCTTTCCTTGAGCGAAGGCGGGCTTGCTCTGATGCTCGGCGATGCGGCCATCGGCGCGCTTGATGGTTTGCAGCTTTTTGAAGATCGCATCGCGCTCGTTCGTCCCGAATGGGAAGATATCGGCTTTTTGCCGCCAGACGATCTCGCAGCGACGCTTAAAGGCGCGTTCGCGCGCCTCCCGAGAGAAGAGAGCGCAGCCCAAAACAGCGCGCTTGCGCGCGGTCTGACACAGGCCGCCGCCGATTTTGCAGAGCGCGCGCTCACGGCGGCGGCAAAAAACGGGCGCGATCATCGCGGGCTCGCGCGCTTGCGTGAGATCGCGGGGCAAGGCCGCGCCACGGGTCGACGCGCTGAAGATATCCTTGAGAGGTTGCGCGAGGATCACGCCGCGCATGCTGATGAGATCGCCCTTCTCGGGCGCTGCGGCGCTGGTTGGGAGAAGCTTCTATCGGGGGAAGCTGACAGCGCGCTGCAATTCCTCGTAGATCCAACGGATGAAGACCTCTTGCTCAGGGTATACCGAGACGGGCCCGCAAGCCTGCGCGCCAACGCGCTCACCGCGGCCGCTCTGAGCGCATTGATTGACGCGCGCGGCGATGAGCATCCGCTCACGCTCCTCGAGATCGGCGCGGGCACGGGCGCGACAACGGCGCATTTGCTGCCCCTCCTGCCCGCGGGGAGCAGATATATCGCAAGCGATCTGGCAGCCGGGCTCTTGAGCGCGCTTGCAAAGCGCCACGGGGGGCAAAACGCGCTAGAAACGCGCCTTATCGACATTACCCGACCTCTCGCCGAGCAGGGGATCGCGCCAAGCTCCATTGATATTGTGGTCGCGGCAAATGTGCTGCACGCCATCGAAGACCCCGCGCGCGCGCTCGCCGGGCTCCTTGAAAGCCTCGCCCCCGGCGCGCAGCTCATTTTGCAAGAGTTGACATGCCGCGCGCCCTGGCTTGATCTGGTCTTCGGCCTGACCGATGGCTGGTGGGCGGCTCAGAGGGATGATGGCCCGCTCCTGCGCCGCGAGGGCTGGCACGCGCTCTTTGAAGATGCAGGCTTCTCGCCCGTCGCAGATGCCGCGACCGCCCCTCCTGAGGCGCCAGGCAGTCAATCGGTTTTTGTCGCGCAATCGGCGCGCGATGAGCCGCTTTTGCGCGATCAGACCCACCATCTGAGCGAAGATGGCCCCCATCTTCAAAAAGCCGAAACCGCCGCTCGTTTGCTCTTGCCCGATGACGCTGGCGCGCGTGCCCTGGCACGCACCCGCGCCTCTGAGGCGCGGGGCGCGGCGCGCGCCTATGTGAGCATATCCACGGGCGACGCGGCTGCCCCTCCCCAGCGGTTTCCTGCCTGCGCCGACCCACAGCTCAGGGTCGAGGGGCGGCGGATCAAGGCGTTTCGGCTGCGCCATGGCTTGGCTTCCGTTGCCTGGCCCAAAGGCGCGCAGGTTCTCATCTTGGGGGGCACCGGCGGGATCGGGCGCGCCCTCGCCTGCGCGCTCAAATCCAAGGCGGCGCGGCGTATCATTTTGGCGTCGCGCAGCGCGGGCGATGATGCGCTCACTGAGCTAGGCTCCGGCGATGGGCCCTGCATGATCGAGGCGTGCAGGCTTGATCTTGAAGATAAAGAAGCCGCGCGTGCCACGATCACCGCGCTTCTCGCGGAGGGCGTGACCCATATCGTTCATGCGGCGGGTAATGATGGAGCCAACGCGCCGTTTGAGGCGGCTCTCGCTTTGGCGCGGGGGGCCAAGGTGGGCGGAACAGAAGCCGCGCTCGCGGCCCTCGAAAGCCACCCCGATGCGGCTTTCGTCTTGCTGTCGAGCGCGGCGGCGACGCTCGGCCTGCCAGGGGCCGCCGCCTATGCGATGGCCAATGCCGAAGCGGAAGCACGCGTCTGGGAGGCGCGCGCCAAAGGGCAGGCGGCCAGTTTCATCGCGCTCGGGCCGGTGCGCGATGCGGGCATGGCAAACACCGCCAATGCCGCGTCATGGGCGCGCTTCGGGATCGGCCTTTTGGCGCAGGACGAGGCGATGCGCGGGGTCGCGGCGGCGCTCGACAACGCGCGCGCTTTCGCGCCAGCGCTCATCGCTGAGATCGACTGGCGCAAGGCGCGCCCGTTTCTGGCTTACGGCCAAGATGCGCCCCATCTCGCGCCCCTTCTGAAGAGCGCAGCGCCTGCGCCCGTTCCCACGCCCCCGCCACCACCATCGCCAGATGCGCCCGAGGCCGAAATCTCAAAAGCGCCGACCCGACAGATCGTGACACAAACGCTCGCGGCGGTCCTCGGGATCGGCGAGGCGCGGCGGATCGACCCTGATCGCGGTCTCAACGAGCTCGGGCTTGACAGCCTGACCGCCGTTGAACTGGCAAACCGGCTTTCCCGCCAGACCGGTCTTTCGCTCGCGCCGACGGCGGCCTTTGATTATCCGACGGTCAACGCGCTCGCCGCGCATATCGCGGCGCAGGCGGGCGATGATGGCGCGGGAGACGCAGCCGAGACCGGGGTGCCAGAGCCCTATCGCCAAAGCGCGCCAGGCAGCGCGCGCCTCTCGCTGGACGAGCTGCACGCACTCAGCGATGAAGAGGCATGGGAAAAGCTCGTGCTGGAGGGAGGATGATGGCCATGGCTGGATCGCCCCCAAAGCCCGCGCCCCTCACATCGCTCAAGCGCGCCGCGCTGGCGCATCATGCGCGCAAGAATGGCGGCCCGTTTGAAGCGGTGGCTCAGGAGCCCCTCGCCATAACGGGCCTCGCGCTCAGGACCCCGGGCGCGGCGACGATTTCTGAATTTGAAGATCTTGTGCTGTCAGGGCGTTCGGCCATCGGGCCTCTGCCTACAGACCGCTGGGACCAAGCCGCCTTCGCCGCGCTCAAGGATGCCGATGGTCGCCCGATGCCGCAAGCCGGCGGGTTTCTCGACGATGTCAAAGGCTTTGATGCGGCGGCCTTTCGGATGAGCGGGGCCGAGGCTGCGGCGCTTGATCCGCAGCACAGGCTCCTCCTTGAACTGGCGCTCGAGGCGCTTGAAACGTCGGGCCTGGCCGCTCAAGCGTTTAAGGGGTCGTCCACTGGCGTCTGGCTGGGCCTTTCTTCGCATGATTACGCGGATCGCTGGCTCATGGCGCGCGAAGCGATGCCTGTCACCGCGCATTTCGGAACAGGCACCCAAGCCACGTTCGCGCCCGGGCGCATCGCTTATTTTCTGGGGCTCAACGGCCCCGCTCAGGCCATTGATACCGCCTGCTCCTCGGGGCTTGTTGCGCTTGCAGAGGCGGCGACCGCGCTGCGCGCCCAGCGGGTTGATCGCGCGCTCGTGGGGGCGGCGCATCTGATCCTTTCGCCGGGCGGCTTTCTTTACAACATGCTCGTGGGGGCGCTGGCCCCTGACGGCGTCAGCAAAGCCTTCGCGGAGGGCGCGGACGGGTTTGGGCGCGGTGAGGGCGGCGTCATGCTCGTTGTGGAAAGGCTCAGCGACGCAATTCGCGAAAACCGGTTGATTTGGAGCGTTATCCGGTCGGTTGTGACTGGTCAGGACGGGGCGTCAGGGGGCCTTACCGTGCCAAGCGGCCCCGCGCAGAGCGCGCTTATCGCTTCGGCCTTGCATGAAGCAGGGCTTGAACCGGGGGATATCGATCTCATCGAGGCCCATGGCACCGGCACTGATCTCGGCGATCCCATCGAGCTTCGCGCGCTATCCCAGGTTTTGGGCAAGGGCCGCGCGCGGCCGCTTCCCGTGGGCTCGATCAAGGCCTCGATCGGGCATCTGGAGGCGGCGGCCGGGCTTGTGGGGCTGGCGAAGGCGCTTGTTGCGGTTCGCGCGGGCGATGTGCCCCCCACGCTTCAATGCGAGACGCCGACCTCGCGTGTCGATTGGGGCGCACTCGGGCTTGTGCCAGCGCGCGCCGCGCGCGACGGGGTGCGCCGCGTGGGGGTGAGCTCTTTCGGGATGAGCGGAACCAATGCCCATGCCATTCTCGAAGCGCCGCCCAAAAGCCCTCTGCCTGCCTCGCGCCCGGAATGGCGCAAGTTGCCGCTCACGCTGAGCGGTGCGAACGCGGATAAACTGCAAGAAAAGCTGCGCCGACTGCGCGAAGAGATCGGCGCGATTGATCCCCAGGATCGCGACGCATTCATCGACCATATCGGCGGGATGCCGCGCGACACCGACCATGGTTCTTTGCGCGTCTCGCTCAATGTTGCGTCCGCACAAGCGGCCGCTGACGCTGTGACCAAGGCCAAACCCGCCCCTCGCTCAAATGATGCGCCGCGCATCGCCTTGCTCTTTAGCGGGCAAGGGGCGCTCCTTGGGCCTCAGACGCTTGAAGCGGCCTTGGCGCTTGACGGCATGCGCGCGCGGCTCACCTTCGCGCGCGGTGTTTTGGCCGCGCATATCGAGCCTGATCTTTTCGATCTCCTCGCCAACAAAGATGATGCGCTCGCGCATACACAATTTGCGCAGCCAGCTTTGGCGGCTCTCGGCTGGGCGCTTTTTGCCTGGTGGGAGGATCTCGGGCTGCCCGTTGACGCGGTCGCCGGTCACAGCTTGGGCGAGTTGCCCGCCGCTGTGGCGGCTGGGCATCTGTCGGCGCAAGACATGCTCGTTTTCGCCGCCGAACGTGGCCGCTTGATGGGCGC
The DNA here is from genome assembly GCA_039198835.1 of Pseudomonadota bacterium. Classification (GTDB taxonomy): domain Bacteria; phylum Pseudomonadota; class Alphaproteobacteria; order Rhodobacterales; family Rhodobacteraceae; genus Shimia_B. Next base: position 3,976 of record JBCCTH010000021.1, on the reverse strand, counting down.
TTGCCCGCCCGGGGCCATGGCGCTTGTTGCAACAGATCCCGAGAATGCCGCGCTGCTTGACGTGTTGGTGTCAAATGAGGCGCTTGAAATCGCCGGGCGCAACGGGCCCGCGGCGACGGTGATCGCGGGGCCTGAGGCATCCATTGAGCGCGCACTCGACGCGCTCGGCAAGATTGGCGTTTCGGGCCAGAAGCTTGCTGTGACACGCGCTTTTCACAGCGCGCTCATGGCTTTGAGCCTGCCGGGCATTGAGGCTGCTGCCTCCCGCATGGCGCCGCGCGAAGGTGCGCGCCGCACGTTTTTCAGCACCCTGGCGGGAGGAGCTGCCCAAGATGCGCCGATAACGCTTGACGCCGCTTACTGGCGCGAGCAGGCGCGCGCGCCTGTCGCTTTCGCACCCGCCGTTGAAGCGATGGAAAAAGCGGGCATCACCCATTTCATCGATATCGGCGCGCAGCCGCTTCTGGCGACCATGGCGCGCCGCATCGCCCCGCAGGCGCAAGTCTTGAGCGCGCGGCTTGATCAATCTGGCGCGCTGCAATGCCTCGCGGGCGATCTCTGGGCGCAAGGTGTTGATCTCGATATCGCCAAGCTCTGGCAGCCCTACCGCCTGGGCAAGCGGCCCCAAATGGCCCCGGTTTTCAATCGCAAAGATTATTGGATGGAGGAAACTCCGATGGATGATTTCAAAGCGCAAGGCAGCGTGTCTGCGTCCGCCCCCGCATCTGGTCCTTCGGACCTGCAAAGCGATGTGCGTGCCACGATCGCGGACGCGCTCGGGATGGCCCCCGAAGAGCTCGGCCCGGAAACAGAATTGATCGAGATCGGAGCGGATAGCCTCGCGCTCGTTGAAATTGGCCGACGGATCAAGGCGCAATACGGCGTTGAGCTCACGGCGCGGCAATTCTTTGAAGGCTGTGAAACCATCGGCGACATCGCAAGCCATATCGAAGCGGAGATCAGCGCACGCCCGGCCGCGGCCGCGTTGGCCGCGCCATCGATGGATCAAAGGGCGAGTGCGCCGGAGGTTGCCGCCCAAACAGCCGCTCCTGTGCCAAGTCAAGCCGCGCCCGCGCACATGCCCGCCACCTCAGAGCAGGCGCAGCTCTTTGCACGGCAGCTTGATCTGGTGCGCGATGTCATCGCTTCGCAGAATGCAGCAATGGGCGCGGCGCACGCGCCGGTGGTTGCGCCTCACCGGTCAGGTGAGCCGCCGCAAATTGCGCCGGCTCCTGCCGCGCCTCATGAAAAGGCCCCCCCTGCCATCACCCATGGACCCTTTCGTCCCCCGAGCCGGGTCGCTGGGCCCGCGCTTTCTTCGCGCCAAAAGGCGCATCTCGATGATCTCGTCGCGCGTTACACGGCGCGCACGCCGCAATCCAAACGCCTGGCAGAGGCCGCTCGGCCCACCTTGGCGGATGCACGCGCCAGCGCAGGCTTTCGCCCGTCGATCAAGGAGCTTCTCTACCCAATCACGGGCGATCGCGCGAAAGGCGCGCATCTGTGGGATATCGACGGCAATGAATACATAGATATCTCGATGAATTTCGGTGTCTGCCTCTTCGGCCATGGCCACCCTGAGATGGAAGCTGCGATCACCTCCGCAGTCGCATCCGGCCTCGCGATGGCACCGCGCAGCCCGCATCTTGCCCCTGCCGCGGAAAAGCTCTGCCGGATGACCGGCGCGGATCGCGCTGTCTTTTTGCAATCGGGCACAGAGGCGGTGATGACGGCTGTGCGCCTCGCCCGCCTTCATACCGGGCGCGACAAGATCGCGCTTTTTGGCAAGTCGTATCACGGCCATTCTGACGGGCTTTTGGCGATGGCGGGCATCGATGAGGCCGCGCCTGCTGATCCTGTGACATCGGGCATCCCGGCGTCGCTCGTCGAGGATGTGATCGTGCTTGATTACGGCGATCCCACCGCGCTTGAGAGGGTGCGCGCGCGGGGCGCATCGCTTGCGGCGGTGCTTGTCGAACCGGTGCAGAGCCGCGATATTGGCAATCATCCCAAGGGCTTTCTCCAGGATCTTCGCGCGATCACTGAGGCATCGGGCACGTTGATGATCTTTGATGAAATGATCACGGGCTTCCGGCTTGCTCAGGGCGGGGCGCAAGCCTGGTATGGGCTGCGCGCGGATATCGCCTGCTATGGCAAGGCGCTCGGCGGCGGGGTCGCTGTCGGGGCGGTTGCGGGCCGGGCCGATATTCTCGATGGGATCGATGGCGGTCAGTGGGCCTATGGAGATGCCTCGCGCCCCAAAGCGCCGACAACCTTCGTAGCGGGAACATTCAATGGCAATCCGTTGGCGCTTGCCGCCGTCGATGCCGCGCTCACCATCATGGAGCGCGAAGGCCCCGCGCTCCAAGAGAGGATCAATGCACGCACCCGCGCCTTTGCCGAGCGCATGAACACCTGGCTTTCCGCGCGCGAGATCGATCTCAGGATCGTCTTAGCGGGCAGCCATTTCCGCTTTCAGCACGGCGGAAATCTTGACCTTCTCTATTACCATCTGCTGTTGCGCGGCGTTTTCGTCTGGGAAGGGCGAAATTGCTTCTTGTCAGCGGCCCATGGCGAGGCCGAAATCCGGCTTCTCGAAGAGCGTTTGAAAGACGCTGTTTTGGCGCTCTCCGAGGGCGGCTTTATTCAGGAAAGGGATGTGCCTGCGGGTGCCATGGCCAAACGCATCACGCCTAGCCTCGCCCAGCGTCAGCTCTGGCTCCTCGATGCGCGGGGCGATGATGTGGCGGCAGCCTATGTGGAGCGTTTGGCCGTGGAGATCCGCGGGCCGCTAGATGTGTCTGCCCTTGCGCGCGCGGTGGCCGCGCTGCCCGCGCGCCACGAGGCGCTCAGGGCCTCGTTTAGCGCGGCTGGTGACGCGCTCGATATCGCGGCCGAGGCAGCCGCGACGCTCGACATTCAAGAGGCTCAAGCAGGCGAGAGCCGGGAGGCGTGGCTCGCCGCCGCAGCCTCGGCGCGCCTTGGGCTCAATGAGGCACCGGCGGCGCGCTTCATCTGGCGTCAGGAAGCGCCGGATCGCGGTGTTCTCCTGCTGGCGGCGCATCACGCGCTCTTTGATGGGTGGTCGCTGGCTGTGGTCTTTGCTGATCTGCTGGCGCTGATCGAGAGGCCAGACGCGCCGATGCCCGCCGCGCAAATGTCGGATGTGCTCGCCGACATGGATGCGCGCCGCACTGCCAAGGCCGATACGCTCGCCGCCTATTGGGATGACGCACTCAAGGACCTGCCCGCGCTCACACTCCCCCATGATCGCGTGGAAGGCCCCCCTGTGATCCATGTGCGAAAGGAAGTGCCTTCGGAGGCCGCGCAGGCCGTCAAGCGCTTCGCCAAGGCGATAAAGGCCACGCCCTTCGCGGCCTATCTCGGGCTGACCCACGCCACTTTGGGGCTTTGGGCCGGGGCGGAGCGGTTTGCCATTGGTTGCCCGGTGCTCGGGCGGGGCGAGGCACCCGAGCTGATGGAGGCCGCCGCCTACGCGACCCACATTTTGCCCGTTGTGGCAGATCACCTGCCGCGCGAAGGGCTCAGCGACACGGTCAAGCGCGTGCGCGACAGCCTGCTCAGCGCGCTCGATCACCAAGACCTGCCCTTTGCCGATCTTGTCGAACGCTATGGCGCGGGCGGGGAGCGGCTCATATCGGTCACGTTCAACCTTGATCGTCCGAGCCTCCCGAAAGCGCCCAATGATCTTTCCGTTGAGCTTCTCGATGTCGCGCCGCGCGCCGCGAAGTTCCCGATTTGCATCAATATGCTGGATCTCGGCGGGCGGCTCTTGCTCGATGTCGATGCGGACGGCGCTCTTTTCTCTCAAGAGGCGGTCGAGACCCTGGCGGAACGTCTCATCGCGGGTTTTGGGGCCTGTGAAACCCATGCGGAAGCCCCCGTGGCAACGCTCGCGCAGGCAGATCGCAAGGGTCTTGCGATGGTGCGCGGGTTTTCCGAAGGTCCGGTGCGG
>JBCCTH010000020.1:0-21566 GCA_039198835.1 Pseudomonadota bacterium | reverse complement strand
TTCGGGATGCCGATGATGTCACCGGCCCAGGCTTCTTCCGCGAGCTCGCGGTCTGACGCGAGGAAGAGCACCGGGTTTGACACGGCCATGGGCTTTTTGGTCCGCACATGGGTCAGCTTCATACCCCGTTGAAAATGCCCCGACGCCATGCGGACAAAGGCCACGCGGTCGCGGTGCTTCGGGTCCATGTTGGCCTGCACTTTAAAGACAAAGCCTGCGACTTTCTTTTCTTCCGGCGCGATCTGGCGCGGCTCGGCGGATTGCGGCTGCGGCTCGGGCCCATAGCGCCCGATCCCGTCCATGAGCTCTTTGACCCCGAACGAGTTGATCGCCGAGCCAAACCAGATCGGCGTGAGCGTGCCTTCAAGGAGCGCTTGGGGATCGAGCGGCGGCAAGAGCGCGCGGGCCATTTCGAGCTCTTCAAGAAATGGCTCAAGCAAATCGGCGGGCACATGCTCGGCAAGGCGGGGGTCATCTAGCCCTTCAATGGCCACCGAGGCCGCCACCTTGTTGCGATCGGCGCGATCCATGATCTCAAGCCGGTCGCGCAAGAGATCATAACACCCGATAAAATCGCGCCCCCGCCCGATGGGCCAGGCCGCTGGCGTGACGTCAATGGCGAGATTCTCTTGAATTTCGTCAATGATCTCAAAGGTATCGCGGCTTTCGCGATCCATCTTGTTGCAGAATGTCAGGATTGGCAGATCGCGCAAACGGCACACTTCAAAAAGCTTTTGCGTCTGGCTTTCAACGCCTTTCGCGCCGTCGATGACCATCACCGCGGCGTCAACGGCGGTGAGCGTGCGATAGGTATCTTCGGAAAAGTCAGAGTGGCCGGGCGTATCCACGAGGTTGAAACGATAATCGCCATAATCAAAAGCCATGGCGGAGGCCGAAACAGAAATGCCCCGGTCTTTTTCCATCTGCATGAAGTCAGACCGCGTGCGGCGCGCCTCGCCCTTCGCGCGCACTTGCCCCGCTTGCTGGATCGCACCACCGTAAAGCAGAAACTTCTCGGTCAATGTCGTCTTGCCCGCATCCGGGTGCGAAATGATCGCGAAGGTGCGGCGACGGGCGATCTGGGGGGGAAGGTCGGGGCGATTATCGAGCATGGGCGGGAGGTAGCGCGTGCGGCGGCTCTGCGCCAGCCCCCGGCTTTGTTTGCTGATTTGGGGTGTGCTAGGGCTCGGGAGGCTGTGAGAGGGGGGGCAAGCGATGGTGTCATTTGGGCGGGTCATTGGGGGGCCACTTTTGAGTGGCCTCATGCTTTTAGCCTTGCCCGCCTGGGCCGATGACATCTGCGAGGATCACTGGCTCACGCGGAACGCGATCTTTGATCGGGCGGGCCATTGCTTTGGCTCGCCGCTTGGCCAGGCGATCTTTGATAACTCGGATTGCACCGCCTCTCTTTCGCTCTCCAAGCGCGACGAGAGCTCGATTGCCGAGATCCGCGCGTTTGAGCGCGAATTGGGCTGCAAAGTAGACACCTCAAAAACCGCTCTCTCGCTGAGCGATCTATCCGTTCGCCTGCGGCTTGCAGCCTTTCCGATCCGCGACATCTTTGAGAGCGGCTGTATCGGGTATCTGGGAGAGACCGTCCCGCTTTTCGCGGGGCTTACCGGCTCAAGCGCGCAGGTGGGCGCGATCACGCGGGGTGATTTCGTGCTTTCAAGCCATCTTTCCAGGCAGGGCGCGGATGGCCGGATGTGGAGCTATTATACGATCTGGCCAAACGGCAACGGCACCGCCGCCATGAAAGGCGCGGGTTGGACGCCTGAGCCAGTTTTCAGCACGTGCCGCCAGGTCGCCGGATGACGCGCTTTTTGAGGCGCTTTGCGGCGGCAACAAGCGCTCTAGCGATGGTGATGGCGGGCCCGTCTTTGGCCCAGTCGAACGGCGATGCCTCAAAGGCCGCGCGCGCCACACAAGGTTATCTTGAGCAAGTCCTTCGAGACCCTTCGATGGCGGAAAAGCTGCGCTCTGAGGCCCTGCGCGGGCTCGAGGCTGCGGCGCAATATCAAACACGGTGGCGCGAGATCCGTGGCGCATCAAATCAATTGCAGGCCTTTGCGATCAGTGCAGTGACGCTCTACCAGCCTGAAGCGACAGGGCGCCCGCATCTGCTCATCGCGGTCGATTTCATCGCACTCACCGCGGAGCCGAGGCTGATTTGCGGCTATCTGCTCTGGGAGGCGCGCGATGCCTCGCTCCTTGTGAGCCGTGAGGAGATCGGGTTTGCGGATGCGCGGCAGCTTTCAGAGGCAGGGCCCGAGACGTTCAACGAGATGGTGCGCGCGCTTTCGTGCCGCATGCCCCCCGCGCCGCAGGGCTAGCGAGGGGGCGGGGGGCCTTAGCGCGTGCTGGCGCGGCGCAAAAGCTCAGCCGCGTTCGGCACAATGAGCTTTTCGCTCACTTCATAATCAAGATGAAGCCGTTCCTCATGGCCGGGCAGGGCCTTCGCAAGAGCGCGGTCCACTTCGTCAGGAAGCGCAGCGCGGGTGCGCGGATCGATCAAAAGGCTCTCGGCGGCGATGCCCTCAGCAAAGATGATCTGATGACTATCGAAGAGAAGTTGAAAATAATCGACAAAACCGCCCTCCATCCGTTGCACGCTTGATCCATTTATCAGGTGGCGCACCTTGACGAGAACTTCAGAGCGGCCCGCGCCGATGGCGTCATCTCGCTGGTAGATGAAAAGGCGATGATCGGGCGAGACGATGAGATCGTTTTCGTTATTGAGGGTCCCGCGTTTGACGAGCACGGGCGCGAATTCTCCCACGGCGCGGCGGGTATTCTGGCCAATCCAACGGACTTCTTGCGCGCCATCATCGCGCGTCAAGACCTTGTCGCCCACCTTGAGATCTTCGATGGCGGTCTGCGCGCCCGATGCCGTGGTGATGCGCGTGCCGCGCGTGAACGCCACACAAGCCGCCTCAGCGAAATGGCGGCGCGCCTCTGATGTGTCGATGCCCACGAGCGTGTATTCGGTGCGCTGCGCTAAATGCGCGAGCGGCATCAGATAAACCTCTGCTGCCTCGCCATCTTCGACCTCAACGAGCACGAGCCCCTCGATCGTCGCCCCGTGAGGCGACATCAGCGTGATGGTGCAATCAATCACAATCCTGCCGCCGAGCGTGCCGATCTCGCTTTGATCAGCGATCCGAAGATCGGCGCGGTCATTGGCGACGATGAGCTTGGACGGCACCGCGTTTTTCTCAAGCTCATAGATGTCATCCAGGACAAGATCGCTTGCGAAACCGAGCGCTTCGCCCGAATTCACGCCGGAGAGAACGAAAAATTCGCTCGCTCGGTATACGGGCAGCGCTTGGGTGGCGCGCAGTCTTCTTTTGGCGTTGGCAACCATTCAATCACCGTAGTCACAATCGTCATCGGGCACAAATCTAACGCTTAGATGGTTAATCGGCGATTGCGGCGAGTTATGGGCCGCTTATTGACCGTCAGGCGACGTTGCCGGGGCCCAAGGGCGATGATAGGCGCGGCCTGCAATCAGAGACCTGCCGCAGGGGAGAGCATAGCATGGATTTGGGCATTCGTGGCAAAAGGGCGCTTATATGCGCGTCATCAAAGGGTTTGGGCAAGGGCTGTGCGATGGCTCTGGCGGCCGAGGGTGTGGATCTCGTGATCAACGGGCGCGGCGTGGAAGCGCTGGAAGCGACCGCTGACGCGCTTCGCGCGACGGGCGCGCGTGTCGAGGCCGTCGCCGCCGATGTCACAACGCCCGATGGCCAAGCCGCCGTCCTCGAAGCGGCGGGCGATCTCGATATCCTCGTGACCAATGCGGGCGGGCCGCCGCCGGGCCTTTGGTCTGACTGGGATCGCGAAGATTTCATCACCGCGCTCGACGCCAATATGCTCACGCCCATCGCGCTCATGAAAGCCTGCCTGCCTGCCATGATGGAACGGGGCTGGGGCCGGATCGTCAATATCACGAGCCAATCCGTCAAAGCGCCGATTCCGCAACTCGGGCTTTCGAATGCCGCGCGCACGGGGTTGACTGGCTATGTGGCGGGAACGGCGCGCCAGGTGGCTGAAAAGGGCGTGGTGATCAACAATCTATTGCCGGGTATCCATGCCACGGACCGCGCCGATGCGCTTGATACCGGCGTCGTGACCGCGCAGGGCATCTCAATGGCCGAGGCCCGCGTTCAGCGCCAGGCGACGATCCCGGCGCGCCGCTACGGCACCATCGAAGAGTTCGGCGCGGCTTGCGCGTTTTTATGCTCTCAACATGCCGGCTTCATCGTGGGCCAAAATCTGCTCATCGATGGCGGTGGCACGAACGCGACAATCTGAGGCCAGTGTGCTGAAAATGAGGGCGATGTCGTCGCGCTTCGTCACATCGTTGTGACGCGCGCACTCTCGCGTTGTCATGCTGCCTTGTCGCCGGTAGCTCTCATGAAATTGACAATGAGGAAGCGCCATGAAGCATGAAGTCGTCCAGGATTACTACGGTAAGGTTCTGAAATCATCGGCGGATTTGCAAACCAATGCCTGTTGCGAACCCGATGAGATGCCCGAATGGCTCAAGGCGCTTTTATCGCAGATCCATGACGATGTTCTGATGCGCTACTATGGCTGCGGGCTCATCGCGCCCGACGCATTGAAGGGCGCCAAGATCCTTGATCTGGGCTGCGGCGCGGGGCGAGATGTCTACGCGCTTTCAGCCCTGGTGGGCGATGAAGGGCTCGTTGTCGGCGTTGATATGACGGACGAACAGCTCGCCGTCGCGCGCGCGCATCAGGACTATCACCGCGAGGCCTTCGGCCTCTCGCGCGTGAATACGGCCTTCCATAAAGGCTATATCGAAGAGCTTTCGGCGCTGCCCTATGCCCCGGGCACGTTCGATATCATCGTCTCAAACTGCGTCATCAACCTCGCGCAGGATAAGCGCGCCGTGTTGCAAGGGGTCTACGACCTCCTGAAGCCGGGCGGAGAGATGTATTTTTCTGACGTTTACGCCGATCGTCGTGTGCCGCGCGCGCTCGCGGAAGATGAAATCCTCTACGGCGAATGCCTCTCTGGCGCGCTTTACTGGAACGATTTTGAAACGATGGCCCGCGCTGTTGGCTTTGACGATCCGCGCCTTGTGACCCACCGCCCGCTCACCATCGAAAACCCCAGGCTCGAAGACCGTGTCAAACCGCTCAGGTTCACTTCAGCGACCTACCGCCTCTGGAAGCTCGACGGCCTCGAAAGCGCCTGTGAGGATTATGGCCAGGCTGTCATTTACAAAGGCACCATTCCCCATGCCGAAAAGGTTTTCTTGCTCGATGGCCACCACATCATAGAAGCGGGAAAGGTGTTTGCGGTCTGCGGCAATACCTGGAAGATGCTCCATGACACCCGGCTCCGCCCTCATTTCGAGTTTATCGGCGATTTCTCGAACCATTTCGGCATTTTCGAGGGCTGCGGAGAGGGCAGCCCTTTCGCCGAGAGCAGCGCTGCTGGCGCCGCGTGTTGCTAACGCATTGTGGGGGCGCGCGTCTGCTGCTACGCGCACGCGCCGGAAATGATCAAGGAAGACAGCCGTGGCCCCGCGACTGGAAGTTCGCAATCTGTCGAAGCGTTTCGGAAAGCGCGAGGCGGTCAGCGGCGTTTCGCTGAACATCGAAGCAGGGCAGGTGACCTGCCTTTTGGGCCCGTCTGGCTGCGGGAAGTCGACCACTTTGCGCATTCTCGCCGGTGTCGAAGACGAAGATACGGGCGAGGCAATGCTCGATGGTGTTTCGCTCAAAGGCGTGCCCCCCGAGCGGCGGGAAATCGGGCTGATGTTTCAGGATTTCGCGCTGTTTCCGCATCTGCGTGTCGGTGAAAATGTGGCCTACGGTCTGCGCGACAAACGCGGGGCCAAGGCGCGTGTTGATGAGCTTTTGAGCCGTGTGGGCCTCTCGGATTATGCGCGCCGCTACCCGCATGAGCTTTCGGGCGGCGAGCAACAGCGCGTGGCGCTCGCGCGAGCGCTGGCCCCAAAGCCCGCCGTCATGCTGATGGATGAGCCCTTTAGTGGCCTTGACGAGCGTCTGCGCGACGAGGTGCGCGACGATACGCTGGCGATGTTGCGCGAAGCACAAACGGCCGTTCTTCTGGTGACCCATGATCCGCGCGAGGCGATGCGCATGGCCGATGAAATCGCCCTCATGCGCGATGGCGAGATCGTCCAGATCGCCAGCCCCCAGGCGATTTATGATGCTCCTGTAGATCGCGCCGCCGCGGCTTTTTTCGGCGATATCAACGGTCTCGAGGGCGTTGTTGAGCACGGGCAGGTCAAGAGCGTGTTAGGAGAGATCGCCGCGCCGGGCCTTGCCGATGGCACTTCGGTTGAGCTGGTCTTTCGTCCGCAGAACGTGTGCATGCGGGCAGCGGGCGCATCGGCGCGGCTCGTTGCCAAGCGCTTTTTGGGGGTTCACTCCCATGCGGTTCTCCGCTTGGCATCGGGTGAAGAGATCAAGATGCTGCGCCAAGAGCGGATCGCCGAGCCGCTCGGCGCGCCGGTCAAACTGGCCGTGGCAGCCGAGCATCTGATGGTGTTCCCCAAACCGGCTGCGCGCTAAGGGTCTTTTCCGCTTTTGACGAGATAATCTTCGAGCCGCTTGCCGATTTCCTCGGTAAAGATCGCCGGCAGGATCTTGAGGCTCTCGATTTTGTCGACCCTGAATTCCTTGAAGTCTTCGATGAGCTCGCACCAGGCTGTGAGGGTCCAGACCCTTCCCCAATAATCGAGCTGCAAGGGGCGCACCGTTCGGAGGCTGCGCTCGGCCTGCCGCGAAACATAGCCGAGCTGGGCCTTTTGACGGGCGCGGATCGCGCGCCGCAGCGGAGGCATGTGCTGAAATCCGAAAGCGGCATCCGCAAAAGGATAAATCGAAAACCCAAAGCCCGACGGCGCGTCGCGCCTGTCCTCTGGCAAGGCGGCATCGATCTTGGCCGAAAGGCTGCTCGCGGCCCCTTTTAGATCACCGTCGCCGGCTTCACCCACTACCGCAAGGCCCAAATGCAGCGCCTCAAGCTCGATCTTGGTCAGGTTGAGAGGGGGCAGGGTGATTGCCGCGGTGATCCGATAGCCGATGCCCCTTGTGCCTTCCACAGGCAAGCCGGAGGCCGCCAATGTGTTCATGTCGCGGTAGACCGTCCTGGGCGAGACGCGCAAGCGCACCGCGATATCCTCGGCGCGGTGCAACCTGCCGTCTTTGAGGATTTGAATGAGATCATAGAGACGGTCAGGGCGTGCCATGCTGGTATAAGAAGCTCCTGACAGGATATTGGCAAGAAAAACGCACGTGCCCTTCGATTCCTGCCTCAGAGTGCTTTTATGCACAGGGCGAAAGGCGTAGACCCTGCGCCTGACATGTGACCGCGCGCGCCGGGCTCGCGCGAAGGAGGATACGATATGACACCTATGTTTTTCCAAAACATCCCGCCGGTCGGCTGGCTTTTGATCGCGGTTGTCGTGCTCGTGCTGTTTGGCCGGGGCAAGATCAGCTCGCTCATGGGCGAGGTGGGCAAAGGCATCACGAGCTTCAAAAAAGGCGTCAAGGAAGGCACCGAAGAGCTCGAGCAGGCCGAAGCGGAAGCCGCACGCGACATCACGCCTGAAGAAGATAAAGATAAAGCCTAAACCGGGCGTAAGGAGCCGCCCATGGGCTGGAGTGAGCTGATCCTTGTGGGCGTTGTCGCGCTCATCGTGGTGGGCCCGAAAGACTTGCCTGTCATGTTTCAGGCTCTTGGCAAGATGACGGCCAAGGTCCGCCGCATGGCGCGCGAATTTTCGAACGCCATGAACGAGGCGGCCGATGCCTCTGGCGCGGGCGATATTGCCAAAGACCTCAAAGGCTTATCAAACTCCCGCAATTTCGGCATGGATGCCCTGAAGGACGCCGCTGAAACGTTTGATAAGTGGGAGCCCGGCCAGACGCAGCGCGCCATGGGCCCCGAAACAGCCAAACTCGCCCAAGAGCGCGCCGAAGCGGCTCGCAAGATCCATGCCGCCACGAAAGCCAAGGAAGCGGCAAAGCGCGCCGAAGCCGCGGCAGAGCTTTCAGACGAGCCAGAGCCCGAGCCCAAGGTGGAGGCGAAGCCAAAACCAAAGACCAATAAGAAAATGCCAGAGCCTGCACCGGATGCAAAGCCAAAGCCGAAAGCCAAGGCGAAGGCTAAAGCGCCAAAGCGCAACAAAGCGAAAGCCGACGCCGGAAGCAACGGCGCGGAGGATGAGGCATGAGCGCGCGCGATACAGACGAGCTTGAAGATAGCTCCGCCCCGCTCATCGAGCATCTCGCAGAGCTGCGCACCCGGCTCATCAGATCCGCGCTCGCCTTCATCATCGGCGTTTTCTTGTGTTTCGCGGTCTGGAACCCGATCTTCAATTATCTGACAACGCCCATCTGCCAGGCGCTCGCCGAGCGCGGCCAGGATTGCGGCCTGATCCTTATCCGCTTGCAAGAAGGCTTTTTCGTCGCAATCCGCATCTCTTTCATGGGCGGCTTCGCGCTCGCCTTCCCGGTCATCTCCTATCAGCTTTGGCGCTTCGTCGCCCCCGGCCTCTACCGCTCTGAGAAATCGGCGTTTCTCCCGTTCTTGCTCGCCTCGCCTTTCATGTTCTTTCTTGGCGCGGCTTTTGCCTTTTACATCGTCATCCCGCTTGCATTTGATTTCTTCCTGAACTTCCAGCAGATCGCACCGGAGACAGGCGATGCTGTGGGCGGCGAGGCCGAGGGTGGGACAGCGGGCATCAGCTTTCAGGGTTCGGTGGCAGAGTATCTTTCGCTCACGATCACCTTCATCATGGCCTTCGGGCTTTGCTTTCAGCTCCCCGTGTTGCTGACGCTGCTGGGCAAGGCGGGCCTCGTGAGCGCGCGGGGCCTTGGCGCGGTTCGCAAATATGCTGTCGTGGCAATCCTCGTGCTCGCGGGCATCGTGACACCGCCCGATATCATCACCCAGGTGATCCTGTTTTCGGCCGTGTACGGGCTCTATGAGATTTCCATCCAACTCGTGAAGCGGATCGAGAAGAAGCGCGAAGCCGATTTGAAGGCGCAAGGCCTGTGGGACGAAGACATTCACGGCGAAGGCGCTTTTGCCGATGATGACGAGGCCGATGCCAAGTGAACGATGATGCTTTGGGCCGCATCGCCGAGGCGCTCGAGCGCATGGCGCCCGCGCCCCTGAGCGCGCCGGATTTCACTGAAGCCGAAGCGTTTCTCTGGGAGACCGGGCCAGAGCGGCTTCGCCCCGTGGCCAAGGTCAGCCGTGTCGATCTTCCCTTGCTCGTGGGCGTGGACCGTGCCCGCGACACGCTTTTGGAAAATACCCGCCAATTTGCGCGCGGCCTGCCCGCCAACAACGCGCTCTTGTGGGGCGCGCGGGGCATGGGCAAGTCATCGCTCGTTAAAGCTGTTCACGGGGCGGTGCTGCGCGAGAGCCCGGGGCTCAAGATTGTGGAGATCCAGCGCGAGGATCTGCCAAGCATTGGTCACCTGCTCGATCTTTTGCGCGGCGCAAGCGAGCGTTTCTTGCTCTTTTGTGATGATCTGTCGTTCTCCCATGATGATGCCCATTACAAAAGCCTCAAGGCCGTGCTCGATGGCGGGGTGGCCGGGCGCCCAGAGAATGTGGTGCTTTATGCGACGTCAAACAGGCGCCACCTTATGCCGCGCGATATGATCGAGAATGAGCGATCCACGGCGATCAACCCGGCGGAGGCTGTTGAAGAGAAGGTCTCGCTCTCCGACCGTTTTGGCCTGTGGCTCGGGTTTCACCCCTGCACGCAAGATGATTATCTCGCCATGATCAATGGCTATGTCGCCGCATTCGGGATCGAAATCGAGGCCGATGCCCTGCGCGCACAAGCGATTGAATGGCAAGCCACGCGCGGGAGCAGATCAGGGCGTGTCGCCTGGCAATTCGTCACCGATCTTGCCGGGCGTCACGGCGTCTCGCTGGGCTAAAGATCGAGATAGACAGCGGGATCAACGCTTTCGAGCCCGTTGCGCACCTCAAAATGCAAATAGCTTGGATCGCCTGCGCGGACCGCGGCGATGGCCTGCCCGCGGCGGACGCTGTCGCCCTCTTCGACTTTGAGATCATCAACCTGGGTGTAGACCGTGAGCAAGTTGCCATCATGGCGGATCACGATGATGGGGATCCCGCTCGTGTTGCGGGTGATGGCCGCCACAACGCCCGCCTCGGCGGCATTGACGCGCGTGCCAGCGGGCGCGCCAAAATCGACGCCTTCATTGCGGCCCTTCGCATAGGCCCGGATGACTGTGCCCGCCACCGGGGTCAAAAACTCTGCGGTGTCGGGAACGGCGGCGGGCGGGGCGGGTGCGGGCTCTGGCGCGGCCGCCGCGACCTGTGCGGCGGGGGGTTCATCGAGCTGCGGGACAGGTGTCACAGAGCTCGGCGGCGTGGGTGTCTGGCTGCCTGCGCCGGGCCCAGTGACCGGGGCGGCACCGGCCGCGGCGGCCGTCACCACCGGGATAATGAGAAACTGGCCTTCGCGCACGTTGAGATCGGCCCCCAGGCCGTTCCATTCGGCCAGGCTGCGCACCGGGACGCCATAGAGACGCGCGATGGTAAAGGCCGTCTCTCCGCGTTCAACCTTGTGGCGGATAGGCTCTGGCCCCGCTGCGAGCGGCACGGTCTCCACCGCTTCGGGCGCGCGGGCGGCATCAGCGGGCGCACGGTCGATTGCCGCGCCTGCGAGCCCGGCGATGTCAAGCGGGCCCTGGTCTTGTTCGGGGGCCGGATCGGCGATCCGCGATGGCAGCGCGAGAACCTCGTTGTGCCGCAAGCTCACATCGGGGTCGATGCCGTTGAACCGCGCCAACGCGGCCGCGTCGATCCCCAGCCGTTGCGCGACACGCGTGACGGTATCGCCCCGCTCGGCCACCACGACCTGGTAATTGGGATAAGATATGACGCCGCGCGCATCGGGCTCTGGCCTGGGTTCGGTCGCGCCCTGCGCGGCGCGGCTCGTGTCGAACCCGCCCAGGCTATCCCTTAAATCAAGGTCAAAGCCGCCTTCGCAGGCCGAAAGCGCAAGCGCGGCCAAAGACCCAAAAGCGACCCGTCGAAAGCCAGTGACCCGCATCACACAAACCTCATTTTTGCCCGCGCCCTCTTTCGAGGGTCTCTTATGCGTCGCCCAGCCCTTCAAGGAGGGGCACAAAGCGCACCGGCCGAAGCTCGTCATAGTCATATCCCCGCTCATGGCGCGTGACGCGAATGAGGCTTTGAACAGCGTCTGACTGGCCCACCGGCACGATCATGATACCCCCAATCTTGAGTTGCGCCAATAGTGGGCCGGGCGGGTCTTCGGCGGCGGCGGTGACGATGATGCGATCAAATGGAGCTTGGTCGGTGAGCCCGTGCGATCCATCGGCGGCGAGCGCGATGATATTGGTGATCCCCAGTTGCTCAAAGGTCGCGCGGGCCTCTCGCACGAGGCGTTTATGGCGGTCGGTTGTGTAGACGCGCCGCGCCAAGACCGAAAGGATCGCGGCCTGATAGCCTGAGCCTGTCCCCACTTCGAGCACCTTGTCGCGCGCTTTCACCGAGAGCGCTTGCGTCATCAGCCCCACCACAGAGGGCTGGCTGATCGTCTGCCCACAGGCGATGGGAAGGGGTGTATCCTCATAGGCGCGCTCTGAAAAAAGGCCTTTGACGAAATGCCCACGATCCATCGCCTCCATCGCCTCGAGGACTGCTTTGTCCGTGACGCCCTTCGAACGCAGCTGATAAAGAAACTGCATTTTGCGTTCGGCGGCCTCGTCCACTAGCGCAGCGCCTCTCCAACCCGCGCCAATGCATCATGGGCTGTTAGGTCGGCGCGCATGGGCGTCACCGAGATGTAGCCTGCGAGGTTCGCGCCCGCATCGGTGTCTCGCGCCACTTCGACATGCTGATTGCCGCCGCGCACCCATAAAAAGCTGCGTCCGTTGGGGGCTGTCGAGGCCTCGGCGGTGAAATGAACGCCCGGCCGGACGCCCTGCGGCACAGCGCGCATGCCGCGCACATGCTCCGCCATCACCGGAGGGAAATTCACATTGTAAAAGAGCGGATAATCCGCCTCGGGCTCAAAACCCGCCTCAAGCACGCGTTTGATCACGTCCACGCCGTGGCGGCGCGCGCCCTCGAACGGATCATTCGCACGGGCATTGGCGGGCCCGTAATATTGCGAAAGACCGATGGCGGGGATGCCCTGCAAGGCCCCTTCGAGCGCGCCCCCCAATGTCCCTGAATAAAGCGCGTTCTCGGCAGCGTTATTGCCCTTGTTGACGCCCGACAGAACAAGATCAGGGCGGCCGGGCAGCGCCTCGTGAATCCCTGCGATCACACAATCCGCCGGTG
Source organism: Pseudomonadota bacterium (assembly GCA_039198835.1). Classification (GTDB taxonomy): domain Bacteria; phylum Pseudomonadota; class Alphaproteobacteria; order Rhodobacterales; family Rhodobacteraceae; genus Shimia_B. The sequence goes on along the minus strand of JBCCTH010000020.1, from coordinate 9,197 downwards.
ATCCCTCGACAGCAAAGCGTCGCGCGCCGAGTTCGGCGATCATCAACGGGCGGGTGTAGCTGATGCAATGGCCCACACCCGATTGCTCGAAGGTGGGCGCAACGACCCAGATATCTTCAGGGGCGGCAAGCCCGGCGGCGATCTCTTCGAGGACCTTGAGGCCCGGCGCGGTGATCCCGTCGTCGTTTGTGAGCAAAATGCGCATGCCGCTCGATAGCTTTATCGCGAAAAGGGAGCAAGGCGGGGAAGGGCGCTTGCGGCAATCTCAGGGCCGGTCGTTGGCGGCTATGCCCGCGCAAGCGCCGTTTCAAGATCGCCATACCCGGTGAAGCGCCTTTCAAAGGCCAGCCCCAGGCGTTCTGCGGCGGCGCGCGCTTTGTGCGTGAGGTCTTCATCGTGGGTTTGCGCCTGGTAGACGAGCTTCTCGTAATGGCCAAAATACATCGGCAAGAGCTCTGGATGACGGTCAAGGCCCATGGGCTTCCAGACGAACGCGTCAAATTGCTTGACCAGAAAATCGGTGAGGAAGAACGTCGTCATCTCTTCCTCTGATTTCGCCGCGAAGGCATCGTTGCCCTCGAAAAAGCTGTAGCAATGGGGGCCAGCGATCATCTCAACGCCGAGCGCCTCGCAGCGTGCCTGAAGCAGGCCGCCGGTGCCGCAATCTGCATAGGCCACAAAGATGCGCGCATAGTGATCGCGGTGGCGCGCCACGGCCTTTTCGACCTCGTCCGCGATCTTGTCAGGATAAAGATGGAGCTTGGCAGGCAGGCAGGTCAGCTCCATGTGCCGCCAACCATTCACCTCGATGAGCGCCAGAATTTCGCGCGCGAGCGCCCCACAGGCCAAAATGAGCACCGTTTGAATGCCGTCGCCTGTCTGCTGGGTGAGGGCGGCGTCTGAGCGCCTCTCCCCCCCTTCTTTGGCTAAAAACTCTCCTGCCGGAGGCATCCCCGTCGCGCGGCTCTAACCGGCGGCCATCTGGTTGTGCTTTCGGGCGACAAACTCTTTCGCCGTCTCCACGGCAACCGCCGCGTCGCGACAATACGCATCCGCGCCGATCGCCTTGCCGAATTCCTCGTTGAGGGGCGCGCCACCCACGAGAACGATATAATCATCGCGCACGCCGGTCTCGACCATCGTGTCGATCACGACTTTCATGTAAGGCATCGTCGTCGTCAAAAGCGCAGACATGCCCAAGATATCGGGCTGTTCGGTTTCGAGCGCTTCCATGTATTTCTCGACGGCGTTGTTGATCCCCAGATCAACAACCTCGAAGCCCGCGCCCTCCATCATCATCGAGACAAGGTTTTTGCCGATGTCGTGGATGTCGCCTTTCACCGTTCCGATGACCATCTTGCCCACGCGCGGCGCGCCCGTTTCAGCCAGCAGCGGCTTCAAGATCGACATCCCGCCCTTCATCGCGTTGGCCGCCAAGAGCACCTCAGGGACAAAGAGAATGCCGTCGCGAAAGTCATTGCCGACAATCGTCATCCCGCCCACCAGCGCTTCGGTCAAAACGCGGTAGGGCGTCCAATTTCGACCGAGCAGGATGTTGACGCCTTCCTCGATCTCTTCCTTCAGGCCGTCGTAGAGATCGTCAAACATCTGTTGAACGAGCTCTTCATCATCGAGTTCCGCGAGGATGATATCGTCTTCTTCTTCCGACATCTGTGAGACCCTTCAGCCAAATTCCATCAAGCGCTTCATTGGCTTATGCGCATGTTGAGCTAACCGCGCTGAGACGATTGCGACAAGGGCTTGCTTTGTTCCGACGCATGCAAATGCAGCATAAAGGTTATGACGTCTTTTAGATGTTCTATTTTTGTTCTAGTCTATCCCCATGGAGAGTCGCCATCCGCCAAACACATTCGTTTCCGTCAAAGGCCGCGCCAGCGCGCAAAACCCGGCCGGGCGTTTCTCGCAAACCGCGCGTGAGAGTGTGGAAGATGGATGGGGGTTTGAAGAGGCACCGCTCGCGCGCACCCAGGTGAGCTTAGAGAAGGCGCGCAAAATCATCACGCGCAATGGCTCGCCTGATCTCAGCTTTGATCGATCGATCAACCCATATCGAGGCTGCGAACACGGCTGCATCTATTGCTTCGCGCGCCCCTCTCACGCTTTTCTTGATCTGTCACCGGGGCTGGATTTCGAGACAAAACTGACAATGAAGCCCGACGCGCCCGCTCTTTTAGCCAAAGAGCTTTCCGCGCCGCGCTATGCGCCAGCGCCGATTGCCATCGGCACGAACACCGATCCCTATCAGCCGCTTGAGCTTAAAGAAATGATCATGCGCCGCTGTTTGGAAGTGCTCCGCGATTTCAACCACCCCGTGATGATTACAACGAAAGGCGCCATCATTGAGAGGGATCTGGACATTCTCGCGCCCATGGCCGCGAAAGGGCTTTTGAGCGTCGGGGTTTCGATCACGACGCTCGACGCAAAATTGGCCCGAGACATGGAGCCGCGCGTGCCCGGACCGACGCGGCGGCTCAAGACCATCGAGCGGCTGAGCGCGGCGGGGATTCCGGTGCGCATTTGTGCCTCGCCCATGATCCCGGGCCTCACCGACCACGAGCTTGAGGGCATTCTCTCAGAGGGGGCCTCCGCGGGGGCGCGGGCGGCAAGCTGGGTGATGCTGCGGCTCCCTTTCGAGGTCGCCGCGCTCTTTCGAGACTGGCTCGAACGCACGCAACCCGGGAAAGCCGCCAAGGTGATGGCGCGGGTGCGTGAGGCGCATGGCGGGAAGGATTACGATCCCGCCTGGCACAAACGCATGCGCGGAGAAGGGCTTTATGCCCAAATGATCGCTCAGCGGTTCAAGGTCGCCTGTCGCCGCACTGGGCTTGAGCTGCGTATGCCCCCCTTAAGAACCGATCTCTTCTGCGTGCCAGAGCTCCCCGGGGATCAGCTCTCGCTTTTTTGAGCAAAGCGCGAACGTGGCAAGCGGGGTGAGGCCTCGGATCGGGGCGCGGGCCGTTTTGCGCGGCGCAAAACGGGATCGGCGCGTTTGGCGGCCAGTCGGCGCAAAATTGGAGGTCCCGGGCCAAGCCCGGGACTGCGCAAGCCTTCCATGGGGGAGTTTTTGCTTATGCGGCCCGGCGGCGGCCGCGGCGTTGACGGGTCGGCGCTGGGCCATCTGTTCCGTCGCTTTCGCTTGAGAAGCCGCCCAGGGCCGCTTCGATCTCGGCAAGGCTTGGCGCGTCACCCTTTGGCGTTTCCTCAAGCGCCGCGCGCATCTTTTCGAGATGCTCGGGCGTCGTGCCACAGCATCCCCCGATGATGGTTGCCCCGGCATTGCGCGCGATGGTGGCATATTCGGCCATGAGCTCTGGCGTGCCATCATAATGGATATGGCCGTCATGATATTTCGGGATGCCCGCATTGCCTTTGGCGATGATCGGCCGCTTGGCGTCCTTGAAGCCCAGCACCGTGCGCAGGAGATCAGAGGCACCAACGCCGCAATTCGCGCCGAAGGCGATGGGCGGATTGGGCAGTTTCTCGACCTGACGCGCCAGTTGCGGCGCGGTGATCCCCATCATCGTGCGCCCGGCTGTGTCAAAGCTCATCGTGCCGCACCAGGCCATGTCAGCGAGCGCGAAGGCCTCTGCCGCCGCCTTGAATTCTTCAACGGCGGATATCGTTTCAACCCAAAGCACATCTGCGCCGCCCGCCTTGAGCCCTTCGGCCTGCTCATGGAACATTTCCACGGCCCCTTCATGGGTGAGCGACCCCATCGGTGCCATGATCTCGCCCGTCGGCCCCACCGAACCCGCGACGATCACCTCACGGCCCGATGCATCGGCCACCTCGCGCCCGATCTCTGCGCTGATGCGCGATAGCTCATGGGCGCGCTTCTCTGCTCCATGGAGCTTCAAGCGCGAGGCGTTTCCGCCAAAACTGTTGGTCAGAAAAAGATCAGAGCCCGCATCGACCGCGCCTTTGTAAAGCGCGGTGATCTTTGCCGGCTCGGTCTCGTTCCAAAGCTCGGGCGCATCTCCGCTCTCGAGGCCCATGTTGAAAAGGTTGGTCCCGGTGGCGCCGTCAGCCAAAACCCAGCCCTGCTTTTCAATGAGTGACGTGAGTTTTGCGGGGGAGGGCGACATGCGATCATCCTTTCAGTCGGTGTCGCCTCTGTGCCCGCACATCATATTAAAGTCCAATTCATAACCTTCATGAAGATTATGAGGTGGCTCAGACTTCATCCATGATCTGCGCTTTGGCAACACCCATCAGCTCGACCATTTTCGCGCGGATCGTCGTCTCATCAGCCGCGCTCCCGAGATCGCCGGAGACCTTGCGGTAGACATCCTCATCACCGGCCTCCTCGAAATCCGATTTCACGACCTCCATCGCATAGGCATTGGCCGCGTCGCCTTCCTTGCCCAGAAGCGCCGCCGCCCATAGCCCAAGGAGCTTGTTGCGCCGCGCTTCTGCCTTGAACTGCATCTGCGCGTCATGGGCATACTTGTTTTCAAATGCGTTTTCGCGCTCGTCGAATGTGGACATGGGCCGCTCCCTCAGTGGTGGACGTCTCCCTTCATATTTGCGGTTTCGCGATGCGCTGCAAGGGGCGTTGCCCCGTGGAAGCGAATTCCCTATGAGGGGCCATCGCGAGAGGAGCAGGTCATGGCACGCCGCAAGAAGGTCTATGAGGGCAAAGCGAAGATCCTCTATGAGGGGCCTGAACCGGGCACTTTAGTGCAGTATTTCAAGGATGATGCCACGGCCTTCAACGCCGAAAAGCAAGCGGTGATCGAAGGCAAGGGCGTGCTCAACAATCGCCTTAGCGAGTATTTCATGGCCGGGCTCAACCTCGTGGGCGTGCCGACGCACTTTCTCAAGCGCATCAACATGCGCGAGCAGCTGATCCGCGCCTGTGAGATCATTCCGCTCGAGATCATCGTCAGAAACGTGGCCGCAGGCACTTTGGCGAAACGGCTCGGGCTCGAAGAGGGAGAGCCGCTGCCCCGCCCGATCATCGAATTCTGCCTGAAGGATGATAAGCTGGGCGACCCGCTGGTGGCTGAAGAGCATATCATCGCCTTTGGCTGGGCCAGCCAGCAAGACCTCGACGATATGATCGCGCTGGCGTTGCGCGTGAACGACTTTCTCACCGGCGTGATGTATGGCGTGGGGATCCGGCTCATTGACTTCAAGATCGAGGTCGGCCGCATTTGGGACGGCGATTTTCACCGCCTGGTGGTCGCCGACGAGATTAGCCCGGATAGCTGCCGCCTGTGGGATATGTCGACCGGCGAAAAGCTCGATAAAGATGTGTTCCGCCGCGATCTCGGCTCTCTCACCGATGCCTATACAGAGGTCGCTCGGCGCTTGGGGGTGATGCCCTCGAACGCCATGCCCATGGTAAAGCCCACGCTCGTTAACTGAGGGCGGGATCGTGAGTATTTTTGGAAAAATGAAGGGGTGGATATGCGCGCGACGGTGACCGTGAGTCTGAAATCAGGGGTTCTTGATCCGCAAGGTGAGGCGATCAAAGGCGCGCTCGGCTCGATGGGGTTTGAGGGCGTCGAGGGGGTGCGCCAAGGCAAAGTGATAGAGCTGGATCTGGCGGAAAATGTCACCGAGGCCCAGATCACCGAGATGTGCGAGAAGCTCCTCGCCAATACGGTGATCGAAAGCTACCGCGTGGATATGGGCGCATGAAAGCGGCTGTGCTCGTTTTCCCGGGCTCTAACTGCGATCGGGATATGGCGGTGGCGCTCGATGCGGCGGGCATGGATGTCAGCATGGTCTGGCACAAAGACAGCGCGCTACCGGACGGGCTTGATCTTGTGGCGGTGCCGGGCGGCTTTTCCTTCGGTGATTATCTGCGCGGCGGCGCGATCGCGGCGCAAAGCCCGATTTGCCGGGAACTGGCCGCGCATGTGGCGCGCGGCGGCTATGCGCTTGGCGTGTGCAATGGTTTTCAGGTCTTGACAGAAACCGGCGCTCTGCCCGGGGCGCTTCTTTTGAATGCCTCGACGAAGTTCATCTGCAAGACAGCGCGCCTGACCGTTGAGACCGCTGCGAGCGCCTTCACCGCGTGCTATCAGGCGGGCGCGCAAATCGACATTCCAATTGCGCATCATGAAGGCAATTACCGGATCGACGACGAAGGCTTGAAGGCGCTCCAGGGAGAGGAGCGCATCGCGTTTCGATATGTCAAAAACCCCAACGGCGCGATGGATAACATCGCCGGCGTGCTCAGCGAAAATCGCCGCGTGCTGGGGATGATGCCCCATCCCGAGCGCGCCGCGGATGCAGCGCTTGGCCTCACCGATGGCGCGCCGCTTTTTGCTTCGCTCACTGAGGCGCTTGTCGCGGCGTGAGCGCGGGCGTAGCCTGTGGCTGTGAGCGAAGCTGAAACACAAAAACGAACCAAAACGCGCCGGACGCAGCTGGCTTTCGCTGTTCTGCTGCTCTTGGCGCTCGGCATTGTCTATATCACCAACCATTGGCTCACCGAGCGCTTCACGGAGACAACGCGCCAACGCGCGCAGCTCAGGCTCGCGGCGTATTCCGGCAACCTGACGACCGAGCTTCAGCGCTCGTCGATCGTGCCGCAATTCCTGGTGCGCGATCCCGCGCTGATCAGCGCGCTTAATTCTGCTGATTTCCAGCTCACATCGCAGCGGCTCTTGTCGTTCGCGGAAGAGACCGATCTGCGCGGGCTTCTGCTTCTTGATAACCAAGGGCGCGTCGTGGCGGCCTCGGATCGTACGCGCCTCGGCGAGGATCTGGGAACTTACCCTTACTTTACCGATGCGCTGGCGGCCGAAGACACCATTTTCACGACCTATAAAGCCGAAGGCGCGCCCATTGAGTTTACCTATTCGCGCAAGATCTCGATTGGTCCTGACACATTGGGCGTTATCGTCCTTGAGGTCGATCTTCGAAAATTCGAGCGGTCCTGGGCCGGGATCGCCGATGCGATCATGGTCTCTGATCAGGACGATACGATCATTCTGGCAACCGAAAGCAGCTGGCGCGGATTATCTGAGCGCCAGGCCCTGGAAGTGCGCGATGTGCCGTCGGCCATCGAGCGCGCGCTCCGGGCCACCGCGGATTGGACAGTCCTGCCGCCGGATGCTTTCGTCATGAGCCGGGGGCTTTTGCGACAGGAAATCAATGTCGCGTTCCAAGGCTGGACGATGACGTCTTTCACCACCTATGCCAGCGTCAGGCAGCGCGTGAATGCGGTGCTGGCGCTCGAGATCATGGGATTCGCGATCTTCCTCGCGGGCGGTTTTTATCTTCTGAACCGCCGCACTCTCGTGCGGCTGCGCCTGTTTCAGCGAGAGTCGGCGGAGCTTCGCCAGCTAAACCAACAGCTACAGCGGGAAATCGCCGAGCGCCAAAAGGCCGAAAACAACCTGAAAGTCGCCGAGCAAACCCTTGCGCAATCATCGAAATTGGCGGCTCTTGGCGAGATGTCGGCGGCTGTATCTCACGAGCTCAACCAGCCCCTTGCAGCGATGAAAACCTATCTCGCGGGCGCGCGGCTTTTGCTTCAGCGCAAACGCCCCGATGAGGCGCTTTCCTCGTTTCAGCGCATTGATGATCTGATCACGCGGATGGGGGCGATCACGCGTCAGCTTAAATCCTATGCCCGGAAGGGCGCTGAGGCTTTTGAGCCCATAGAAATAAAGGCTTCCGTGAGTGCGGCGCTTGATATGATGGAGCCGCAATTGCGCCGCCGAAACGTGCGGATCACAAAGACGGTTCCCACCGAGGCGGTCTATATCGAGGGTGACCGCGTGCGCCTCGAACAGGTCATCATCAACCTCTTGCGCAACGCGCTCGACGCCACGCGCGGCGCAGAGCAACCCGCGATCGAAATCCTTGTCGCGTCAGGCGAAGAGGTGTTGCTGACGATCCGCGATAACGGCCATGGCATCGACGATCTCGATGCCCTCTTTGAGCCCTTCTATACCACAAAATCGCCTGGGGATGGCGTGGGGCTCGGGCTTGCGATCTCGTCTTCTATCGTCAACGATTTGGGCGGGCGGCTGACAGCACGGAACGCAGAATCCGGCGGGGCGGTCTTTGAGTTGAGGCTGCCGCTTCTGACGGCGCGGTCAGCCGAAGCGCGGCAGCAAACGGAGGCGGCTGAGTAAAATGGCGCAGGCAATGAAAATCGCCATCGTGGACGATGAAAAGGACATGCGGCAATCGATCAGCCAGTGGCTGGCCTTGAGCGGCTTTGACACCGAGACTTACCCCAACGCCGAAGAAGCGCTCAAGAAACTGGGCCCCGATTACCCTGGCGTGGTGGTCAGCGATATTCGGATGCCCGGCATGGATGGGATGCAGTTTCTCAAGCGCCTCATGGGCGTCGACAGCGCGCTGCCCGTCATCATGATCACAGGCCATGGCGATGTGCCGATGGCGGTGGAGGCGATGCGGGTGGGTGCGTATGACTTTCTCGAAAAGCCTTTCAACCCTGACCGGATGACCGAGCTCGCCAAAAGAGCGACGCAGCGCAGGCGGATGATCCTCGATAACCGCGCGTTGCGCAAAGAATTGTCCGATGGCAACGCGCTCATGAAAAAGCTCATAGGCGCGAGCCCGGCGATGGAGCGCCTCAAGGAAGATATCCTCGATCTCGGTCAGGCTGATGGCCATGTCTTGATCGAGGGGGAAACGGGCACCGGCAAGACGCTCGTGGCCCATGCGCTCCATGCTGTGGGCTCGCGGGGCTCAAAGCCCTTCATCCATTGCTCATGCGCCGCGCAGGAAGAAGAGGCCCTGGCCGCGCGGCTTTTTGGGCCAGCGGGCGAGGGCGAGGATATCCCCTTCCTGGAAGCAGCGCGCGGCGGGACGCTCGTTTTGGAAGATGTCGAGGCGCTGAGCCCGGCTCTCCAGATGCGGCTTTTATCGGCCATCGATGCCCAAGGCAGCCCCGCCGAGACCCGGATCATCGCGATCTGCAATCTCCAGGAACAGGGCAAAAGTTGCGAAGATGCGCTGCGCGCCGATCTCTTTTATCGCCTTGCCGCGCTTCGGATCACGGTGCCGCCTCTGCGCCAGCGCGGCGAGGATATCTTGCTGCTCTTCACGCGCCTTTCCGAGGACTTCGCCGATGAATATGGCTGCGCGCCGCCCGTCGTCACCGCCCAAGAGGCGGCCCAGCTTCTCCAAGCGCCCTGGCCCGGCAATGTGCGCCAGTTGATCAATGTGGCCGAACGCGCCGT
>JBCCTH010000019.1:0-22384 GCA_039198835.1 Pseudomonadota bacterium | reverse complement strand
CGCTGATCTCTGGGTCTTGCGTGACCATACCGGCTTTGAAGGAGACCCAGGCAAGCCATTCCGATCATCCTGGTTTGATGATGCGGGCTATCGCGGTGCCGATGCGTTGGGATATCCCGCGCTTGATGATGCGCTCAACGTATCAGGGGCGCGCCTCTCAAGCGTCAGCCGCACGGGCACAGCCTCTGTTCTGGCGACGTCTTTGGCCCCGGGCTTTGTCACGGTGACCGCGAATGTCGGTGGCGCGCTCGCGCCTTACGCGGGGCAACTCGGCACTGGAGGCACAGCGTCGGCATCGACAGACCTCGCCGCACCCGCCGCAAAAGGCACCCCCCGCAATCAGTTGCCGCGACATGCCCGTGACGGTCGCGCCGTGCTCGGCAATGGCGGCCCCCAGCGCTTCCGCGCCGCGGGAACGTCGCTCGCAGCCGCCATAGAGACGGGTCGCATTGCCGCGGGGAACCCAAGCCCAACGGGATAGCGCGCGACGCTGCAAACCTCAGGTGCCGGGCTCCGCGCCCGGCATCTCGCCCGCCAAACCCAAACGCCTTAGCGTCGCCACCGGATAATCGGGGCGCCCCAAATCGCTGATGCGAAAGCCCGGCTCAAGGCGCGCGAGGCGCGCTGTCGCCTGCTTTGCAGCCTCCTTCTCGCCGATGAGGATAGCTGTCGCCGCCAGGTAACGCAGCGAAGCGCGATGGGTTGGCTTATGACGGTGCGCCTCGCGCATGGCTTCATAGGCTGCGCGATAATCGCCTTCGGCCAGCGCCGTGAGCCCCACCTCACAATCCCACGCATAAACATGGGGCAGCCCGTCAGCGACCCGGCGCGCCATGAGCGCATGGCGATGGGCCTCGCTGGCTTTTCCATCCATCAAAAGCGCGCGCGACATGGCCTTCAAGGCGTAAGGGTTGCCGCTATCGGACTCAAGCGCTGCACGGGCGAAATGCGCCGAGCGATCCAGATCTCCACTGACATCGAGCGCCACACGAGAGGCCAGCGCCGCCACAAGCGCGTTGCCGGGGCGCTTTGCAAGGCCCTCGTTGATGAGGCCTTCGGCGGCCTCGCTGGCCTCTGTCTCTGAAAATTCGATGCGCCGCGCGATCTTGGCAAAGGCGCGCCATCCGAGCGCCACTGCGGCCGCCTCGCCTGTGGATAGCCGCTCGAGTTCTTCTTCGGCACGCAAAAACAGCTCTTTTTCGGGGTGATAAAGCCGCGCGGCGGCGCGCTGCATGATCATGAGCGGAGATTGATTGACCTGGCGAAACGCATGGAAGCGCAACAAGATCTGGCTGAGCGCGCGCGATGCGAAGGCCTGAGCATCAAGACCGCTCGCCAACCTGTTGGCATCAAACGGAAGTTGCAGTCTTCCAGACCACAAGAACCGCCGCTCATGATCGGCGAGTGCCCGCAAATGAACGCTCCAATACCCGGCATCAAGGACAGATCGCATCTCGAAATGGACGAACGTTGTCGCGCGATTGAGCCGCTCTGGGTCAGGCTCGACCCCGGCATAGATCTCATCAGCGCCCTCAGCCTGAAGGCGGGCCGACAAAACATCGATCATCAAGGTTTCAAAGAAGTCACCATCGGCGGTGTCTTGCTTTGTGGCTGTGCGAATGATGATGATCGTTTTGCCACCCGTCGAGGCGCTGGAAAACGGTTGCAGGGGTTCAATGATCTTTGGCTTCGCCCCGTGATGGTCCGCCTGGCGAAGATCGCGCAGCCAGTCCTCAAAGGCGGGATCGCGGGCCGCGACCAACTCAAGGAGCTCGCTCTGCGGCACGAGTTCGGGCTTGAAATCAACAAACACATTGGGCGCGAGCGCAACTTCGCTCCGACCCGCCATGAAGAGCTCTGACCCCTCGCCATATCTTTTCCTGAGATTTGAAAGCGCGCGGCGCAGATTTGCAGATGCTTTTTCAGGAGGGCTTTCAGACCATAACCGAGCTTGGAGGGCCGCCCTCGATTGTCGCCGCTCGGGCGCGAGCGCCAAAATCGCAAGGATCGCGCGCTCTTTTTGATTGTCGGGTGTCTTATCTTTCCCCGTTGCCGTTCGGACATAGAAAGGGCCGCGAACGGCAATTGAAAATGCCCAGTCGCGGGCTGGCTTTGCCGCTGGCCCTTCCATCCCCAATCCCCGATCTCAAAAAACACTCCACCTCTCGTGCTAGTATGGCAGAAGCAGACCTGAATTGGCGAGCCGTAATTTAATCAAGCAATACTTGGCGTGAGAGGCTCGTGAAAACGCGCATCCGTCAAATGATTTCAGTGTGTTGAAGGATGGTGCCCAAGGAGAGACTCGAACTCTCACGCCCGTGAAGGCGGGGGATTTTGAATCCCCTGCGTCTACCATTCCGCCACTTGGGCCGCCTCGTGCGCCTAAATCGCCGCGCGCACGCGGTCAAGCGCGTATCGCCGGGCGAGGGCCTTCCAAGCGGCATTACGACCTTGTGAGAGGTCACGGCTGGCGGGTCAGCTCCCGAAGGCCGTTTGAACCAGCCAGAGCGCGATGCCCGGAAAGCTTACCAGAAGGAGCACGCGCACAAAATCAGACGCCACGAACGGCAAAACCCCGCGATAGGTCTTGGTCATGGGAATGTCCTTTGCCAGCCCGTTGATGATGAAGAGATTGAGCCCCACGGGCGGGGTGATGAGCCCGATCTCCACGACAACGAGCGCCAAAATGCCAAACCAGATCGCCGTTTCCTCAGCGCTCAGGCCAAAATCGAGCGCTGAAATGATTGGAAAAAAGATCGGGACTGTCAGCAAAATCATCGAGAGTGAATCCATGACGCAGCCGAAGATCAGATAAGCAAAAAGCATCGCAAAAAGGATCGTGTATGGCGCGATATCTTGCGCGCTCACCCAACTCGCAAGCATTTGCGGCGCCTGTGAGAAGGCGAGAAACGTATTGAAGAGCGCGGCACCGAAAACGATGAAAAAGATCATTCCCGTTGCTTTCGCCGTCGCCAGAATGCTCTCTTTCAGCTCAGACCAACCCAGCTTGCGCGTCACAGCACCGTAAAGCCCGGTTAAAAGCGCGCCGACCGCCGCGCCTTCTGTGGGCGTGAAAAGAGCATCGGGCCCGGGGCTCGCCCAGTTCCAATCCCCCGCGATCCCATACATGACGAGGCCGAAGATCACGAAGACAGGCCATGTCGCGCGCAGGCTCTTGAGCCGGTCCTTGTAGGGGGTGCGCGCGCCCGTCTGCGCCGAGGCGGGCTTTAGGCGCACATAAACCGCGACGACAAGGATGTATCCCAGTGTCGCCAAGAGGCCGGGGATGAGCGCCGCCAGAAACATCTTGACGATGTTTTGCTCGGTCAGGATCGCGTAGAGCACCAAGATGATCGACGGCGGGATCAAGATGCCCAGCGTCCCACCCGCCGCCAAGGCGCCCGTGCTCAAATCGTCGGAATATCCGCGCCTGCGCATCTCGGGGAGAGCGACCTGCCCCATGGTTGAGGCCGTCGCAAGGGACGAGCCGCATACCGCGCCGAAGCCCGCGCAGGCCCCAAGAGCCGCCATCGCCACGCCACCCTTCCGATGCCCGAGCCAATCTTGCGCGGCCTTGAAAAGCGCAGACGACATCCCCGATTTTGTCGCGAGTTGCCCCATGAGTAAAAAGAGCGGGATGATCGAGAGCGAGTAGCTTGAGAATGTATCGTAGGTGAGCGTTTTGAGCTGCGCGAGCGGCGCGGCGGGCGACCCGCGCAAGACCCAAACCCCCAAAAACCCGGTTGCCGCCATCGCAACGGCAATCGGCACGCGCGCAAAAATCGCCGCCAGCAAAAAGCCGAACCCAATGAGCGCGATCTCTGCGCCGCTCAAGGTTCGCCCGCCGCAAAGAGCGCGTTCCAATCGCGCCAAACGGTGTAGAGCGCGACGATCAAAAACGCAGCCGCGCCGATCAAAGAAAGGCCAAACGGAACCCAGATCGGGAGCTCGAGTTCAAAGGTCGTTTCCGGGAAAAACGGTTTGAACCCCATGCCCAGCCTGTCGCGCGAGGCCTCAGAAAAATAGGGGAACTTCTCGCCGAAGCCGAGATAGAGCCGCCAAACGATGAGGAAGGCGAGCGCTGCGAGCGCCATGTTGCCGACCAGCGTCAGGGCCTCTCTGCCCCGCCGCCCCAGCCCGTCAGCGACGATATCAACTGTCACATGCCCGCGTTCAAGCTGACACCAGGGCAAGAAGGCGAAGACAGCCACTGCAATGCCCGCCTCCACAAGCTCATAATCGCCCGCGATGGCGCCGAAGCCCCAGGCATTGATGGCGCGCCCAAGGATCGACGCGACCGTCAAGACCGCAAGAGCGATCAAGATCGCGCCGCCCGCATAGGCCAGCCCGCGCGCCAGCGCCGCCGCGATGCGCGCGGCCTGTTGCTCGGCTCTCGGGGCGATCTGCATAAAAGGCGTCCAAAGTGTTGCGCGCTGCCCATAGCGCCCATTCAGGGGGAGCCACAAGCGTGACCCGGCTTGACCCGGCGCGCGCCTCGTGGCCAAACGCCCTCATGATCCGCCGCCTTTATGACTGGACCCTCTCAATGGCCGATCACCCGGCAGCGCTCTGGGTGCTCGCGGTGGTGGCCTTCGCGGAATCGAGCTTTTTTCCGATCCCGCCCGATGTGCTGATGATCCCCATGATCATCGCGCGGCCCGCGCGCGCCTTTCTGATCGCGGCAGTCGCAACGGCGGCCTCGGTGGCGGGCGGCGCGGCGGGCTATGCCATTGGCGCATTCGCCTATGACAGCGTGGGTCAGCCTGTTCTCGAGGCGCTGGGCAAGGGCGCATCGATGGAAGCCTTCAACACGCGCTTCAATGATTTCAGCTTTTGGGCTGTTCTCATCGCTGGGGTAACGCCCTTCCCCTACAAGGTCATCACGATCATGTCCGGCTGGACATCGATGCCCTTTCTGACCTTCATGATCACCTCTGTCATCGCGCGCGGCTTGCGCTTTTTCGTCGTGGCGGGCCTGCTCTATTACTTCGGCGCACCGATCCGCGATTTCATCGAAAAGCGTCTCGGGCTCATGTTCACGCTGTTTTGCGCGCTGCTCATTGGCGGCTTTGTGGCCCTGCGGTATCTGTAATGGCGGGCCTGTCAAGCCGCACACTCGCGCAGATCGCCGCTGTGGGCTCGGCGCTGCTGATCCTAGGCGCGCTGGTTTTCGAATATCTGGGCTATGCGCCTTGCAAAATGTGCTATTGGCAGCGCTGGCCGCATTACGCGGCAGCGCTCTCGGGCGCGCTTTTCATGCTCGTGCCTCTTGCTGCCTTTCTCTGGCTGGGCGCGGCCTCGGCAGCCACCACAGCGGCGCTCGGCCTCTATCATTCGGGTGTCGAACAAAAGTGGTGGCCGGGCCCGTCAAGCTGCTCTGGGGGCGGCCCCGGCCTCTCGGGCCTCTCAGGTGACGACCTCTTGAGCACCGAGATCACCGCCCGCGTCGTGATGTGCGACGAAATCAGCTGGCAATTCCTTGCGCTTTCGATGCCCACCTGGAACGCCATCCTGAGCTGCGCTTTGGTGGCAGTTTGGGTTGCGGCTTGGCTGAAAGCAAAGCAAGCGCTTTAGATTTCGTCCATATCGGTAATGAGCCACCCAAAGTCTGTCTTTGCCCAATGGACATAGAGGTGATAGCGCCGCCATGGTTCTCTGTCGTTTCGGCCGTCGACGATGATTTCGGCCGTCGCAAACATGCCGCTTGGGGCATATGACGTGCCCATGTAACGCAGTCGATAATCCGACCTGAAACGATTTCGAATTACTCTGAAAGCCGATTTGTTCGGGTCAGGCGCAATCCACATCGCAAGAGCCGCATCATGGTCGTCATTGTCCAAGATCGCGTAATAGCCCAAAGTGGCAGCCTCAATGGTATCTCCGCCAGCGCGCCAAACGGCATCCACCACGGGTTGATCAGCCAGAGAATTCACCAGATCCCAATAATCCCATGCTCGATTGATAATACGCAGGGCGCGGCGGGCCGCGTCAGGATTAAAACTGGCATAGGTAGGGGCGCGATTTACGGCATAAGCGCGCCGCTCTGCGATGTGTCGCGCACTTCGACGCGGCGCCCGTAAGAAAAACTGGCGGGCCGCAGAGCTTGCGGAAACCCGTGTGCCCGCGACGGCAGTTCCGCCGCCGAGGACACCTCGGGTTACCGTCCTACTTGTGCTTCCGCGAGAAAGAGCTCTCAGCCCCAAGCGCATGGCCCACAGAACCGGGTGGGCTTGGGCGGCCTGTGGCACGGCCACCAGAGCCGAGGCAGCAAATAGAAATGATCGTCTCTTCAAAATCCTCCCCAATTGTTTCGCGGCAGTTAACAAAAGAGAGATTGGGACTGGATTTTTGAATTCAACCTAAAGTTATATTTTCGATCGCCTCCAGGCGAATTTACGAGTTAATTTCTGGAGGTTTCCCCGTCAGATCAGCAGCGGCCTTCGTATGAATAGCGGAAGCAACCATGCGTTAATGCACCTCGCTCGGCGTTCTCCGAAAGCTAATAGAGCATCATGCTGCTTATCCTGCGCGCCAGTCCGCCCGCTCACGATTGCGGGCGGCCATCCGAGCGTATGGCCGGTTTCTTGCACGATCTTGACAGCGCTTTTTGAGGGTTAATGCACCCTCAAGTCGCTGGGCCCGAACTCGCCCACGACGCTGCGCCATTCGCCTGGAGAAATCATTTTGCGGTGAGTGAAGCGCACTGAATTGAGCGGGCCCTCGATATCGCGTTGCCAGAACTCGATAAACCCGAAGAGCTTCGGGTGGTCTGGTGCAAGATCGTAGTCTTGCCAGATGAACGTGTTGAGCACGCTTGGGTGATCGGGCAGGCCATAGAAGATTTCGGCGGTGGTGAGGCCATAGCCTTTGAGCATCAATTCGGTTTCAGTCATCGCGCTCTCCTTTCTCTACTCAAAAATGAACGAGAACCCTTGAATGCGTCAACAATTTCAACGTGTTGGCAGCCAGCCCAGCGGCTGCCGAAGATGACAGCGCACAAATTTCGCGCTTTGGTTTGCACCCTACATGCTGAGAATGATAAGGCTGAGGCAACAAAATCTAGCCAGTGGCGCAGTGAGGCACCAACATGAGCGACGAGACACAAAACCCTGAAAACGATGACGAAACACCGCCTGAGCGCGCCGCTTACGAGGGGCCAACGATCTCGATCTCTGACGAGATGCGCACGTCTTATCTCGATTACGCGATGTCTGTCATTGTCTCCCGCGCGATCCCCGATCTGCGCGACGGCCTCAAACCCGTGCATCGGCGCATCCTCTATCACATGGATGATAGCGGCTACACGCATGACAAATCCTACCGGAAGTCGGCCAAGCCCGTAGGCGAGGTCATGGCGAATTATCACCCCCATGGGGACGGGGCGATTTATGACGCGCTGGTGCGGATGGCGCAGAGCTTTTCGATGTCTGTGCCGCTCATCGAAGGGCAAGGCAATTTCGGATCAATGGACGGTGATAGCCCGGCGGCCATGCGCTATACTGAATCGCGGCTCCAAAAGGTCGCGCGGGCGCTCTTGGATGATATCGACAAGGACACCGTTGATTTTCAAGATAATTATGACGGCAAAGAACGGGAGCCGACAGTCCTTCCCGCGCGGTACCCGAACATTCTCGTCAATGGCGCCGAAGGCATCGCCGTGGGCATGGCCACGCGCATCCCTCCCCATAATCTGGGCGAAGTGATCGACGCGACGCTCGCGCTCATCGAAGACCCCGATCTCAGCACAGAGCAGTTGATCGCCTATATCCCCGCGCCTGACTTTCCCACCGGCGGGCTGATCCTGGGGCGTTCAGGCGCGCGAAAGGCTTACACGGAGGGGCGCGGCAGCGTTCTTATTCGCGCCAAAACCCGTGTCGAGGAGTTGAGAAAAGACCGCTACGCCATTGTTATTGATGAGGTTCCTTATCAGGTGAACAAGGCGACGATGATTGAGCGCATCGCCGAGGCGGCCCGCGACAAGCGCATCGAAGGCATCGCCCATGTGCAGGACGAATCAGATCGCTCAGGCGTGCGCGTCGTCATCGAACTCAAGCGCGACGCCACAGCCGATGTTGTGCTCAACCAGCTCTACCGGTTCACGCCGATGCAGGTCAGCTTTGGCTGCAACATGCTGGCCTTGAATGGCGGGCGCCCCGAACAGCTCACGCTGCGCACCTTCCTCACGGCTTTCATCGACTTCCGCGAAGAGGTTGTCGTGCGCCGCACGGCGTTCGAGCTTGGCAAGGCGCGCGACCGCAGCCATATCCTCTGCGGGCTCGCAGTGGCTGTGAGCAATGTCGATGAAGTGGTTCAAACCATTCGACAATCCGCCGATGCCGCGATGGCCCGAGAAGCGTTGATGACGCGGCGCTGGCCGGCAGCAAGCATCGAGGGCTATCTCAGGCTCATCGACGACCCGCTCAGCAAAATGAATGATGACGGCACCTATAATCTCACCGAAGCACAGGCCCGCGCGATCCTCGATTTGAGGCTTCAACGGCTGACGCAAATCGGGGTGAAAGAGGTCACGGACGAGCTGGAAGAGCTCGCCGGTAAGATCAAGGAATACCTCGCAATTCTCGGATCGCGCGACCGGATCATGGCGATCATCGCAACCGAGCTTGCCGATGTGAAAGCCAATTTCGCAGTCCCGCGCCGGACCGAGATCACCGAGTGGTCCGGGGATATGGAAGACGAAGACCTCATCGAACGCGAAGACATGGTCGTCACCGTGACGCAGAGCGGCTACATCAAACGCACGGCGCTCGCCGATTTCCGCGCCCAGAAGCGCGGCGGCAAGGGGCTTTCGGGCATGTCGATGAAAGATGAGGATGTGGTCACGACGCTCTTCGTCGCCAACACTCATACGCCGCTTCTCTTTTTTACGACCGATGGGATGGTCTACAAGCTCAAGACATGGCGGTTGCCGCTGGGCGGGCGCACGGCCAAGGGCAAGGCGATTATTAATATCCTGCCGATCCCCCAGGGCGTCAGCATCGCGGCGATCATGCCCGTTGACCGCGATGAAGCGGAATGGGACGAGCTTCAGGTCGTCTTCGCCACATCCGCGGGAACTGTGCGGCGCAATGCGCTCTCTGATTTCGCAAATGTCATGAAGAACGGCAAAATCGCCATGAAGTTTGAGGGCGAACATTCTGATAGCAAACTGATAAACGCGCGGATCGCCTCCCATGACGATGACGTCATGTTGGTGACGGATGCCGGGCGCGCGATCCGGTTCAAAGCGACCGATGTGAGGGTTTTCAACTCAAGAGCTTCCGTCGGCGTGCGTGGCATCATGCTCAAGGAGGGCGATCGTGTCGTCTCGATGTCGATCATTCGCCGCTTTGAAGCATCGCCCGACGAGCGCGCGGTCTATCTGAAAATGCGCCGTGCCATGGCGGGGCTCGCCGATGATGCAGAAAGCGAAGAGGAAGAAGGCAACGCGGATATGCCGCTGAGCCAAGAGCGCTACGCGCAGATGTCAGCGGCGGAAAACCTCATTCTCACGATCACATCGGCAGGGGCTGGCAAACTCTCATCCTCCCATGATTACCCTTTGCGCGGGCGGGGTGGACAAGGGGTTGCGGCGATGGACAAAGCCATGCGCGGCGGCCCGATCATTGCGAGCTTCCCGGTGGAACTCGATGACCAGATCATGCTTGTGACATCGAACGGGCAAGCGATCCGCGTGCCGGTCGATGGCATCTCGTTCCGCTCGCGTGCAGCGGGGGGTGTGAAGGTCTTTGACACGGCTGTGGGCGAAAGCGTCAGTTCAGTGGCCTACATTGCCGATAACGGTGAGGATGAGGATTAGGGCGCCGAAATCTTAGAAGATTTCGGTCCGCATCCTTCATAAGGATGCGGTCTCTCAAAGCCCGTAGATCTCGCTGAACTTGGCTTCGATGTAGTCTAGAAGAGGGCCTTCGCTCGGCTCGATCCCTGCGGCATGGGCGATTGTGGCGCGCGGCGCGCGGAGCCCGCCATGGCGCTGAAGCTTTTCCCGCAGCCAGGCCGTTGCCAGCGCGGTCTCTCCGCGCGCAAGCGAGGCGTCGAGGTCAGGAACATCTTTGCGCAGCGCCGCGTTGAGGCAGCCCGCATAGACATTGCCCAAGGAATAGGTCGGGAAATAGCCAAAGAGCCCCACCGACCAATGCACATCCTGCAAGCACCCGTTCGAAGGTTTATCGACAGAAAACCCGAAATCGGCCTCAAAGCGCGCGTTCCAAGCCTCTTCAAGATCCGCCACCGGCAGCGCCCCTGAGACGATCTGACGTTCGAGATCAAAGCGCAAAAGCACATGCAGGTTATACTGCACTTCATCGGCCTCGGTTCGGATATATCCCTCCCCGACGCGGTTCACGCAGCCATAGAACGCCTCCGCATCCATGCCCAGATCGCCGAAGCTCTGGGTCATCTCTTCGTAGAGCCAGCCTGTGAACGCGCGCGAGCGTCCGATCTGGTTTTCATAAATCCGGCTTTGGCTCTCATGGACCCCCATCGACACGCCCGAGCCCAGCGGAGACAGCGCGAATGCACCGTCGATATTTTGCTCATAGGCGGCATGGCCGACTTCGTGGATCGTCGAATAAAAGCAATAGAACGGGTCTTGCGCCGACGTGCGGGTCGTGATGCGCACATCCGCGCCCGAGCCCGATGAAAACGGATGAACGGCTTTGTCGATGCGCCCGTGGTTGAGATCATAGCCAAAAGCGAGCGCGAGCTTTTGCGATAGCGCGAGCTGAGCGCTTTCATCGAAACTGCCACTGAGCGCAGGCGGGGGCGCGGACGCTCCCATGATCCGGTCTCTGAGAGCCACAAGCCGCGGGCGCATTGCCCCAAACATCGCCTCGAGATCGGCGGCTGTGGTGCCGGGCTCATAATCCTGGAGCAGCGCGTCATAAATATCGCCCTCGCCCGCAAGCGCGCGCCCTTCCTCTTGCCTGAGGCGCACCACCTCTTGGAGAACGGGCAGGAAAGCCGCGACATCTTCCGCCGCGCGCGCCTGGGCCCATTGCCCTTGGGCGCGCGAGGTCACCCGCGCGATCTCGGCCGCAAGCCGCGCGGGCACTTTGGTGTTGCGGGCATAATCGCGGCGCAAATGGCGCAGCTTGGCGCGCGCCACGTCATCGAGATCGGTCTCTTCGATCTCTGAGAGCCATGCGCCAAGTTGCGGGGCTGTGCGACGCGCATGGAGCACGCCTTCGAGCGCCGCCATTTCTTCGCCTCTTTGCTCTGCGGCTCCTGCGGGCATCATCGTTTCCTGATCCCAACCCAATCGGCCCTGGATCTGGGCCAAGGCCTGGGTGTCACGGTCATAGGCCATCAGGGCATCGAGGGCAGTCATGGTCTCAGCTTTCCTTCAGCGAGGTTTGAATGGGATGGGCGGAGAGAAAGAGCGCATAGATCGTGGCCAGCCACAGCGCGATCGCCGTGGCCTGGTGGATCGAAGCAGCCCAGAGCGGCGCGCCTGTCACCACTGTGACGATGCCCAAAACGATCATGAGGGTGATCAAGAGCCCAATGCGCCCAATGGCCTTTCGCGTGCGCTTATGGGCGCTTTTGCCGGCTTTGACGCCCACGAAGATCGCGACCGCGAAGGCAAAGTAACCCCACATCCGATGCATGAACTGCACCATGCCCTCATTTTCAAAGAAGTTGCGCCAGAGCGGCACCAGATCGAGCCCGGACGGTGGGAAGAAATGGCCTTCCATGTCAGGCCAGGTCTGATAAGCGCGCCCGCCGTCGATGCCCGCCACCAGCGCGCCAATGAGGAGCTGGATGAAAAGGACACCGGTAAACGCCCATAAAAGCGCGGTGAGCCAGCCTTCGCCCGCCCGGCGCGCCTGGATGATATCGCGCTCGGGTCGAGAAAGCTCGGCGATGTAGCGCGCGATAAAGGCCAAGATGATGAAAGCGAGCCCCAGATGGATCGCCAAACGGTAGGACGCGACATCGAGCATCGTGCCGGTCAGACCTGAAGAGACCATCCACCAGCCAATCGCGCCCTGCACCCCGCCGAGCACGCCGAGAACCACCAATCGGGGGGTCCAGCCCGCGGGCACCTGCTTGCGCAAAAGAAGATAGGCCAGCCCAAGGAGCCAAACGAGCCCGATGACACGCCCCAGTTGGCGATGCCCCCATTCCCAAAGGTAGATGAATTTGAAGTCGGCCATCGACATGCCCCGGTTTTGAAGCTGGTATTCGGGGATCTGGCGATAGGCGTTAAACTCTTGCTCCCATTGCGCCGCATTGAGCGGCGGGATCGCGCCGCGGATGGGCTCCCATTCCACAATCGAGAGGCCGCTATCTGTGAGCCGCGTCAACCCGCCCACGATGATCATGAGCACGACAAGCGCAGCCAACATGAAAAGCCAAATCCGCACCGCCGCGCGCGCCCCTGATTTGCCACGGTCTATCACACCGGCCTGCGCGACAGGTTTTTCAGCGCTGCTCACCTCTTCGAAAATCGAGCGCTTGGGGCGCGTTGTGTCTTCAGCCATGGGTTTCTCCACTGCTTGCCGCAGCCTCTATCTGTCTGAAATCTTTACCGCTCTTGGGGCGGGCTGTGGCGCTGTGATCGCGCCAAGCTGCCGACATTTCAATTGCAATATGGGTCACGATCCGCCCTTTTTCCAGCGTACCATCTGGCGCAGCAAGCCGTGCAACATCTGCGCATCGGCGCGCGTGAGGGGCATGCGGCTCCAGAGGTTGCGCAGGTTGAGTTTCATGTTTGGCGCTTTCGCGGGTGGATAAAAGAAGCCCGCTTCCTCAAGCGTCGTTTCATAATGGCGCGCGAGCGCATCAATCTCTGAATGCTGCGCCCATGCGCCGCCTTTGGCGCCCTTGGGTTCATCTCTCTCAAGCGCGTGCTCGCCCTTTTGTCGTTGCCATTCATAGGCTGTGAGCAAGACGCATTGCGCGAGATTGAGGCTAAAGAACTCGGGATTGACCGGGACAGTGATGATCGCATTCGCGCGCGCGACATCTTCGTTTTCAAGGCCCGCGCGCTCTGGGCCAAAAAGAATGCCCACGCGCTCACCCCGGGCGATCTTTTCGGCTGCCAACGCCATGGCGCGTTCCGGCGCGAAGACTGGCTTGGTGAGATCGCGGCTGCGCGCGGTGGTGGCAAAAACGAAGGTGCAATCGCTGACCGCCGCTGCGAGATCATCGCTCACCATGGCTTCATCGAGGAGCCGGCCCGCGCCACTGGCCATCGCCACCGCGCGTTGATTGGGCCAGCCATCGCGCGGGCCCACGACCCGCATACGATCGAGACCGAAATTCCACATCGCGCGGGCGGATGCGCCGATATTCTCTCCCATCTGCGGGCGAACGAGAATGAAGGTTGGTTGGGGCGCATGGATCATCGCGGGCGTCTTAGCCTGAGCATGGTGGGCTGTGAAGGGCCGCTGAGGCGCGTTGAAGCGCGCCCGCCAGCTTGCTAAGGAGCGCCAAAGGAGCCGCAAGCATGGCCGATATCGAGCATCCCCAACTCTATCTCATCTCCCCGCCCGAGATCGAACTTTCGCGCTTTCCCGGGTTGCTTGGCCAATGTCTCGACGCGCTCCCAGTAGCTTGCTTTCGCCTCGCGCTATCGACGGGCGATGAAGATAAGCTCAGCCGCGCCTCAGACGCATGCCGCGAGATCGCCCATGCGAGAGATGTCGCCATCGTCATCGGGAGCCATGTGCCTCTGGCAGAGCGGCTAGGGCTCGATGGCGTGCATCTTTCCGATGGTATGAAATCGGTCCGCGCAGCGCGCAAGGCGCTCGGCGATGATGCCATCGTCGGCAGCTTTTGCGCCGCATCGCGCCATGATGGCATGACAGCGGGCGAGGCAGGCGCAGATTATGTGAGCTTCGGGCCAGTGGCCGAGACAGCGCTCGGCGATGGCAGCTTCGCCGAGCAAGCGCTCTTTGAATGGTGGTCGGAGATGATCGAGATCCCCGTTGTAGCGGAAGGCGCGCTCAACGCGGAGCGCATCCGCGCGCTCACGCCCTTCGTTGATTTTCTTGGCATCGGGCCAGAGATCTGGTCGCATGACGATCCCGTCGGCGCGCTCATCGAGATGGGCCGTGCCGCTATGGGTTAAACCCCTCGGCGAGGCCCGCGCGCACCTCGTCTTCCAAGCGACGCGCTGCCTGCTTTCGATCCTCAAACGTCGAGACATCATGGGGCGGGTGAAAAAGAACGCGCACAGCGCCCGGGCGCTTCATCGCCAGAACGCGCAAAAGATGCCCCTCAAAGCTCATATCGCCCCACCACCCATAAACCCGCGGGTCTTCGCCTTCAGGCGCCACATAGCGCAGTGAAACGGCCTGGAGCTTGGCGCTTTGGCGGTGCTCTGAGTCAAAAAACGCGGCAAACAGCGTTGAGCGAAACGGCAAAACCCGAAAACCATCGGTCGATGTGCCCTCGGGGAAGAAAACGAGCCTGTGGCCCGCGCTCAGACGGCGCTGAAAAAGCGCGGTATGGGCGGCGGCCTCGCTGCGCTTGCGCTCGATGAAGAGAGTGCCTGTGGCGCGGGCCAGCCAGCCGATCCCCGGCCATCCGGCGACCTCGGCCTTGGAGACGAAATAGATGCGCTGCGGCGCGTTGAGCGCGAAGATGTCAAGCCAGCTCACATGGTTGGCGGCCAGCGCCCCCGGGCCTGTCATCGGCTGCCCGCTCACCTGATAACCCATGCCCAAGATCCAGAAAGCAGAGCGGCAGACATAGCGGGTAATGAAAGGGGTGATCGGGCGGCGATGTCCGAAGAGCGGCCATTCGATCACACGCAACAGAAGCAAAAGAAGAAGACAGCCAAACGTATTGAGCGCGAGGGGAACGCCCCGTCGCGCGATCCGCGCGTAATCGGCCCGGGTGAAGCCGAGTGGCGGCGGCGGCGGATCGTTTGAAAACCAAGTCTGGGTCACGGCCGCCCGGCATAGGTGGCGCGGCTCTTGGGATCCATGCGCGCGATATCGAGGATCAGGCAAACATCGGTCGTGTTAAAGGCGTGATCGATGAAAGCGCCCTCTCCGACATAGCCGCCCAGTCTCAGATAGGCCTTTATGAGCGGGGGGATAGCCAGCATCGCCCGGCGGCGGTCAATCTGGTCTGGCGCGATGAGGTCCATGGCCTGTCTCGCCGCGGGGCGCGCGCAGACCCGCAAGTCAGGCGGGGCGAGATGCCTGTGATAAAGCAGCGAAAGTGCCGGCGCGAGCGCTTGGGTATCTGTCCCATGAAAAGACGCCACACCAAAAAGGACCTCGATGCGCCTCTCTTGAATGTAGGCCGCCAGGGACTGCCAAAGCAGATACATCGCCGAGCCGCCCCGGTAATCAGGGTGAAGGCACGAGCGCCCGAGCTCCAGAAGCCTGCGCCCGCTCTCTTTGAGCTTTGCCAGGTCATATTCCGCATCGCAATAATAGCCGGTCTCTTCCGCGCGGGCGCTCGGCATCAGACGGTAGACCCCCACGACATGATCGAGCGACGCGACATCGCGCCTTTTGTCGATCAGCAAGAGGTGATCATAACGGCTATCATGCTCATCGCATTCAAGGCGCGCGCCATGATCGACAAGCGGGCCATCGCCGCCAAGCTCTTCAACGAACACCCGGTAGCGCAGCCGTTGCGCCGCGCGCAATTCATCGGGCGTGGCGGCGAGCTTTAACTCAAAGTTCGGATCATGGGCGATCATTGGCGGCAATCCCAAAGGCTGCGCCTCTCTAAAGGTGGCCGCCCGGCGATGCAATCTCGGCTGGAAATTGCCAAGTCCCAAGCGAAAAGAAGCCGTTAACGCGCAATTAACTAAAATCCGCGAGATGTCACCGGCACTTAGGGCAAGGCGAGCTTTTGGTATGTGCGTATTGTTCGACCCGGCGCTCCTAGGTAGGCTTACGCATCGCACCGCATCGCAGTCAGGAACGACCCAATGACCGTCCATAATTCTCTGACCACTTTGGTAGGCTCCCGCATATGCCATGATCTCATCAACCCGCTCGGCGCGATCTCTAATGGTGTTGAGCTGTTGTCGATGACGCCTGGCGCAGGCGGGCCAGAGATCGCGCTCATCTCGGAAAGCGTGGAAGCCGCCAATGCGCGCATTCGCTTTTTTCGCGTGTCCTATGGCGCGGCAAGCGCGACGCAGGTCCTTGAAGACCGAGAGATTTCAGAAATTCTCGCGGGGATGAGCGTCGGCGCTCGGCAATCGATGGTGTGGTCGGCAACCGGCTCGCACCCGCGCAATGAGGTCCGGCTGGTCTTTTTGCTCATCCAATGCCTCGAAAGCGCGATGCCCTATGGCGGCACGATTGAGGTGACGGGCCATAAATCGGATTGGCAAATAACCGGCAGCGCGGAGACTTTCGCCGATCTCGGTGACCTTTGGGGGATTTTAGCCCGTGGCGAGGCGCCGAGTGAACTCGCCGCCGCCCATGTGCAATTCGCGCTCGCCGCCGATCTCGAAGAAGAGATGAACCTCAGCATCAATTGCAACCAAAGCGCGGACAAGATCAAGCTGACGGTGCGCGCCCTGCCCGGCGAAGGCGCGGCTTAAGCCGCAGCCTCAGCCAAGAGGCGCATGTTGTGAAAACTCTGCTCGGCAAGGGCCCATCGCTGCTGCTGCTTTTCTTGGGACTCGTTCTGCAAAGCCGGGAAATGCCTGCTGAGGCCAAGCTCCTGGGCCAACTCCGCGCTCTAATCGCGCCATCGCTCTATCCTTGATCTGGCGGCATGCGCCCCCTCTCGACACCTTCGTCATACAAAAACAGCGTGTTGGCAAAGGGCGCGGCGGCACCAAAGCGGGCTTGACCCGCAATGCAGCCTGCGATGTCACCGTAAGCCCCCGCAGCAAACCCCCCGCAGCAAACAGCGAGGTCGAAGAGCTAGGAGCGCACGGTGCCGTCGCCTCGGACGAGATATTTGAATGAGGTAAGCTGGGCCGCGCCCACGGGCCCGCGGGCATGCATCTTGCCGGTGGCGATGCCGATCTCAGCCCCCATCCCGAACTCACCACCATCGGCGAACTGGGTAGAGGCGTTATGCATCAAAATCGCGCTATCGACCCGCTCGAAGAAATAGGCCGCCGCGGCGGCGTCTTCGGCGAGGATACATTCGGTATGGCTCGATGAATACCGCCGGATATGATCGATGGCGTCGTCAATATCATCGACGACGCGCGCGGCGATGATCATGTCGAGATATTCGCGGCCCCAATCCTCTTGCGTTGCCGCCTCTGAGCCCATCAGCCCCTCGGCGCGGACTTCAACGCCCGCTTCGCGCAACATATCCACAAGCGCCTGCCCGATCTCCAACGCTTCGCGGTGGATCAAGAGGCATTCAGCCGCCCCGCAGATGCCGGTGCGGCGCGTCTTTGCATTGAGCACGACGCGCTTGGCCATCTCAAGGTCTGCGGATTTATCCACGTAGATATGAACAATCCCCTCGAGATGCGCGAAAACTGGCACCCGCGCTTCGCGTTGCACGAGCCCCACAAGGCCCTTGCCGCCGCGCGGGACGATGACGTCGATAAAATCGGTGAGGCGCAGCATCTCGGCGACGGCCTCCCTATCGCGCGTCGGGACGCGCAAGATCGCATCTTCCGGCAGGCCCGCATCGCGCAAACCGGCCACCAAGCATTCATGCAAAAGGCCCGAAGTATGGAAGCTCTCGGAGCCGCCGCGCAGGATCACAGCATTGCCCGCTTTCAGGCAGAGCGCGCCAGCATCGGCTGTCACATTCGGGCGGCTTTCATAAATCACGCCGATCACACCGAGCGGTGTCCGCACGCGTTGGATCGAAAGGCCGCTCGGCTGCTGCCATGACGCAATGACCTCGCCGACAGGGTCAGGCTGCTCTGCGACGGCGCGCAGGCCGTCGATGATCCCGCGAATGCGCATTTCATCGAGCCTGAGCCTGTCCATCATCGCCGCGCTCAACCCTTTTTCAGCGGCCAACTCCACATCTCGCGCGTTGGCATCCAGGATTTCGGCGCGCCTGCGCCAGACCGCCTCTGACGCGCTGATGAGGGCTGCATGTTTGCGTTCGGCGCTCGCAAAGGCGAGCTCGGCGGCCGCCGCCTTCGCTCGCGCGCCCAAATCGGCCATGAGGGCGGGAATATTCTCAAGGTCTTTCATCGTGAAGCCCCCCTTAGAGCACCATGTCATCGCGGTGGATCAGCGCTGCGCGGCCTGAATAGCCCAAAAGCGCGGCGAAGTCTTGTGTGTGTCTGCCCTTTATCGCTTGGGCTTCGGCGGCTGTATAGCGCGTGAGGCCCAAGCCGATCACCGCGCCGTCCGGCGCTTCGATGGCTATGGCATCGCCGCGCCCGAAGGCCCCGCTGACCCGCGTGATGCCCGCGGGCAAGAGGCTCTTGCCCTTCTCGAGAGCGCGCACCGCGCCCGCATCAAGCCGCACGGCACCGCGCGGTTTCATCGAAGAGATCCAGCGCTTGCGCGCGAGGGCGGGATCGTCCTTGGGCAAAAACCAGGTCGATGCCGCCCCTTCACCCAACGCGCGCAGCGGGTTTTCGCGGCTTCCCAGTGTTATCGCCATGGCACAGCCCGCGCCCACGGCCATCTTGGCGGCGAGCACCTTTGTTTTCATGCCGCCCTTTGAAAGGCCCGACCCGGCATCGCCCGCCATGGCCTCAATGGCTGGGGTAATCTGCGCGATCTCGCTGAGGCGTGTCGCGGCTGGGTCTTTTGAAGGATCGCCAGTATAGAGCCCGTCCACGTCTGAGAGCAAGATAAGGTGGTCTGCGCCCACGGTGACAGCCACTTGCGCGGCAAGGCGATCATTGTCGCCATATCTGATTTCGTCGGTGGCGACGGTATCATTCTCATTGACGATGGGAACAACGCCCAGCGTGAGAAGCTGCGCGAGCGTCGCGCGGGTGTTGAGATAGCGCCTGCGGTCTTGGCTGTCTTCGAGCGTGACAAGCACTTGCGCGGTGGTGATGCCATGGGGGCGCAGCGCTTCTTCATAGGCGCGCGCAAGCTTGATCTGGCCAACGGCGGCGGCGGCTTGCGATTGCTCAAGCGCGAGCCCCTCGCCCGTGAGGCCGAGCGCCCCGCGCCCGAGTGCGATCGAGCCCGATGACACAAGGATCACATCCTTGCCCTGCGTTTTAAGCCAGGCGACATCGGCGCAGAGCGAGGCAAGCCAGGCCTCCTTGAGCCCCTGAGGCGAGACAAGAAGCGACGACCCGATCTTGACGACGATGCGGCGCGCGGCGCTCAGGGCTGCCAAGGTTCGGCCTCCTGGTCTCGGCCTGAAAGCACCATCTCGGCTGTGATCTGAGCCCGCAACGCGCGCAAAACGCCCGTGACCCCCTCGGATGACACGCCCGACATCGCATACACCCGCCCGCCAGATGCGGCTTCAAGCGCACTCAGGGCCTCAGCGCGCTCGCTTTCGTCAAGCGCATCGATCTTATTGAGCGCGGTGACGCGGGGCTTTTGCGCGAGCACGCCGCCATAGGCTTCAAGCTCGCCGATAATGGTCGCGTAGTCGCCGGCGATATCTTCGCCGGTTGCATCAACGATATGCAGCAAAACCGAGCAGCGCTCCACATGGCCCAAAAAGCGGTCGCCGATCCCCCTGCCCTCATGGGCCCCTTCGATCAGGCCCGGAATATCGGCGATGACGAACTCCGATCCGTCAACGCCCACAACGCCCAGATTTGGGGTCAGCGTGGTAAAAGGATAATCGGCGATCTTGGGCCGCGCATTCGATGTGGCCGCCAAGAAAGTGGATTTGCCCGCATTGGGCAGCCCCAAAAGACCGACATCAGCGATGAGCTTGAGCCTGAGCCAGATCGTGCGCTCGACGCCGGGCTGGCCCGGATTCGCGCGGCGCGGCGCCTGGTTCGTCGCGCTTTTGAAATGCAGGTTGCCAAAGCCGCCATTGCCGCCGCGCGCCAACACGATGCGCTCGCCCTCTTCGGTCAGATCGGCGAGCAAGGTCTCTTCATCTTCATCGAGGATCTCCGTTCCCACCGGAACCTTGAGAACGATGTCAGCGCCATCCTTGCCCGTGCGTTGCGCGCCCATGCCCGCCTGCCCGTTCTTGGCGAAGAAATGCTGCTGGTAGCGGAAATCGATGAGCGTGTTGAGGCTGCCCACGGCTTCAACGATCACGCTCCCGCCCTTGCCGCCATCGCCGCCATCGGGCCCGCCATATTCGATGTATTTCTCGCGGCGAAAGCTGACACAGCCGCCGCCACCCGCGCCCGAGCGGATATAGACTTTGGCGAGATCGAGGAATTTCATCTGGGGAAGCTTCTCCGAGGGCTGTTGAGACCGGTCTCTCCGGGCGTGTTAAAGTTCGAGCCGTTTGTGATATGTCCAGGTCGCGACGGTCGCGCCCCGCGCCACTGAATGCGCCTCTGCATCGCCGATATAAGTGAAGCCGCAATGTGTCAGCACGCGCGCTGAGGCAGGATTGTCTTGAAAGACCGAGCCAAAGATCGTGGCGCATCCCTGCGGATTGGCCGCGAGCAGAGCGCTCACCGCTTCGCGTGCGAGCCCCATCTGCCAAAAAGCGGGGGCAACCCAATAGCCGATCTCGGATTGCTCGCGATCAAGCCGCTCAAGGGCCACGAGCCCGATCAACTCGGCATAGCCGCTGGCCAGGCCGTCAAGCACCCAGACATCCTCGCGCCGCCGGTCATCATGGGCACCCTTGATAAAGGCCTCGGATGCGCCCGGAGGGAGCGGATGGGGGATCGACGTGGTCATGGAGGCCACGCGTTTGTCGCCTGCATAAAGATCAAGAAGCCCTCGGTCAGACGCGCGCAACGGGCGCAAAATGAGCCGCTCCGTTTCGATGACGGCTTGGGTCGATATCGGATCTTGGATCATGGCAGGTCTCCTGCGGCGGCAAGCGCATAGGCCACGCTCGCCAGTGTGAGGACGGCGAGCGTCCCAAAAAGGTATTTTTCGTAGATGCTTCCGGCGAGGCG
Organism: Pseudomonadota bacterium; assembly: GCA_039198835.1. GTDB lineage: Bacteria > Pseudomonadota > Alphaproteobacteria > Rhodobacterales > Rhodobacteraceae > Shimia_B. Next base: position 1,434 of record JBCCTH010000019.1, on the reverse strand, counting down.
CTCCGCGATGAGATCGCCCGCACTTGTCCAAAGCGGATGGAGCAAAAGCTGGCACAGCCCGAGCGACAAAGCGACCGTCAGCGTCGCTTGAAAAGCCGGGGTCCCGGTCGGGATAAAGCTTGTGAAAGCGGTGGCGATCATCGCCCAGGCTTTCGGATTGAGCGGATGCACGATGAGCCCCGCCCAAAAGCCCGGAGCCGCGCCAAGCGCGCGCGCTCCCGGCGCGAGCGACATATGCGCCACCTTCCAGGCAAGCCAGGCGATATAGGCCGCCGAAAGCCATTTCAGCACCGCGAAAACCTGCGGCGCGCGCGCCGCGAGCTCCAAGAGGCCATAGCCCATGGGCCAAATGAGAAGCTGTTTTCCAACGATCACCCCGGCGACAAAGGGCATCGCGCGCGCGATCCCGAAACGAGCGCCTGTCGCGAGAAGCGCCATATTGGCCGGGCCGGGCGTGCCTACCTGGCTCACGGCGAACAGGAAAAGCGGCACATTCATCGCCGCGCCTCCCAGTCTTTGCGCGTGATGACCATGTCGGCATGGTGATGGGCGGTGCCGGTCGCGCGGCTTGTGATGGTGCTCGAGCCGGTATGCCGGAAGCCCAACCCTTCGAGGATGCGCCCGGAGGCTTCATTGCCTTCGAAATAGCCGGAGCTGATCTCATCGCGCTCCTGCCAGACGAAAACATGATCGAGCGCGGCTTGCGCCGCCTCAGCCATAAAGCCCCGGCCCCAGTAGGCGGGATCGAGATAATAGCCGAAATGCGGAATGGTCGAGACTGTCCCGATGAGCGCGCCAGTCTGCTCGATGCCCATGTTGCGCGGCCAGAGCGGCAGCCCGCTTTCATCGACGATGCGGCAGTCAGCTTCGGTGAACGGGTGCGGGATCTGCGCGAGCCAGCGTGAAATCTCGAGCATGTTCAACATTTCAACGATGCGCGCGGTATCCTCCGCCAAGAGCGGGCGCAGCCTGAGCCGCTTTGTTGTGATCTCGAGGGCACCCAACATCGCTTGAGTTCCATGAAAGCAAAAAGGGACCGGCGCATTTGCCGATCCCCTGGTTATCTTGACCTGTGCGGTTCGGCTTATTCGGCGGCGTCCGCCACTGGGAGCACAGAAATGAATGTGCGGCCCTTGAGGCCTTTATGAAAAGTGACCGCGCCTTCTTGGGTCGCAAAGATCGTGTGATCCTTGCCAATGCCAACGCCCGCGCCCGGCCAGAACTTCGTGCCGCGCTGGCGCACGATGATGTTGCCGGGAATGGCGGCCTGGCCGCCATACAGCTTCACGCCGAGCCGACGACCCGCGGAATCGCGACCGTTGCGCGAGGAACCACCTGCTTTTTTATGTGCCATGGACTTTACTCCTTCGCGGCGGCGGCAAGCTCGGTTGCTTGCGCGATCCAGTTATCACGTTCGATGCGGCCTTTGAAGCT
>JBCCTH010000018.1:0-22682 GCA_039198835.1 Pseudomonadota bacterium | reverse complement strand
GGGCTGGTTCGCCTTCATGCCCGATTGGCTCGACGGCTTCTTTGTCTCGATGGTGTATCCCTTCGTTGGCAAGGGCTGGCACCTGACGCTCGGGATCATGTTCATGGCGGTCATCATCTTCCTGCCCGGCGGGCTCGTTGAAGGCGGCAAGCGCATCTCGAACTGGGTGCGCGGCAAACGCCACAAACCCGGCGGCGCCGAGGCCGATGAAGTCAAAACTCCGGCGGAATGAGGAACGGATAGATGGGTATTCTTGAAGTCAAAAATGTCGGCAAACGCTTTGGCGGCCTTCAGGCGCTGAACGAGGTCAATCTCAGCGTGAAGGAAAACACCGTTCACGCGATCATCGGCCCCAATGGCGCGGGCAAGAGCACGCTGCTGAACTGTCTCGTGGGCAAACTCATCCCCGATACCGGGTCGGTGATGTTTGATGGCAATTCCGTGCTCGGGCGCTCGCCCCACGAGATCAACCAGATGGGGATCAGCCGGGTGTTTCAAACGCCTGAGATCTTTGGCGATCTCACAGTGCTCGACAATGTGATGATCGCTTGCTTTGCCAAGCGCGATGGCTCCTACGCGCTCAATGCCTTCTCCGCCGTGCGCCATCAAAGCGATATCCGGGATCAGGCGCGCCATATCCTCGAGGATGTCAACATGCTCGAAAAAGAGGAAATGGTGGCGGCATCGCTCTCGCGCGGTGATAAAAGGCGGCTGGAGATGGCAATGTGCCTGAGCCAGCAGCCGCGGCTGCTCTTGCTTGATGAGCCCACGGCCGGCATGGCGCGCGCAGATACCAACAATACGATCGATCTGCTCAAGGAAATCCGGGATCGCCGCGACATCACGATGTGCATCATCGAACATGACATGCATGTCGTCTTCTCGCTCGCCGAGCGGATCACCGTGCTCGCCCAGGGCACGCCGCTCGTTGAAGAGACGCCCGACAAGATCAAAGGCCATCCAAAAGTCCGCGAAGCCTATCTCGGCGAAGCACAGGTCTGACCACCAGCGCCCGAAATCTTTCAAAGATTTCGGCCCGAATTCTTCTTAAGAATTCGGGTCCCCCGGGGCCACAGGGAGGAAAACATGAACCAAACGTTCAACCCAAACGCCAACCATGCCGCCACGGCCCCGGCGTTCTTCAGCGTCTACGACATGCACGCCTATTATGGCGAAAGCTACATTGTCCAAGGCATCAGCTTTAACATCCATGAAGGCGAGATCCTCGCGCTTCTGGGGCGTAACGGCGCGGGCAAGACATCGACCTTGCGCGCCATTGCCCGCATCGGCGACCCGCAGGTCACCCAGGGCGAGATCTGGCTCGACCATCAGCCGCTCCATGCGATGGCTTCCCATGAAGCGGCCCAGGCTGGGCTTGGCCTTGTCCCCGAGGATCGGCGGATCATCCCGGGCCTCACGGTTGAAGAAAATCTGCAACTCGCGCAAATCGCGCCGCCGAAGGGCTGGGGTCTTGAGCGGATCTACGATCTCTTTCCGCGCCTGGGGGAGCGCCGCAAGCAAGAGGGCGTCACGCTCTCGGGCGGCGAACAGCAAATGCTTTCGATCGGGCGTGCGCTGTGCCGTGACATCAAGGTCTTGCTCCTTGATGAGCCCTATGAGGGCCTTGCGCCGGTCATCGTTCAAGAGATCGCCAAGACGCTCAATCACATCCGCGATCAGGGCATCACGACCGTCATCGTTGAGCAAAACGCGGTCGCCGCGCTCAAGCTCGCCGACCGCGCCGTGATCCTCGATACCGGCACCGTTGTCTATGATGGCTCGGCGCAGGAAGTGCTCGATGATGAAAAGCTGCGCTCGGAATATCTCGCGATCTAGGCAGGCTGAGGGAGCGGCTGGCGCTGATCTGCCCGCCGCCCCGCTGGCGCTCTCAACACGCCTCTTGCGCGCCCCGCCCGAGGGCCTTGAGCCCCCTTCCCCTCGTTCAAACCTTGTTCTATAGCCCGCGTGCAGCCACCTAGAGCCAGCAGCTAAGAATAAAACGCGAGGGGCAATGACCAAAAAATCCCATGACGGCGATGTGGAATTCATTCGCGCGCTGGCCGAGCTTCTGACGTCGAACGACCTCACAGAGCTCGAAGTGAAGCGCGAATATGGCGAAGACGATAGCCTCAATGTCAGAGTGAGCCGCGCGGCCTTGGCGCAACCCGCCGTTCAGATGGCCCCCGCGCCCATGCCCTTCGCTGTCCAGGCCGCGCCCGCGCCCGCCACAGCGGCGGCCACCGCCCCGTCCTCGGCCCCAAGCGCCCCCCAGGGCGACGATCCGGCATCGCTTCCCGGCGCGGTCACATCGCCCATGGTGGGGACGGTCTATCTCCAATCCGAGCCGGGCGTTGCGCCTTTCGTGAGCACGGGCGCGAAAGTTCAGGAAGGCGATACGATCCTGATCATCGAAGCGATGAAAACCATGAACCAGATCCCCGCGCCGCGCGCTGGCACGGTTACGCGCATTCTCGTCGATGACGGGACACCGGTTGAATTTGGCGCACCCCTGATGATCATCGAGTGATGTTTCAGAAGATACTCATTGCCAATCGCGGAGAGATCGCGCTCCGCGTGATCCGGGCCTGCCGTGAAATGGGGATCGCCTCGGTGGCCGTCCATTCCACGGCCGATGCCGACGCCATGCATGTGCGCATGGCCGATGAGGCGGTTTGCATCGGGCCCGCGCCGTCGCCCCGCAGCTATCTCAATATCGCGGCGATCATCTCTGCCGCCGAAATCACCGGCGCCGATGCCATCCACCCGGGTTATGGATTTTTGAGCGAAAACGAAGGCTTCGCCCAAGCGCTCGAAGATCATGGGATCACCTTCATCGGCCCCACGGCCGAGCATATCCGCGTCATGGGCGACAAGATCACCGCCAAGGACACGATGAAAGATCTCGGCGTGCCTTGCGTGCCTGGCTCGGATGGCGGCGTGCCCGATCTCGAAAGCGCGCTCAAAATCGGCGCCGAGGCGGGATATCCAGTGATCGTCAAAGCCACGGCGGGCGGCGGCGGGCGCGGTATGAAGGTCGCGCATTCAAAGGAAGAGCTTGAAACGGCCTTCCGCACGGCCCGCAGCGAAGCGAAGGCCGCCTTCGGCAATGACGAAGTCTACATCGAAAAGTATCTGACAACGCCTCGACACATCGAAATTCAGGTCTTTGGCGATGGCAAGGGCAACGCCGTTCACCTTGGCGAGCGCGATTGTTCGCTGCAACGTCGCCATCAGAAGGTCTTTGAAGAAGCCCCCGGCCCCACAATCAGCTCTGAAGAGCGCGCGCGCATCGGCAAGATCTGCGCCGATGCCGTCGCGCGGATCAATTACATCGGCGCGGGCACGATTGAGTTTCTCTATGAAGCAGGCGAGTTCTATTTCATCGAGATGAACACGCGCCTTCAGGTCGAGCACCCGGTCACGGAGGCGATCTTTGGCGTCGATCTCGTGCGCGAACAAATCCGCGTCGCCGAAGGCCTGCCTCTCTCTTTTGGCCAGGACGATCTGGTCATCAACGGCCACGCCATCGAGGTGCGCATTAATGCGGAGACCTTCCCGGGCTTTGCACCGCGCCCCGGCCGGATCACCCAATATCATGCCCCCGGCGGGCTCGGCGTGCGCATGGATAGCGCGCTTTATGACGGCTACAGCATTCCGCCGCATTACGATTCGCTCATCGGCAAGCTCATTGTCCATGGTCGCGACCGGCGCGAGGCGCTCGCGCGCCTGAACCGTGCGCTTGGCGAGCTGATCGTCGATGGGGTCGAAACGACTATACCGCTCTTTCACGCGCTCTTGGCGGAAGATGATATCCATGCGGGCCAATACACGATCCATTGGCTCGAAAAATGGCTTGAGGGGATCGCCGCGCGATGAGTCGCTTTTCGCACCCGCATGCGCTAGGGTGTGAACAGAGAAAAGAGCCACAATGCGCGATGATGTTCTCCTGACGCCAGAGCTTTTGCTCAGGGCGTATCAGATCGGCATTTTTCCGATGTCCGAGGCGCGCCATTCGGCGACGCTCTTCTGGGTCGATCCGGAGCGGCGCGGGGTTATCCCGCTTGAGGGGCTTCACATTTCGCGCAGCCTCAGGCGCGCCGTGCGCAAAGGCGATTATGACGTTCGGATCAATGCCGGTTTCGCCGAGGTTCTCGATGGTTGCGCGAGCCGCCCGGAAACCTGGATCAATGACGAATTGCGCAGTCTCTACCTCGAACTCCACGCGCGCGGATGCGCCCATTCCATGGAGATCTGGGCCGAAGGGCGCATCATTGGCGGCATCTTCGGCGTGGCGATCGGGGGCGCTTTCTTCGGCGAAAGTATGTTCAGCGGGCGCGTCAACGGGTCAAAGATCGCCATGGTCTATCTCGTGGATCGCCTGCGCTCTGCGGGCTTTCAGCTCTTTGATACGCAGTTCATCACCGCGCATCTCGCGAGCCTGGGGGCGATAGAGATTGCGCGTTCGCAGTATCGCCGAAAGCTGGAAGCTGCGCTTGTCGCGGAGGCGCGCTTTACCGAGCTGCCGCTGCCGGCTTCGCCTCAGGACGTCTTGCAGCGAATGATCCAGACATCATAGCGGGGATGGTCAAGCGCGTTGAGCGCGGGTGACGAAGCGATCATCCACCCCTCGAATATGCGCCGCTCCGCGCTGCGATCTTCGATTTCGAGAAAGGCGAAGGCGTCGCCAGATGGGTTCCCAGATGGATAGCGACACGCCGCCAGATCGATATCGATCTGGCCAAGGCGGGCCGTCTGGCCCACGAACATCTCCACATCCTCGCTTTGGCCAGTGACCTTATCGAGAAGGCGGATCGTGGCGCCGCGCGCGTCAGTTGCCTGTTGCGCGCCTGCGGGAAGGCCAGCTAGGGCCGCCATTGCCGCCGCGCAGAGAAAAGCGAGACCTCTCACTCGCCCCCCCCCACAAAGCGCAAAAGGAGCGTCACGAGGCTGACCGAGCTTTGCGTATCAAGAACCTCGCCTCCCGCTTCCAGATTAAAGGGTGAGCCGCCCGGCTGCACTTCCACAAAATTACCGCCAAGAAGACCCTCAGACGAGATCAGAACCGAGCTGTCATCGGGGATTTCTATTTCGCTGGCGACGGTGAATGTCAGATCCGCCCGGAAGGTCGCGGGGTTGAGATCGAGCGCGGTCACGCTGCCGATCTTGACGCCCGCCATGCGCACATCCGTGCCCACGCTCACGCCCTCGACAGAGGTGAAAGACGCCGTGAGCGGGTATGCGCCCCCGCCTGCGCCGTTCGACAGGCCCGATGTCGCGAAAATCACGAAGACCACAGCAATAACCAGGACAATCGCCCCGGTGACGACCTCAATCCAGTTTTCGCGCATCTTCGCTCCAATAGTCGCTGCGCGCTCCCCCAGGACTGTCGCCACTCGGGGAGCATGCGCCTTGCGCTTTGACGCCTGCGTTACCCGGCTGTCGCGGGCTCCTTGGCGTCGCCATAGATCATCAGCGGCGCGGCATCCGAGGCCACCGCCTCTTCATTGACGACAACTTCGCTCACGCTTTCGAGCCCGGGCAGGTCAAACATCGTATCGAGCAAAATGCCCTCGAGGATCGATCTGAGGCCCCGCGCGCCTGTCTTGCGTTCGATTGCTTTGCGCGCGATCGCGATGAGCGCGTCATCTGTGAAGGTGAGCGTTGTGTCCTCGAATTCAAAAAGGCGCTGATACTGCTTGACGAGCGCATTCTTCGGCTCGGTGAGAATGGTGACAAGCGCCGCTTCATCGAGATCTTCGAGGGTCGCAATCACCGGCAGACGGCCGACGAATTCGGGGATCAGCCCGAACTTGAGGAGATCCTCAGGTTCAAGCTCTTGGAAGAGATCGCCCGCGCCGCGTTCATCGTTGTCTTTCACAGTCGCACCAAAGCCGATGGATGTGCCTTTGCCGCGCTGCGCGATGATCTTGTCGAGGCCCGCGAAGGCACCGCCCACAATGAACAGAATGTTGGTTGTATCAACCTGAAGGAATTCCTGCTGCGGATGCTTGCGCCCGCCCTGGGGCGGCACAGAGGCAACCGTGCCTTCCATGATCTTGAGGAGCGCTTGCTGCACGCCCTCGCCAGACACATCGCGCGTGATCGAAGGATTGTCAGACTTGCGGGTGATCTTGTCGACCTCATCAATATAGACGATCCCGCGCTGCGCGCGCTCCACGTTGTATTCCGAGGCCTGAAGCAGCTTGAGGATGATGTTCTCAACATCCTCACCGACATAGCCCGCCTCGGTGAGCGTCGTCGCATCCGCCATCGTGAAGGGGACATCAAGGATACGCGCGAGCGTTTGGGCAAGCAGCGTCTTGCCACAGCCGGTGGGGCCCACGAGCATGATGTTGGATTTCGAAAGCTCGATATCGGTGCCCTTCTGGGCATGGTTGAGGCGCTTGTAGTGGTTGTGAACGGCCACGGAGAGCACGCGCTTGGCATGGCCTTGGCCGATCACATAATCATCGAGAACTTCACAGATTTCCTTGGGCGTCGGAACGCCATCGGCGCTCTTCAGGCCGCTTGATTTGGTCTCTTCACGGATGATATCCATGCAGAGTTCAACGCATTCATCGCAGATGAATACGGTCGGCCCTGCGATGAGCTTGCGCACCTCATGCTGCGACTTGCCGCAAAAGCTACAATACAGGGTGTTTTTGGTGTCGCCGGAATTGCTCGCCATGGCTGTCTTTACCTCTCAGGGCGCTGCCTCCCGCGCCTGCTTTGCCTCGCCATCATGTCCTCACGCAAGCGTAAGAGCATTGCTCCTGAGCCACAATCCAAAAGTGCGCTAGGCATCTTCCTCGGTTTTGGCTGCTTTCTCGACGATATCGTCGATATGACCCCAGGCCTTCGCCTCTTCGGGAGACATGAAATTGTCACGCTCAAGCGCGCGTTCAACCTCTTCAAACGGTTGGCCGGTATGCTTGACATAGATGTTGTAGAGTTGGTTTCTGACCTTCTGGGTCTCTTCGGCGTGGATCATGATATCGGTGGCCTGGCCCTGGTAACCGCCCGATGGCTGGTGGACCATGATGCGGCTATTGGGAAGCGAAAAGCGCATGCCTTTCTCGCCGCCCACGGAAAGCACAGAGCCCATCGATGCAGCCTGGCCCACGACCAGCGTTGAAACCGCCGGGCGGATATATTGCATCGTGTCGTAGATGCTGAGCCCCGCTGTCACCACGCCGCCGGGGCTGTTGATATACATCGAGATCTCTTTTTTCGGGTTTTCTGCCTCAAGATGAAGGAGCTGCGCCACGATCACATCGCTCATCCCATCATGGATAGGGCCATTCACGAAAACGATGCGCTCCTTGAGGAGGCGCGAGAAAATGTCATAGGCGCGTTCGCCACGGCTCGTCTGCTCAACGACCATGGGCACGAGGTTATTATATGTCTGGATCGGGTCTTGCATGAAACTGCCTCAGGGATGCGCGGCACGTTTAGCCGCCAGGTGTGAAGGGAATCTTAGTGGTGCCCTACGCGGGCCACAAGGGCCCGCCCGAACGCACGGGTTGAAATCGGAATGGTGTAAGTAGGTGCTTACGAACGCTTGCCAAGGGGCGCGCCATCCGTTAAGGTAAGTCATGGCTTACGATATGATCTTCGCCGCCCTCGCTGATCCCACGCGGCGCGCGATCCTTGAGGCGATGCGCGCAGGGCCTTGCAATGTGAAAGCGCTCGCCGATCCGCTGCCGATCAGCCGCCCGGCGGTCTCGCAGCATCTCAAAGTGCTCTGCGATGCCGGTCTGATCGTGGGCGAAAGCCGCGGAACATCTCGCATCTATCGTCTGCGTCCCGAGGGCTTTGCTGATCTGCGCGGCTGGCTCGACGGCATGTGGGATGACGCGCTCGAGGCCTTCGCGCGCGAGGCACATAAAAAAGCGAAAGGAACGCTCCCATGACCACCGATCCGATCCGCAAATCCATCGAAGTGCCGCTTCCCCCGCTCGAAGCCTTCGATCTCTTCACCCAGAAGATGGAAACATGGTGGCCCCTTGAGAGCCACGGTGTCGGTGCCGATACCGGCGCGCCGTCAAGCACGATCCGCGTTGATCAAGAGGAAGGCGGCGCGGTGACCGAGATCCTGCCCGATGGCAAGGCCGCGCGCTGGGGGACGATCCTTGAATATGCGCCGGGTGAGGCCTTTCGCATGACCTGGCACCCAGGCCGAGATGAACGCGACGCGACGCAGGTCAGCATCACTTTTCGCAAAGCGGGCAATGGATGCCGGGTTGAGCTCGTGCATGACGGGTTCGCGCGCCACACTGACGGCGTCCGCGCCGCTCACATATATGCGCAAGGGTGGGACCATCTCTTGGGCATCCTCTTCGCACGGGCTGCGGGCCGTTTGATCAGCGCTTAAGAACTCAAGCTTGACGCGCGGGCCTCGCGGCTAAGTTGCCGGGCATGCTCAAGTTTGACCCAACCCGCACCGCCGCTCTCGAACGCCTCAACGCCTTTATCCCGAAGGCGGGGCGCGACTATGCCGCCAAGCGCAACTACGATCTTCCCGCGCACCCCCATGTCTCGGCTCTCTCGCCTTACATTCGACACAGAGCGCTGACGGAAGCCGAAGTGCTTGATGCGACGCTGGCGCGATTCGCGCCGTCCACGGCGGAAAAGTTCATCCAGGAAGTCTATTGGCGCACCTACTGGAAGGGCTGGCTTGAGCTGCGCCCGGAGGTTTGGGACCGCTACCAAACCGATCTCGAGACCCTTGCTCACGATCTCGACCGCGACAGGCGGCTCAGAAAGGATTGGCAAGACGCCACTCAGGGCGAAACCGGGATCGACTGCTTTGACTACTGGGCAAACCAACTCATTGATACAGGCTATCTGCACAACCACGCGCGCATGTGGTTCGCCTCGATCTGGGTGTTTACGCTCGGGCTTCCCTGGCAACTGGGCGCTGATTTCTTTCTGCGCCATTTGCTCGACGGCGATCCTGCCTCCAATACGCTGGGCTGGCGTTGGGTGGCGGGGCTGCAAACCCGCGGCAAGACCTATCTCGCGCGCCCTGATAACATCGCGCGCTACACTGAAGGCCGCTTCAAACCCGAGGGCCTTGCGCGCGAGGCCCCCACCCTCGATGACGCGCCGTTTGAAAAACCGGGTCCCGTCCCGCTCACACAGCCGCCAGAGGCGGGGCGCAAGACAGCGATCCTGCTCCATGCGGAGGATTTGAGCCCGACCGCCCTTATGCGACGCGATCACAGCGCCGCGATTATCCTTAAGCCCTATGAAACCGGGAGCCCGATCGAAACGAGCCCCCGTGTTACAGCATTTCGCGACGCCCTGACGGAAGATGCCGCGGCGCGCTATGGCATTGCCGACGCGCCGCGCCTTTTGGCGAGTGACATCGCGGCCTGGGCCGAGCGACACGGGATCGAGCAGATCGTGACCGCCCATGCGCCCACAGGCCCGCTTGCGAGCGAGCTTTACGCCACGCAGAGCGCGTGCGCCCAAAAGGGCATCACCTTCGCCCGGCAGGTGCGAGACTATGATGCAACCTGCTGGCCCCATGCCACGAAAGGCTTCTTCAAGTTCAAAGAGCAGATCCCAAAGTTTCTCAAAGCGCGGCAGCCGGCTCGCGCGGCCTAGCGCCGAATGTCATTGAGGTGCCATCGAATCAGATCAGTGAGGCCCCATGACCGCGCCACTCGAAGGATTGAAAGTCGTTGAACTCGCCCGCGTGCTCGCCGGGCCCTTGATCGGGCAGACGCTGGCCGATCTCGGCGCGGAGGTGATCAAGATCGAAAGCCCGGAGGGCGATGAGACGCGCAGCTGGGGCACCGATGTCATCGAGCGCGGCTCAGATCTTTCGGCGACCTATTATTTCTGCTGCAATCGCGGCAAGAAAAGCATCACGGCCAACCTGAAAGACGATAGCGATCTCGACGCTGTAAAGGGATTGGTCGCAGAAGCCGATATCTTCGTCGAGAACTTCAAAGTCGGCGGTCTGGAGAAATTCGGCCTCGATTACGCCACGCTGCACAGCAGGCATCCCCGGCTCATCTACGCCTCCGTGACGGGCTTTGGCCAAACAGGCCCCTATGCCAAGCACGCGGGCTATGATCTTTTGATCCAGGGCATGTCTGGGCTGATGGATATCACAGGCCAGCCCGATGGCCCGCCTGAAAAACTCGGGATCGCCATCGCCGATCTGATGACGGCGCTTTACGGCGTTATCGGCATCCAGGCGGCCTTGCGCGAGCGCGAGACAAGCGGGCGCGGTCAACACATCGATCTTTCGCTTTTTGACACGATGGTCGCCATGCTCACAAACCAGGCCTCAAGCTGCCTTGCGACCGGTATCTCGCCCCAGCGCATGGGCAGCACGCACCCTTCCATCGTGCCCTATCAGCTTTTTGACGTGTCAGACGGGCAGCTTCTCATCGCCTGCGGCAACAATAACCTCTTTCGCAAACTCTGCCGGGTCCTCGGGAATGAGGCCTGGGCCGACGATCCACGTTTCATCGATAATGCGGCGCGCCTCGCCCATCGCGAGATCATCGTGGGCCTGCTTTCAAAGGCCATGGAACGCTGGACGCGCGACGCGCTCATCGCAGCACTCGTGGAGGTCGCGGTGCCAGCCGCGCCGATCAACACAGTGGCCCAGGCGCTGGACGACCCGCAGATCGAGGCGCGCGGCCTAAAGATCGCCCCGGAAGGGATCGCCGCGCTCAGAACGCCGCTGGTTTTCTCGCGCTCGACGCTCTCCCTTGACCGTGCGGCACCAACGCTCGGCCAACACAACGCCGACGTGCTGCCAGAGCGCGGCTAAGGCGCTTGTTGCGCCGGTATCGTGCGCCACGCTGGCATTTTGAACAGCGTCCGCCTCACGAGCGCGAGAGGCCACCGGGCATCGCTAGCCGAGAGTGCAAAACCGCCTTATGGTGACGTGATGGACATAACCGGCCTCATCGCCAGCGGCGCGGCGAACCCCTTTTTGCTCTTTTCCATGGCGCTTCTTCTCGGGGGTCTGCACGGGCTTGAACCCGGCCATTCAAAGACGATGATGGCAGCCTATATAATCGCAACGAAAGGCACCGTCGCGCAAGCGGTCCTGCTCGGGCTTTCGGCGGCGTTCAGCCACTCCATTATCGTCTGGGTTCTCGCATATTTCGCCTTGGCCTATGGCAATGAGCTCATCGGCGAGCAGTTAGAGCCCTATTTCATCGCGATGTCGGGCCTGATCGTCATCGCAATCGCGATCTGGATGTTTTGGCAAGCCTGGCGGGCGAAGCGCGCGAAAAGAGTGGGCGCGCGACCGCACCACCATGACCATGGCCACCAAGAGGGCCACGGGCATGATCACGGGCATGATCACGGGCATGACCATCGCCATGATCATGACCACGGGGCCCTCGCCGATGATGCCCATGCCCGCGCCCATGCTGCACAGATCGAGGCGCGGCTCGCTGACGGTCGCAGCGGCACGTGGCAAACGATCCTCTTTGGTCTTTCAGGCGGGCTTATCCCCTGCCCAGCGGCGATCACGGTGTTCCTGCTCTGCGTCCAACTCGGGCAATTCGCGCTGGGTATCACGCTCGTCTCCGCTTTTTCGCTCGGCCTGGCGCTGACACTCGTGCTCATCGGGGTCGTGGCGGCCTTGGGGATCGGCGTGGTGAGCAAGCGTGCGCGCAAGAACAGCTGGCTGATGGATGCCGCGCCCTTTCTTTCGGCTCTGCTTGTCGCGGCCATTGGCGCGCTCATGATCTGGGCCGCTTTGCATCATTTGGTCGCCCATTGATGACGCGCGTCCTGATCACCGGGGCCTCCGATGGCATTGGGCGCGCGCTGGTTGATGTCTATCTCGCGGAGGGCGCTGAGGTCTTTTGCAGCGGCAGACGGCCGCGCGGAGAGATCACGCCCGCCCTCCCCGACGCTTGCCACTATATCAGCGCCGATCTCACGCAAGACATCGAGCCGCTTCTGGCGATGCTCCCGCCTGCGCTCGATATCGCAATCCTAAATGCCGGGGCGGGCAAGGTCGCCCCACCGCAAGATCACAGCCCGGCAGAGATCAAGGGCATGATCGCGCTCAACACAACCGCGCCACTTTTGCTGGCGCAGCGCCTGAAGACGCGGCTCAAAGGCGGCAAACTGGCCTTCATCGGCTCGACAGCGGCCAAAGGGCGGCACGGCGATTTTTCGGTCTACGCAGCCACGAAAGCCGCAATGAGCGGGGCGGCGCGAAGCCTTGCTCTCGAATGGGCGGGGGATGTTGAGGTCTTGATGCTGCATCCCGGCCCGACGGCAACCGGCATGCATGACAAAGCCGGGCTCGGCCAGATCGCGGCACGGCGGCTCTTTACGCCGCCCGCCAAAGTCGCCCGCGCCCTGGCTGCCAGCATCGCGCGGGGCAAAAACCGCCGCCTCGGCATGGGCTTTACCATGCGCCACGCGATTGGATCTTTGATCGGAGGAGCGGGGCGATGACGCAGGTCATCACCGGCGCGGCCCACGGCCTGGGGCGGGCGCTTGCGCTGGCCTTGATCGAACAAGGCAGGCCTGTTTTTGCGATTGACGCCGATGGAGACGCGCTGCGCACCCTCCCCTGTGATCATCTGCGGATCGATCTTCTCGATCACAGTGCCGCGCGCCAGATCATGCAGGCGCTCAAAGCCAGTAAAATCTCACGCATCATCCATTGCGCGGGGATCTCGGGCACGGGCCCGTTCGAGGCTCTGCCAGCAGAGCACCACGCCAAGATCATCGCGCTTAATTTCGAAGCGCCCGTGCGCCTCACCTGCGCGCTCTTGGCGGCCGAGGCCTTCACAAGGGATGCGCAGCACGTTTTCGTCGGATCGGTTTCAAGCTTTACAGGCTATCCCGGCGCGGTGAGCTATGCCGCCTCGAAAGACGGCTTGGCGAGCTTTGCAGGCTCTCTCGACAAAGCGCTCCCCAAAGGCCAGCGCGCCTCTTGTGTGTTCCCCGGCCCGATGGCCACAGACCATGCCGCCCGCTATGCGCCGGATAATTCGCCCAAGACTATCGCGGCCCGGCAAGCCCCGGAAGAGGCCGCGCGCCTGATCCTGAAGGCGGTTGATAAAGGCAGGCGCAAGATCGTCCCCGGTGTGAAAGCAAAGGCATTTGCCGCGCTCGGAACATTCGCACCTGCGCTCACCGGAAAGCTCCTCAAGAAATCGCTCTTTGATCAACTGCCCACGCCCAGGATCTAGGCCTTGCGCGCTAGGGGCGATCGAGCGTGATCGGGGTGCCATGGGGGGTTTGGCGCGCGGCGTCCTGCCAGGCGGCGACGAGCCTTTCAAGCTGCGCGTGGTCGGCGATGCCCTTGGCCACAAGCAAAGACTCGAAAGCCTTGAGCCACGCTTCATAAAACGCGGCATTCCCCTCGCCCTGTGTGGCCTTAAGCCTCTGCGCGAAGGCATCGGTCCATTCAGACCAGGCAAAAGCGCCGGCCTCGTTCAGCGCGACCGTGAGCGCGAAAAGCTCGGCCTGCCAGGGCGCATCAAAGGGCTTCTGAGGCTCAGGCACGGGTGAGATAGGGCTCGAACGCATCTAGGCTGACCTCTGTGCCCGTCTCGGCGCGCGCGCCCCAAAGCGCTTCTCCGGTGAACACGACGGAATAGAGCCAAGCAGGCCCTTCGCCCTCGCCATGGGCGTTTTTATCCGGTAAGACATGGCATCCACGCACCGCTTCGATGATGCCTTCGCGGCCCATCGCGTAAGACGGCAAGCGGGTGTGGCCGCTCCCGTGAAACCGGGCCATGACCACGCGCGTTCCGATGTCAAAGCGCGGCGGCGCAGGCGGCGGGCGATCAACCGGCCCACCGCGCGCAAGGACACCGGCAACAGCCTCTGCCTGCAATCGTTGCGCCTGTGCCTTGCCCGCCTGCAACGCCTGCCCGAGCGCCCGCTCCCTCGCGGAGACTTCGCCATGGCGTTCAAGCAGCCCCTCAAGCGCGGTGAGCCAGATGTCGTAGTAATTCGCGCGAAGATAAAAGCCGGGATCCAGGCATTCGCGGGCATGGCGGCTCTCATCGAGGCTCCAATGGCCGAGCGCCCCCGCGCAAAGCGTCAGCCCTAGAACACGCGCCTCCCAATCGGAATGAAAGATCGGTTCATCGGGTTCGGCCCGGACAGGGCCAAAGCCCGATCGCCCGCCGAGGTCTTGAGGCCCGATCAAGGGCTTTCACCGGGGGGCAAGGCGAGGCCCGTGCCGATCATGCTTTCGCGCGTCACAAGCGCCGCGAGCGCGTCTTCGTCCAGGCCATCCGTCCCGGCGGGCCGTTCGGGGATGACGAGATAGCGGATCTCGGCGGTCGAATCCCATACGCGGATGCGGGTGTCTTCTGGCAGCGCAACGCCGAAATCGCGCAGCACGGCGCGCGGCTCGGAGACCGCGCGCGCACGATAGGGCGGTGATTTATACCAGACCGGCGGGAGGCCCCGCACCCCCCACGGGTAACAACAGCAGAGCGTGCAGACCACGAGGTTATGGGTTCCCGCCCCGTTCCAAAGCGCGACCATGTGCTCGGCCTGCCGCCCGTGAAACCCGAGGCTTGCAATGGCCTCTGTCGCATCCTCACGGAGCGCCTGGGCAAAGCTCTCATCCAACCAGGCCCGCGCCACCACGCGCGCGCCATTTTGCGGGCCGACCTTTTCAGCATAGGTTTCGATGATTGCGTCGATGGCGGCGGGCTCCACCAGCCCCTTTTCCACGAGGATCGTCTCAAGCGCCCTGACGCGCGCCTCCTGCGAACTCATCTCATTGTCGTGGGCATGATCGTGCATGGCGTCACTTTGGCTCGCGTGGGCCTCTCAAACAATAGCCTTTCCCCGATCACGGGGCAGGCAGCCCAAGAGCCGCGCGCCCTTCGGCGGTTTTCATCGAAAAATCGCCGCCGGCATGGGCTTGCCCGCCGGGCCCGGCGAGATAGGCGATGGCCTGCGCCACCCATTCGGGCGGGATATGAACGCCCGGATCAAGCTGGCTTACCGGGTTGATCCCGCTCGCTTTGATTTGAGCCTGCATCTCGGTGGCGACTGTCCCCGGGCTGAGGCCGACGACTGTGATCCCTTTTTCACCATGTTCTTTGTGGCCGCATCGCGTGAGGCTCAGCACTGCGGCCTTTGTCGCGCAGTAATGGCTCCAGCCTTCCAGCGCGCCGGTTGCCGCACCTGACGAGATATTGATGACAGTGCCCGCCCCCGCCATCGCGGGGATCCCAAAGCGCATGCCATAATATACGCCTTTGAGATTGACATCGACGATATGTCCCCAGGCGTCCGGGTCGCTCTCTTCGAGGCGCGCGATCGGATCGATGAGCCCGGCATTGTTCACGAGAAGATCAAGCCCGCCCTGCTCTTTCACAGCCGTATCGATCAGCGCCTGCACCTGGCTTGCCTGAGCGACATCGCAGGCAAGCGCGCGGGCTGTCCCGCCGGCGTCTTCGATCTCTCGAGCGATTTCGGTGATCGCGTCGATGGTCCGCGCCGCCAAGATCACCTTGCCGCCCAATTGCGCGAGATGGCGCGCGGCCGCTGCGCCGATCCCCCGGCTTGCGCCTGTGATGACAATGCTCTTTCCGCTGATATGGCCCATGGCGCTCTCCTTTTCGCTTGTGGCCTTTTAGCAGGTCACCCTTCTCGCAAAAACGGCCCGGATCGCACAGGCGCATGTGCGGCTGCGGCTGCGGCTAAAGCTCGGCTCCAGCGCGAAACTCGCCCCATTTCAGAAACGCGCGCGCGCCGAGCGTTGCAACGGGCTCTGGCGGGAGCTTTCGCGGCGCGGCCTCATTCAAGAGCGCCAGCGCGATAGGCGAACACTGGCCCGAGGCAGCCTCTGCCGCGACAAGGCCAGACAGGACGCCACGCACCGTGCCCAAACCGTTTTGCACGCAAGCCGCCCAAAGCCCCGGCTCAAGCTCTTCGGTGACGCCCACGCCGTTGCGCGTCAGGCAAAGCCGCCCACCCCAGCGATACGCCATGGTGACATCAGGCAGCATCGGGAAGCGGGCTCGAAAGCTCTGATCATGGGTGGCGACGATCCGCTTGAGCGCGGCATCGGCGACTTCCATCGAAGGCTCGTAGGTAAAGCGATTGCGGATCACAATCCGCGGCCCGTCCGCGCCCTCAATCCGCCGCACGGTTGTCCCCAACGGATCGGCGGGGGTGAGGCCCCAGCTCGGCCGCCCGCCCAGGCGCGCCGCTTCCGCGCGCGTCAAAGGCCTTGTCATGGAAGCATAGGTGAAAACGTGCATCAACTCACGCCGTTTGAAGCCGAAGCTCTCAAGATGACCGTTCACCGCCAGGATCGCTTTGCCCGCGCGCACCGATCCGCCCGGCGTCTGGGCCCGCCAGCCGCCACCTTCATCGCGCACGAGCGCGGTCACCGGGCTTTCCTCAAAAAGGCTCACGCGGTTCGAGACAAGACGCGCCGCCACCCCTCGCACGAACGCCGCAGGTTGGATGATCACGGTACCGGGCGTGAAGAGGCCGCTGCGGTAATATCGTGTGCCGGTGATCTGAGCCATCGCATGGGCATCGAGCCTCTCATGGGGCTCGCCAAGCGCTTCAAGATGTTTCGCATAGGCGCGGTTGTGACCCTCGCCCTTTTCGCTGGCCGCGCCATTGATCTTGCCCGCCGGATCGAAGGCGGCCCGCCCGAGCCCATAGTCGCGCGCCATGTTGGCGGCAAAAGCGATGGCATGTCGGTTCGCGGCGATTTGCGCGCGGTCATGCTCAAGAGCGCCGCCATAATCCTCGCTGGTCAGATCATGCGGCAGATCGATCATGAAGCCCGAATTGCGCCCGGCGGGGCCCGAGCCCACTTGCGCGGCTTCGAGTAAAACGATGCTGTCGTGCGGGTGAAGCTCGGTAAGCCTGCGCACGGCGGCGAGCCCGGCGAACCCCGCGCCAATGACAAGCCAATCGGCCGTGATCTCATCGCGCAACGCGGCGCGGGCCACGCGCGGCGCAAGAAGCTTGTCCCAACCGGCCGGGCCAGGGTCGCGGGGGAGCCGCGCGGCTTTCATGGACCCCAGTAACGCAGCGTGAGCGCACCCACGATGGCAAAAGCGACCCAGAGCCAAGTGCCGCCGGCGCTCTTTGTCTGGGAGCCTGAAGTTGGTGTTGCAATGCCCTGGTCAGTCACGAAAAAATGCCCGCCATCGGGATCATGCGCAAGCAGTGCAGGGCCTTCGGGCAGAACCATGGAGGCAACGACTTTGCCGCCCGCAGCGCCCACACGCCCTTTCACTCCGGCATCGGGCGCCGCGAAGAAAACGCCCCAATATTCCTCTTTCCCGCGCAGGGCAGGATCGGGGATCTCATGGCAATGAAAGAGCGTTTCACCATCCTTCGATACGGCGCTGACCCCCATCTCCGGCACCCCAAACCGCCACCCAAAAAGAGCCTCGTAAAAAGGTTTGATCGCGGCCATGTCGGAGACAAAAAGCCCATGCCCCGCCCGCGCGGCGGGCCCGGTCGCCGAAGGGGGGAAAGGCGGCCCGGAATAGATCGTAAAGCCCGCGCCGAGCGGGTCGCGGATGAGCGCGATCTCGCCCTGTTCATAGGCCACCGGCCCCAGCTCGACTTTCCCGCCCAAGGCCTTTGCCTGGCGCACGGCATGGGCCGCCTCAGAAACCGCGATGTAACTCATCCAGAAGGATGGCATGCCAATCTTCTGAAATTTCTCAGGCATGGTGTAAATCGATGCGACCGGCGCATCGGTGAAGGCCACGTCACCGTCAAATTGCCAGCCCATGACATCGCCGTAAAAGCGGCGGGTCTTATCGAGGCGAAAGGTCGAAAGATCGGCCCAGATGAAGGCACCATGCACGTCAGTATTCCTGATTGAGCGCCTCTGCGGCGGGGATCTCGCGCTCGCGCCGCGCGATATAATCAAGAAGCGCTTCGTTTAGGCCCGGGTCGAGCAAAGGTTCCTCATAGGCGTTGAGCAGTTGGCGGGTATAGGCCAGCGCGCGTTCATTGACTTCGATCGCCCCTTCAGCCTGCCATTGCTCGATAGAATTGTTATCAAAGAGCTCAGGCATGAAAAATGCGCGCTGAAAGTTTTCGAGCGTGTGCGGATGCCCCAGATAATGCCCCCCCGGCCCCACATCGCGGACGGCCGCGAGCGCTTCATCAAAATCATCCAAGCGCACCCCTTCGGCCATGCGATAACCCATCGCGCATTGCTCCGCATCCACGACAAACTTGGCCATCGAGCAATGCATGCCCGCCTCGTTCCACCCGGCAGAGTGCCAGATATAATTACACCCGGCATGCAAGACGGCCATGAGCGTGGTGGCGCTTTCATAGCCCGATTGCGCGTCAAAGGTTTTGGCGCCTCCCAGCGTGTTCGAAGATCGCCAAGGCACGTCATAAAAGCGCGCCATCTGGCCGATCATATAATTCATCAGGCTGATCTCCGGCGTGCCTGCCATGGGCGCGCCCGATTTCATGCTCACGGTACTGAGGTAATGGCCATAAATCGCGGGCGCGCCTTTGCGGATCACCTGGGTATATGCGAGCGCCGAAAGCGCCTCGGCGTTAAGCTGCGCGACAGTGGGCGCGACACTCGCGGGCGTGTTCGCCCCGCCGAGAACGAAAGGCGAGCAAAGGACAGGCTGGTTGGCGCGGCTGAACGCACGCATCGCGCCAAGCATCGTTTCATCCCAAACGAGCGGCGAGTTGCCGTTGCAGTTCCCGGTGACGACCTGGTTGGTCTCAAGGAAATCCGCCCCGAAGAGGATCCGACACATATCGATGACATCCTCGGCATTCTTCGGGCTCGTTGTCATGCCCATGAACGTTTTGTCGGAATGCTTCATCGACGAATAGGTGATGCGCAGATGCCGATGCGAGATCGGATGGTCCATCGGCTCCACGATGTGGTGGGCCGAAGAATGGATCGCGGGAAGCATGTGGCTGAGCTTATGGAAATTGCCCAAATCCTCGAGCGTGGGGCCGCGCCGCGTATCTTCAAGATCGCGCAGAAAAGGCGCCCCCGTCATGGGCACGAAGATGCTGTGATCCTTCCCAAACGCCAGATCATTGGCGCTGTTTCGCGCGCGAAACATAAAATTAGAAGGAATGGTCGCGATCAGCTCTTTCACAAGCCCACGGTCGAGGTGAACCGTCTCCCCGCGCACCTCCGCGCCCGCCCGCTTCCAATCCTCGAGAGCGATGGGATCGCGGAACACCACGCCGACGTCTTCGAGGATACCCATCGAGGCGGCGTCAATCCGCGCGACCTGCTCGGCGTCCATGACCTCCGTTGGCGGCAGCCTGCGCTTGAGCGCGGGGAGCATTGTGAAATCGCGCTCGGCCCGCGCGGCTTTGCGGGCGCCCCGCCCCCGGCGGGTCGTGCCTACTGCTTCAACGTTCATGTCCAGCACCCTTTCCGTAGGCCGGGCTTTAACCCGGCGGGGCGTCCTCCAAATGCCGGGCTGAGGCCCGGCCTATCGCCCTTCATCCAACATCATCGCCGTCAGCGGGATCGTTGAGGTCGATCCAGATCGTTTTCGTTTCAGTGAATTGGTCATGGGCGGCGATGCCATTGTCACGC
This sequence comes from Pseudomonadota bacterium, assembly GCA_039198835.1. Classification (GTDB taxonomy): domain Bacteria; phylum Pseudomonadota; class Alphaproteobacteria; order Rhodobacterales; family Rhodobacteraceae; genus Shimia_B. The sequence continues at coordinate 3,130 of JBCCTH010000018.1, read as the reverse complement.
CCGCCGAAACCAGAGAGCCCAAACCCGCCGAACGGTGTCGCCACCGACCCCTCGCCATAGCAATTCACGGTGACTGTGCCAGCGCGGATCGCCCGAGCCGCGCGAATGGCCTTTCGGTTATTGGCCGTAAAGACAGAAGCTTGCAGGCCAAACCTGGTGTCGTTTGCGAGGGCCACGGCTTCATCGTCAGAAGCCACTTCGATGACGCTCAGCACAGGCCCAAAGATCTCTTCTTGGGCTTTGGGATCGTCCTTCGAGACCTCATAGATGGTGGGGGCGAGGTAAGGCCCCTCGATTTTGCCGCCGATGAGCGCGTCACCCGTCAGATACCGCGCGATCTTGGCGCAATGGTCGGCGTCGATGAGCGCACCTAGGTGGTTGGCAGGATCAAGCGGATCGCCCGTCTTCCAGTCGCGCAGCCGGGCGAGCACGCGCTCGAGGAGCGGCGTCTTGACATCGCGATGCACGATGAGGCGGCTATTGGCGGTGCAATTCTGGCCCATGTTCCAAAAAGCGGCGTTAACGACATGTTCGGCCACATGATCAAGATTTTCGGCATCTTGGAGCACAACCGCCGGGTTCTTGCCGCCACATTCCAAGACGATCTTTTTGAGATTGCTATCGGCGGCATAGCGCAGGAACCGGCGTCCGGTCTCAGTGGAGCCCGTGAAGCTCACCATGTCGATGTCGTCATGGCGCCCGATCGGTTCGCCCACACCGGGCCCGTCTCCCGGCACGACCTGCAAGACCCCGCGCGGCAGCCCCGCCTCCCTGCCGAGTTCAGCGACGCGAAGCGCTGTGAGAGATGTCTGCTCGGCGGGTTTGATGATCACCGAATTGCCCGCCGCGAGCGCGGGCCCGATCTTCCAGGCGAGCATCAGAAGCGGAAAATTCCAGGGCAGAACGCACGCCACGACGCCGACCGGCTCGCGCACGATCATTGAAATCGCATCGTCCTGGGCGGGCGCGACCTGATCATAGATCTTGTCGGCCGTCTCTGCGTGCCATTTGAGGCAATGAATGCTCTCGGGAAGGTCGATGAGCGCGCAATCGCGGATCGGTTTGCCGCTATCGAGGCTTTCCATTACAGCGAGTTCATGGCGGTTGCGGGTCATGAGCTTGCAGAGCCGGATCAGCGTATCCTTGCGCTCGCTGGGATGGAGCGCCGCCCAGCGCCCCTGCTCATAGGCCTCGCGCGCCTTTGAAACGGCCAGATCAACGTCTTGGGGCGTCGCGGCAACGATCTGCGCGAGCGGCGCGCCGGTAGCCGGGTTCACGCTGGCGAAAGGCGTGCCCTCTCCGGGGTGAAACTTGCCATCAATAAAGGCACTGCGCGGCAGCGTCAGATCACCCGCGATTGCACGATACTCAGCTTTGGTGAGCAAGTCATTCATCTCAGCATTTCCTGTCTCGGACTGGGTCCGGGACCTCTAGCTCAAGGTCTGGGCGAGGGTTCAGGGCGCAGTCGGGTCGCGGCTTGGCGCCTCTTCTGGCGGCCGTCAGGCATAACTTGTCGCGCGCGGGAAACCGATCTTTGCCACGGGCGGGAGCGCCGCCCCGGGCGTGACCCGGGGCCTCCGCTTCAAAGCTGGCTGAGAGGTCCCGGGTCGCGCCCGGGGCTGCGACGGCTCTGACCCTCATGGCGCGCCCTCAATCGCCGCAAGTGCGCGATCCAGCGTTCGGATGACCTCGGCTAATTCGCGTTTGTCATCCTTGTTAAGCGGGTGAAGCGGCTTGCGCGGCGGCCCCGCATCGATGCCTCGCATCGTCAGCCCGTACTTGATGCATTGAATGAACTTGCCGCCTTGCTCGAGCACGCGCATGAGCGGCAGCATCGCCGACATGATCGCCCGGCCCTTCGCGAAATCGCCCTCAAGCACGCAAGCCCGGTAAAGGGCGATATGGGCCTCAGGCGCGAAGTTCGAACCCGCGCAGACCCAGCTTCGCGCGCCCCAGGCAAAAAACTCAAGCGCTTGATCATCCATCCCGCAACTCAGCGCGATGTGCGGGTAATCTCGGGCCAGCATATGCAAGCGATTGATATCGCCCGAGCTTTCCTTGATGGCGCAGAAGTTGGGCGAGCGGCCCAGACGGTCGAGCGTTTCCTCATCCATGTTCACGCTCATGCGGCCAGGGTAATTATAGAGCATCACCGGCAAATTTGCGGCCCGGTCAATCGCGAGCGCATGGAGCGCGATCTCGCGGCCCGTGGGATAAGCATAGGGCGGCGTGGCGATCAAAAGCGCATCGGCCCCCTGTTTCAGGGCAGCGCGGGCATACTCGATGCTTTCTTCGGTGCGCATCGCGCCGGTGCCCACGATCATCGGCAAACGGCCATCTATCAGTGCCGCGACCTGCGCCATCAGCGCGATCCGCTCATCCTTTGTTTGCGCGTAATATTCGCCCGTCGTGCCGGCCACGATGATCCCGTTGACCCCGGCTCTCATGAGATGTTCGATTGTCGCTTCAAGCGCTGCCGCGTTTAGCGAGAAGTCGGCGTGGTAGGGGGTGACCAACGGCGTATAGATGCCTTCAAACCGCATCGCGCAGCGCCTCCAGCTCAAAGGGCAGCGGGTCGGGGCGCACAAAGCGCTCCAGGCTGTCTTGGCTCAGCTCCCAGTGCTTGAGCGTGATATCAGTGGCCCAGGCCCCGTCGCGCGCGGCAAATGCCTCGATCATCTCGTCATGCTGCGCGCTGGCCAGCGAGATGCGGCTTTCATCCTCCCGCGTCTCGGCGCGGTCAAACGTCTGCGAGAGCCTCGTATGATCGATGAGCATGCGCCCGAGAGCGGCATCGAGATAGGGGTTCTCAGCCATCGCGCCGATCTGCGCGTGAAACCTGTGATTGAGGAGAGACGCGTCAGAGACATCTCCCTCCGAGACCGCGCGCGCAAAACCGAGCTGAATATCCTTCAACGCCGCGATCTCGCGGCGTTCCGCGCGCATGCGCACGTTCTTTCAGACCGCGCCGATGGTCTATGCCGGGATCGCGCGGATGGCCGCAGAGCGCGCGGAACGCCGCGAGATCGCGGCGTTGAAGGATATTCAGCTCGGTTTTGCGCGCGCGGTCTCGGAGGGAGATTTCTCTGACGCGTCTCTCCTCAATCACAGGTTTCACGCGCAGATCGGC
>JBCCTH010000017.1:0-23189 GCA_039198835.1 Pseudomonadota bacterium | reverse complement strand
CTGGGCCAAGAAATGCCCGATGGCCAAATACGGCGCGGTCGAAATCCGCCCCACCGCCATGGAAGGCTGATGACAAGCGAGGCGCGCATGGCCGATGTCATGCGCGCGTCCTACGGGCGTTTGCTGGCGATCCTGTCGAGCCGCACGCGCGATATTCTCCTGGCCGAGGATGCGCTTTCAGACGCCTTCGCCAAGGCTTTGATCCACTGGCCCAGGGAGATGCCCCAAAACCCTGAAGGATGGCTTTTGACCGTCGCGCGCAACCGGCTCACCGACATGGCGCGCCGCGATGCCCGCATGGAATTTCACGAAGATGTGCCAGCCGCCGCGGATGAAGGGGCCGAGAAGGCGCCTGACGGGTTTCCCGATGAACGGCTCAAGCTCATGTTCGTCTGCGCCCATCCCGCCATTGATGCGCGCATTCATACCCCCATGATGCTTCAAACCGTGCTCGGGCTTGACGCGCAGGTGATCGCGCAGGCCTTCCTTTTGCCCCATGCCACCATGGCCAAGCGCCTCGTGCGGGCCAAGCGCAAGATCCGCGATGCGGGCGTTGCGTTTCAGATCCCCGAGCCGGACGCGCTTGAGGGCCGGGTCTCGTCGGTGCTTGAAGCGATCTATGGCGCGTTTTCGCGCGATTGGCTCGGCGCGGGTGATCTGGCCTCGGAGGCGCTTTATCTCGCCACGCTCATGACCGAACTGATGCCCGAAAATGGCGAGGCGCTCGGGCTGGCGGCGCTTATCGCCTTCACCTTGTCGCGTGAGAAAGCGCGTGTGCGAAGCGGTGTTTTTGTCCCCCTCGAAGAGCAGGATCCAGCGCTCTGGGATCGCGATCTACTGCGCGCGGCGCGCGGATATCTGGAACGCGCGCAGGGCGGCGGCGCTTTGGGGCGGTTTCAGCTTGAGGCGGCCATTCAGGCCGTGCATGCCGACCGGCTCAGCACCGGCATCATAAACTGGACCGCGCTGACCCAGTTGCATCTTGGTCTGTCAAGGATCGCGCCGACAATCGGGGCAAGTGTCGGCTATGCGGCCGCGCTCGGCCGTGCGGTGGGGCCCGAGCAGGGGCTCGAAGCGCTGTGCGCCGTTGAGGCCAAGGCCCGCGCCAGCTTCGCGCCCGCCGAGGCCACGCGCGGCTATCTCCTCAACGCGCTCGGATGCCACGAGGACGCCGCAGCAGCCTATGACCGCGCGATCGCGCTCACCGTTGAAGAGCCCTTGCGCGAATATCTCAAAACCCGCCATGCGTTGGTTTGCGCGCAGTTCTCCCGGCCCCCTTCCGCCGCGCCGTGAAACGAGGGGCGGCACAGCGCACCGCCCCTCCCGTCAAAGCTCATTTCACCCAATGGGGGCTTGCCATGGCACAACCGGGCTCGCCCGCAAGGAGCGGCCCCGCCTCGGCCATGTAAGCGGCAAACCAGGGGGATTGTGAACTCGCCTCGAAGTCAGATTGGCTCGCATAGACCTCTGTGATGTAGACGATCTCAGGATCGGCCATATCAAGGGCAAACACATAGCTCACATGGCGCGCGTTTTCCTCGGCGCGGGCTTTAAGGTGCTTATCCCAAAGATCAACGAGCGCGTCGCGTTGCCCGGGTTGGGTCTTGATCGTCAGAAAGAGGGCGACCTCGCCAGAGGCGGCCTCCTGCGCGCCGGCGGATGCGCTCCCAAGGGCGAGCAGAGCGGCCAAAGCCGCGGTTTTCAGGATCGATGTTCGCATTGCAGTTTCTCCATGTTGGCTGAAGGGCAAAAGGCCTCTTCACCCACATGACGAAAGGGAAACGCCTCAGAGGACACCGCGCGCAAAATTTCGCACAGCCCTCCAACAACGGGACCCGTTCAAAAAGGTCGCGCGCCAGATCAGCAAGACGCGGGCGCGGCCCGCCCCCGCCTCAGTGTCCGCCTCAGTGCCCGCCTGCCAAGATCCCGGTGCGGACGCTGTAATTCGCGGCGATCTGATAATCGGGGTCATCCTCGCTCTCGACGATCAGATGACCTGCCTTGGTGAGCAAAGCGTGACAATCCCGGCTCAGATGGCGCAGTTGAAGCCGCTTCCCCGCCGCCTCGTATTTGCCCGCCATGGCCTCAATGGCTTGAAGCGCTGATTGGTCAGCCACCCGGCTCTCGGCGAAATCAACGATCACAGAAGACGGATCACCGGCGACATCAAAAAGCTCGATGAACCCTTCAGACGAGCCAAAAAAGAGCGGCCCCTGCACCTGATAGACCTTCGCGCCTTCCGGTGTCGTGTAGGATTTCGCTGAAATCCGCGTCGCATTTTGCCAAGCATACGCCAGCGCGCTCACGACGACGCCGACAACCACGGCAATGGCGAGGTCGGTGAGCACGGTCGTGACTGTCACGAGCACGATCACAAAGGCATCGATGCGCGGCACTTTGCGCATGATCTTGAAGCTGTTCCACGCGAATGTGCCGATGACGACCATGAACATAACGCCCACCAAAGCCGCGAGCGGGATCTGTTCGATGAGCGGCGAAGCGATCACGATGAACGCGAGCAAAAAGAGCGCCGCCGCGATGCCCGCGATCCGCGTGCGCGCGCCCGATTTCACATTGATCATCGATTGCCCGATCATCGCGCAGCCGCCCATGCCGCCGAAAAAGCCGGTGACCGTGTTCGCCACGCCCTGCGCCACGCATTCCTGGCTCGAGCCGCCGCGCTTGCCGGTCATTTCGCCCACGAGATTGAGCGTCAGGAGGCTTTCGATGAGCCCGATCGCCGACAGGATGAGCGCATAGGGCAAGATGATCTGGAGCGTCTCGATATTGAGCGGAACGAGCGGAACGTGAAAGGACGGGAGCCCGCCCTCAATCGAGGCAAGATCGCCAACGCGGGGCACATCGATCCCGAAGGCGATCACGATGATCGCCACGATCCCAATGCCCGCCAGCGGCGCGGGAACTGCCTTCGTGATCTTGGGCATCGCCCAGATGATCGCCATCGTGAGCACGACGAGCACGAGCATGAGCGCGAGCGGCGTGCCTGTCATCCATTCGCCGCCGGTCATGCCGTGCCCGTCCGAGACCATTGTGCCCGGCACCTTGAACTGGCTGAGCTGCGCGAGAAAGATCACGATGGCGAGCCCGTTCACAAAGCCCAGCATCACAGGATGCGGCACGAGGCGGATGAACTTGCCCCATTGCATGACCCCCACAACGATCTGGATGAGCCCCATCAGAACGACCGTGGCGAAGAGATATTCCACCCCGTGAACCGCCACGAGCGACACCATAACGACCGCGAGCGCGCCCGTGGCCCCTGAAATCATTCCCGGACGGCCACCGATCAGCGCCGTGATGAGCCCGACGATAAAAGCCGCATAGAGCCCGACAAGCGGGTGAACCCCCGCAACAAAGGCAAAGGCCACCGCCTCAGGCACCAGCGCAAGCGCCACGGTAAGGCCCGCAAGGATCTCGATGCGCAGCCGTGAGAGATCAAATTTACCGCCCTGGAAGCGGTCCACTGCCATTTGCTCGCTCAAGGCGGCGATTATTCGGGCCATCTGCTCTTCCTGCTTGCTATGGCGCGCGGTTTAGCGAAATGGCGCGCGAATGCACGGTATTCTTGCGCATACCTGCCTTGGCTGGGGCGCATGGCGCGGCGGCTGTTGCACCGCCGCACATGCTTACGCGGTCATACGCCGCTGACTTTATTGACAAATTCCTGCGGTGCCCAACGATCAGAGCCCCATTCCTTGATGTCGGCATAGCCGCGCAGATGGGGCTGAAAGGGCATCGGCAGGTCTGTGCCCGGGAAGGAGTCAATCGTGTTCAACAGCCCGATATGCGTGGCCCAGCGATAGGCCACGCGCCGCCCGACCATCGTCGCTTCATTGCAGCCGGTGATTGTATCGTCATTTTTCCAGAAGTTCGGGGGGCGCGCGTCTGTGTAGTTGATACCATGACAATAATATTTCGACAGGTATCGCCCGTCAGAGTTGTTGAGCCGCCTGAGATCGGCGCTCCAAGGGTTCATCGAAGACGCGCCCTTGTTGAAAAAGAAAAACCCTTGGCCCGCGATGTTGCCCAGCAGGTAAGGCAGAACGCCCTTATGGGGCGTGCAGGTCGTATAGAGCTTGGCAAAGGGCAGCCCATGCATGCAGATCGTGCGGCCCACGAGGCCACCCATGGAATAGCCCACGATAATCGTCTTCGTGAGGTCGTAACGATCCCCCAAAGTCTTGAAAAAATTGGCGATATTCACGCCCGATATGTGAAAGGATTGGTGCGTGTCATAGGCTGTGATGAAACAGGCATAGCCCGGCAAACGCCGCTTTAAGGCGTTGAAAAAACGGGTGTAATCAGCGTAATCGCCACGATTTGCCTGCTCCTGCGTGAAAGGCGCCCGCCCGCCTGTCGGCTTGAACCCATGCAAGAAGATGGCGAGCTTTTTGTTGCTCGTTGCAACAACGCCGTCTTCCTCGGGCATTTCCACGAAAAACGGGTCAAACTCGCCTTCCTCACCATCGACTTCATGAAATTCAGGCTGGTCACCGAGCGCGTTGAGATCGGTGACATCGATCCCGTTGGCGCGCGCGAATTCAAGGTACTCTTCAAATGTGTTCATTTTTGCTCCAAATCCTTCATGCAGGGCATCTGCATGTCTAATGTTTAGGGGCAAGCCCTTGCCAGGCAACAATATTTGCAGCAGGCTTGCTCTGGTGCATATTAAGCGGAGCCCCCAATGACGCAAACAAAAATCGGCATTATCGGGGGGTCGGGTCTCTACAATATCGACGGTCTTGAAGGGGCTGGCTGGGAAAGCATCGAAAGCCCCTGGGGACTGCCCTCAGATCAGATCCTCACCGGCAGCCTCGGCGGCGTGGCGATGGCGTTTTTGCCGCGCCACGGCCGCGGTCACACGCATTCTCCCACCACCGTGCCCTACCGCGCCAATATCGACGCGCTCAAGCGGCTTGGGGTGACCGATGTCATCAGCGTGAGCGCCTGCGGCAGCTTCCGCGAAGAAATGGCACCGGGCGATTTCGTGATCGTCGATCAATTCATCGACCGCACCTTCGCGCGCGAAAAGAGCTTCTTCGGCACCGGCTGTGTCGCCCATGTGAGCGTCGCGCATCCCACCTGCCCGCGCCTGGGCGATGCCTGCGAGACAGCCGCCAAAGAGGCCGGGATCACCGTCCATAAAGGCGGGACATATCTGGCCATGGAAGGCCCGCAATTCTCATCGCTCGCTGAATCAAAGCTCTATCGCGAAGTGTGGGGCTGCGACGTGATCGGGATGACCAACATGCCCGAAGCCAAACTCGCCCGCGAGGCCGAGCTCTGCTATGCCTCCGTCGCCATGATCACAGATTACGACAGCTGGCACCCAGATCACGGCGAGGTCGATGTGACCAAAATCATCGCCACGCTTCTCGGCAACGCCGAGAAGGGCCGCGACATGGTCGCCCGTCTTCCCGCGCTGCTGGGCGCAGAGCGCGATCCCTGCCCCCATGGCTGCGACCGCGCGCTTGAATTCGCGATCATCACCCAGCCAGACAATCGCGACCCCGCGCTCATGGCCAAGCTCGATGCCGTGGCAGGCCGCGTGCTCTGAGCCAAAAGATGGATACGCAGCTTCTCCTCCTCTTCCTCATCGCCGCGGGCACATTCGCCTTCGTGCCCGGGCCCTCCATCGTCTATCTCATCGGGCGCACCCTGGCGGGCGGCAAGCGCGCCGGGCTTGCGGCCATGGCGGGCGTGCATGCGGGCGGCTATGTCCATGTGATCGCGGCCACAGCGGGGCTCGCGGCGCTCTTTGAGTTCGCCCCGATGGCCTTTGCGGTGCTCAAGCTCGCGGGCGCGGCCTATGTTATATGGCTGGGCATCCGCCTCTTCCTCTCCCCAGAGCACCTGACGGGCGGTTCAGGGCAAAGGCTCTCTTTCTGGCAGAGCTTTCTCACCGAGGTGCTGAACCCGACGACAGCGCTCTTTTTCCTCGCCTTTCTGCCGCAATTCGCGAGCGCCGATGCCGCCCTGCCCTTGCCCCTTCAGCTCCTCATCCTGGGCATCGCCACAAACCTCCTCTTCTCGCTCGCAGATCTGCCCTTCGTGCTCGCGGCGGGGACACTGCGCGAAAAGATCGCCGAGACACGCCTCGCGCGGCGCATCCAGCGGATGGGCGGTGCGATCCTCGTTGCGCTCGGCCTCCACCTCGCCTTTGCCAGGAGCCCTTGAATGACTTTCGAGCTCTGGCTTGCCTTCGTCGCCGCTGCCTCAGCGCTCCTGCTCATCCCCGGGCCGACGGTCCTTTTGGTCTTGAGCTATGCGCTGAGCCAAGGGCGGCGCGTGGCGCTGGCCTCGGCGGCGGGCGTGGCTTTGGGCGATCTGGTCGCGATGACAGTCGCCCTCCTGGGTCTCGGCGCGATCATAGCAACGTCGGCGGCGGCCTTCACTCTCCTGAAATGGGCGGGCGCAGCATATCTCGTTTATCTGGGCCTTCGCATGCTGCGCACCGGGCAGGGCCAGACGAAGCTTACCGAGGCCCCCGCCAAAGAGGCCCGCGCCATCTTCGGCCATACCGCGCTCGTGACGGCGCTCAACCCGAAGGGCATCGGCTTCTTCATCGCCTTCGTCCCGCAATTCATCTCCACCGAGGCAAGCTTCGCGCCCCAGGCCAGCATCCTCATCGCGACCTTCGTGAGCCTGGCCGCCCTCAACGCCCTCGCCTATGCGCTCGCCGCCGACGCCATGCGCGCGCGCATCACCCGCCCCAAAGTCCTCGAGCGCTTGACACAGGCTGGCGGGCTCACCCTCATCGCCATGGGCGCCCTGACAGCGACACTCCGGAGGACCACGCCGTGAAGACCGTCAAAGACTATATCCGCACCATCGCCGATTTCCCCCAAGAGGGCATCATGTTCCGGGATGTCACAACGCTCTTTGCTGATCCGCGCGGCTTTCGCATGGCCATTGATCAGCTCCTCCACCCCTATGCAGGTTTGGAAATCGACAAGGTGGTGGGCCTTGAGGCGCGCGGGTTCATCCTCGGCGGGGCCATCGCGCATCAGCTCTCGGTCGGGTTCGTGCCGATCCGCAAAAAGGGCAAATTGCCCGGCGCGGTGATCAGCGAGGAATACACGCTCGAATACGGCGAGGCGGTCATGGAAGTGCATGATGATGCGCTCCAGGCTGGCGAAAAAATCCTGCTGGTTGACGATCTCCTCGCCACAGGCGGCACCGCAGAGGCGGGCATAAAGCTCATCGAAAGGCTCGGGGCGCAAACCATCGGATGCGCCTTCGTCATCGATCTGCCCGATCTGGGCGGACGGGCGAAGCTCGAAGAGCTCGGCATGGAGGTTCATGCCCTTTGCGCCTTCGAGGGCCACTGACGCGCGCGGCCAGGTGCCCTTGTCTCTCCAAAAAACTCCCACCCGAAACCCAGGCAGCGGTCGCAAGACCGCGAGAGGAGGAGACAAGCCCGGCCTCCCGGCCGAGCATCCGGCAGCCAGGAAAGCACAAGCCCCAGCCCCTTCATTTTTCCACAAAAACTCCCGCCGGAGGCAATCCCGGCCTATCCGCGCAACACAACGCCCGGATTGAGAATGCCCTTGGGATCCAGCGCGCCTTTCACAGATCGCATCATGCTCAAAAGCGTGGGGTCGCCGTAGCGCTCGAGATCATCGACCTTGAGCCGCCCGACCCCGTGCTCGGCGGCCACTGACCCGCCCATCTCATCGACGAGATCATGCACGACTTGCTTGATCGCCGGGCGCTCGTTCTCGTGATCCGCGCGCGCGCGCCCCGGCAGGGGAAAGACGTTATAATGCAGATTGCCATCGCCCACATGCCCAAAACAGTTGATCCGAAACATACCGAGCTGGGCAAGGCGCGGCCCGGCCCTTTCGATGAATTCCGGGATCGCGGAGAGCGGCAGCGAGATATCATGCGACGACACCGATCCGATCCGCCGGTTCGCCTCCGGGATCTGCTCGCGCACGCGCCACAGATCGCCGCGTTGCGCTTCTGATTGCGCGATCACAGCGTCTTGGGCCAGCCCTGCCGCTTGCGCGGCAACAAAAAGCGCTTCAAACGCCGCCGGGGCCTTGAGCCCGAGCGGAAGGCCCAAATCGATGAGCGCGCACCATTCCGGCAGCTCCGCGAAGGGCTGCCTTACCTCGGGCAATGTCTCGGCCAGAAACGCGAAGCCTTGCTTGTGGATGAGCTCAAACGCGCTCACCCCCTCGCCCACCTGATCCTTTGCCAGGGCCAAAAGCGAAAGCGCGGCGCCGGGCGACGGGAATGTGAAAATCGCTGTCCCCTGTTCGGCGGGGACCGGCGCGAGCTTGAGCGAAGCCGCCGTGATGATCCCTAACGTGCCTTCAGAGCCGATCAACAGATCGCGCAGATCATAGCCCGCATTGTCCTTTCTGAGCCTTGAGAGCCCATGCCAAACGCGGCCATCGGCAAGCACCGCTTCGAGGCCCAGGCAAAGATCGCGCGCATTGCCATAGCGCAACACATTCACCCCGCCTGCATTGGTCGCCAGCACACCGCCAATGCGCGCGCTGCCCTCTGAGGCCAGAGAGAGCGGGAAAAGCCTGCCCATCTCGCGCGCCTTGGCCTGAATGTCAGCGAGCACCGCCCCGGCTTCCGCGATGATGACATTCTCCTCGGCAAAGCCCGCGCGCAAAGCGGCCATGCGCTCAAACGACAAAACAATCGGCGCGGGCAAAGCCTCGGCGATCTGCCCGCCCACAAGCCCCGTTCCGCCACCATAGGGGATGACGGGCGTGGCATGGTCAGAGGCGATGCGCATCACCCGCGCGACCTCATCGGTCGTGCTCGGCGCAAGGACAAGCCCGGCCTGCCCCGCATAGCGCCCGCGCGGTTCCTCGAAATAGCGCGCGCTCGCTTCGCGGAACGCCTGCGGCGGCAGCGCGGCGCGAAGCTTTGCTGTTATTTCATCGGAAACAGGGTTGAGCACCATGGCGCCTTCAACCATCGCCAGGGGCTCTTGTCACGCCCGCTTCATCGCGGATTGCGCAAAAACTGCGGCCGCAAGACCACGATCGTCGGTTGCGATGGCAGATCGCGCAAGCTCACGGAGACTGAATTTTCAAGCGTGCGGCGAATGACGAAATTACCGGCCATTTCCTCGAGAAACCGGTCCAAATTGGCTTCGCTGAACCAATGCATCGGCAAGACGAGCGAAGAGCGCAGCCGCCCGAGCATGTCGCGCACCTCCTCCGTGCTGAGGGTGAAGCCGCCATCGACAGGCACCATCACGACATCAAGCCGCCCAAGCGCTGCATATTGCGCATCATCGGGCACATGATGGAGATGGCCCATATGGCCGATGCACAGCCCCTCGACCTCAAACACAAAGATCGAGTTCGCATCCGGGTTGACCTCTTGCGACCCGAACGCAAATGCACCCGGGCGGGTATCTGTCGTCACATTGCGCACCAGCATCTCACCCACTTCAAGCCGGTGCGAGGCGGGCGCGCCGTCCTGCCACCACCCTTCGAGAACATGGGGGATCGCGGGGTCAGGCAGGGCCGTCCAATGGGTGTTATGCGCGTTGTTCATCGTCACAACGTCGGGCACGAAATCAACCACCCCGATAAAGCCGTTGTAATCAGTGACCGCCGTCGGCCCTGACGCGGCCTGGATCAGAAACATCGAATGGTCGATGTAGGAAATGCGCACATTGAATGGATCGAGCGGGTCGCGAAAGCTCGCTTTTTGAATGAACTCGATGCCCGGCGCGGCATCGGCGATGGCGATGCAATGGCTCGGGCGCTGCGATTGCGCGGCGAGCGGCAGCGCCAAAAGGCTCAAAAGGAGGCTGACGAGATAACGCATACGCTAAGAATAGCGCGGCCACGGGGATGTCGAGCGCTCGCTTTGCGCCGGGCGAAGTTCAGGTCGCCTGGGCTTTTCCGCGCCGGTCGCTGCGCAGATTGGCGTAGAGCACATGGGTGCGCCAGCGCCCCGCGATCTGCAAATAGCTCTGGGCCACCCCTTCATACTTGTATCCGCTCTTCTCAAGCAGACCGCGAGAGGCCGCGTTTTCCGGCAGACAGGCCGCTTCGATCCGGCTGAGATCAAGCTCGGTGAAGGCATAGTGGACAAGGCCCTCAATGGCCTCGCGCATATAGCCCGCCCGCGCATGGGGCGCGCCAATCCAATAGCCGGTCGTGCCCGCCTGCGCGGGGCCGCGCCGCACATGATCAAGCGTGATCGCGCCCAAAAGCGCGCCATCGTTGCGGCGGATCAAAAAGACAGGGAAGGCCGTGCCGCTCGAAATGCTGCGCTGCGCCCAATAAACCCGGTTCGTGAAGCTCTTGCGGGTGAGATGATCAGGCGCCCAGGCGGGCTCCCAGGGCACGAGAAAGTCGCGCGAGGCCTCGCGCAAGGTGGCCCAGGCGCGATAGTCGGAATGCTGAGGAGGCCGCAATGTCAGCCGCTCGGTCTCGATCCGGACCTTGCGCGCCTTTTGCAGGATCACGCCGCGAGCCTCTCCTGCAAATCGCCGAGCGTGGGTGCGCTCTGAGTGGCCCCGTAAATCGCCAGCGCCATGCGCCGGTCTTCGGCCATGCGCGCCGCGAAATCGCGGATATCGCCGGTCGTGACCGCGTCAATCGAGCGGATCACTTCATCAAGTTGCGGCACCCGTCCCCAGATCGCCGTCATGCGGGCGAGCCGCTCGGCGCGGTTCGAGGGGCTTTCAAGCCCCATCAAGAGGCCCGCCTTCATCTGCGCCCGCGCGCGCGCCACTTCGGCGGCGCTCATGTCATCGGCGGCGCGCTTGAGCTCGTCCATCGTGATCTGCCCAAGCTCGGCGATCTGATCAGGGCTTGTCCCCGCATAAATCGTGGTCAGGCCGGTATCGGCATAAGCGCCCGCCTGGGCGAAAATGGTGTAACAGAGCCCTCGTTTCTCGCGGATCTCCTGAAAGAGCCGCGAAGACATGCCGCCGCCAAAGGCTGTCGAGAAGATCTGCGACGTGTAGATCAGCGGATCGCGGTAATCCGGCCCTTCGAAGGCAAGCGCGAAATGCACCTGTTCGAGCGCTTTGTTTTCAAACCGCGCCCCGCCGCCAAACGCGGCTTTCTCCATGACCAGGGGCGCGCGCGCCTCCAGGTGGCCGAAGATCTCTTCAGCCGCCCGCACAAGCGCCTCATGATCGACCGCGCCCGCCGCCGCCAGGATCATCTGGCCCGGCGCGTAATGCTCTGACACGAAGGTTGCGAGGTCTTTCTTGTCAAAGCTCTTGACCCGCTCGCTAGGCCCCAGGATCGTGCGCCCGATCGGCTGATCGGGGAAGGCTGTTTCTTGCAGCCAGTCAAAGACCACGTCATCGGGCGTGTCGAGCGTCTGGCCGATCTCTTGCAGGATCACACCGCGCTCCACCTCGATCTCGCGGGCATCAAAGACCGGATTGAGAACGATATCGGAGATCACATCGAGCGCGAGCGGCACGTCATTTTCCAGGACCCGCGCGAAATAGGCTGTCATCTCGCGGCTGGTATAAGCGTTGATATAGCCGCCCACATCCTCGATGGCCTCGGCGATCTGAAGCGCGCTGCGCTGCTTGGTGCCTTTGAAGGCCATGTGCTCGAGAAAATGGGCGATACCGTTTTGTTCGGCGCGCTCATGTCGGCCCCCCGCCGAAACCCAGATCCCCAGGGAGGCCGACCGCAGCCCCTCCATGTGTTCCGTTACGATGCGAAAACCATTGGGCAGGGTGTGCGTCTCAAGTGTCAAATGCGGTGCTCCCGGATGACTTTTTCTATTATGTCGAGATCGTTGGCGACCTCTGTCACCCGTTCTAAGCGTTCATACAGGTCGCTCATATGCGGGGGCAAGGGGGGGCGGATCCCGGTGGCCGCTTCAACCGCGTCGGGGAATTTCGCAGGATGCGCTGTTGCCAGCGTGACCATCGGCTCATCGCCCAGCGTCTCTTCGGCGACTTTGACACCCACCGCCGAATGCGGGCAAAGCAGCTCGCCCCGGTTTTGCAGCGCCTCCTTGATCATCGCCGATGTCTCGTCTTCGCGCGATGTGCCGCTCTCATAGCTGGCGCGCAAGGCCACCAGCGCATTGGGCGAAACCCGAAAGCCGCCGCCTGTCTTGAGCTCATCCATCAACGCCGTGACAGCCGCGCTATCCTTGCCATAAGCCCAGAACAACGCGCGCTCGAAATTTGAGGAAACCTCGATATCCATCGACGGCGTGATCGTGGGGACAACGCCTGTCTTGGCGTAATCGCCGGTCGCCAGGCAGCGATGCAAGATATCATTACGGTTCGTCGCAATGACGAGGCGCTTGATCGGCAGGCCCATCTCTTTGGCGATGAAGCCCGCGAAGATATCGCCGAAATTTCCGGTGGGCACTGTGAAGCTGACCTCGCGCGCAGGCGCACCGAGCGCCGTCGCGGATGTAAAATAGTAGACAACCTGCGCCAACACACGCGCCCAGTTGATCGAGTTCACGCCCGCAAGCCGCACCTCTTCGCGGAAGTCGAAATGGTTGAACATGTCTTTGAGCCGCGCCTGGCAATCATCAAAATCACCGTGGAGCGCCAGGGCATGAACGTTTGTTTCGGTGGGCGTTGTCATCTGGCGGCGCTGCACCTCCGAGACCCGGCCATGGGGATAGAGAATGAAAACATCGACCGCGTCGAGCCCGCGAAAGGCCTCGATCGCGGCGCTGCCAGTATCCCCCGATGTCGCGCCCACGATAGTCACCTTCTCGCCACGCCGCGCCAGCGCCACCTCAAAGAGCTGCCCGATGAGCTGCATCGCGAAGTCTTTGAAAGCCAGCGTCGGCCCATGGAAAAGCTCGAGCAAATGGTGGTTGGGCCCCAACTGCACCAAGGGCGCGCGCGCCGCATGCGAGATCGCGCCATAGGCACGATCGATGCACCCGCGAAACTCAGCATCGGTGAAGCTCTCGCCCACGAACGGGCGCATGACGCGATAGGCCACCTCTTCATAGGCAAGGCCCGCAAGCGCCGCGATCTCAGCCGCCTCCATCCGCGGGATCTCAGAGGGGACATAAAGGCCCCCATCGCGCGCGAGGCCCGTGAGCATCGCCTCTTCAAAGCTCAACTCAGGCGCCGCGCCCCGCGTCGAAACATACTTCATGTCATTGGCCTCAAACGACGTGTCGCCGACCGCGGTAGACGAAAAGACCGGTCATGAAAAGCCATACCGCCGCCATCCCAAACCAGGTGACCGCATAGCCCAGATGATCGTTGGGAATGCCCGATGTATCGACCGGGAAAGGGATGATGCCCGCAACCGGCGGCGCGCTGCTTTGCGCGACGATGAGGATCGGTTCGGTGCCCAAGCGGGCCGCCAAGGCGGGGACATCGCGCGCGAACCAGATATTCGCAGCGCCATCCGGCGGAGGCGTGAACGCGTCGATTTCATCGGGCCAGTGCAGATTGCCCGTGACCGTGAGCGGCCCCTGAGCGCCGCGCGCGCGCGCTTTCTCAGAGGTAGGAATGACGCCGAGATCGACCATCACGCGCCGCCCGCCCGTCTCAAAGGCACGGATCACACGGTAGCCCGGCCCAAACACCTTCGCCGAAACCAGCACATGGATTTCGTCTTCGCCCAGCATGCCCGACGCTGATACCGGGAGGTAGCGATCTGTCTCCGGGTCAGGCTGGGCGGGCAAGCCCTTGGGCGCGTCCGATATCCGCGCCTCGATCTCGTGCAGCACCGCCTCTTTCCACTCGAGGCGGTCAAGCTGCCAAAAGCCCAACCAGAGGAGCACGGCCGTGCCCGCGCCCCCGATGACAATCAGGAAGACATATCGCATGGCGCTCTACTCAAGCGGCGCAAAGCGCCCGTCGGGGCCCGCGCTCACGAGCCCCAGATGTAGATCGCGGCGAAAAGGAAGAGCCAGACCACATCGACAAAGTGCCAATACCAGGCGGCCGCCTCGAACCCCATGTGGTTTTCAGGCGTGAAATGCCCCGCCTGCACGCGCACCAGACAGATGGCCAAAAAGATCGTGCCGATCACGACATGCAGACCATGAAACATCGTCGGCAAGATGAAGTTCGAGCAATAGACCTCGCACCCCTTCCCGAAGCCGAATGTGGCATGGGTGTATTCATAGACTTGGAAGAACGTGAACAGCACGCCAAGCCCGATGGCCAGCAAAAGCCCGTCGCGGATATCCTTGCGCAGATTGCCATGAACAAGCGCATGGTGCGCCCAGGTGGCCGCGCAGCCCGAGCAGAGCAGGATGAGCGTGTTGATGAGCGGCAAATGCCAGGGGTCGAAGGTTTCGATCCCCACGGGCGGCCAAACCCCATCGACAGCCGGGCTCTCAGGCCCCATCGGGTAGAGCGCGTTTTTGAAGAAGCCCCAGAACCATGCCGCAAAAAACATGATCTCGGACATGATGAACATGATGAAACCGTAGCGCAGCCCGATCACCACCACGGGCGTATGATCGCCCACATGGTTTTCAACAACCGTCTCGGCCCACCACGCATACATCGTGTAAAGCACGGCGGCGAGGCCCATGAAGAACAGCCATGGCCCGCTGTCATGCATCCAAAGCACCGCTCCAAAGAGCATCACAAAAGAGCCGAGCCCGCCGACCATCGGCCAGATTGAGGGCGGCAAAATGTGGTAATCGTGGTTTTTCGCGTGGGCCATCTTGGTGATCCGTCCCTTGAAGCCTTCAGTTAAACGAGGGCTCTGCCTCGCCAGTGAGAGCCGCCTGATCCAAGTCATCCTCGGGCAGATTGATCTCATAGAATGTGTAGCTGAGCGTGATCGTGTGAATGTGCTTGCCCTCGCGATCATCGACGATCTCGGGGTCGACGTAGAAGGTCACGGGCATCATGACCGTCTCGCCGGGCATGAGCACCTGCTCTTCAAAGCAAAAACATTCGATCTTTGAGAAAAAGCCACCCGCCTGGTAGGGGGCGACGTTGTAGGAGGCCGAGCCTGCGATGGGCCGGCCTGTTGGGTTGTGGGCCTCATAAAAGGCCAGCCCGGTCTCGCCGATGCGCAACGTCATTGTGCGCACTTCGGGTTTGAACGACCAGGGCATCCCCTTTTCAATCGAGGCGTCGAAGCGAATGGTGATCTCCTTGTCAAGCACTTCGTCTGAGGCAACCGCGCTCACGCCCGTCGCGCCACCAAAGCCCGTGACCCGGCAAAACCAGTCATAAAACGGCACCGAGGCATAGGCGAGGCCGAGCATCAGGGCCGCGACGCCCGCAAGCCGCGCTGCCGTGCGATAAGGCGCATGCGCGATCCTCATCTCATGATCCATCCGCCGGCAAAAGCTCGGGCCGTACGACATGATCAAAGCCCTGGATGATCCCGTGCTGCTGCACTTTGACCGCCGTCAGCGCGAAAAGGAGCACTATGAACGCCGCAAGACAGGCCGCGACGCCCAGATTGCGGCTTTTGCGCCGCTCATGCATCTCGCTTGTCACATTCTCAAACATCACCATCCACCCCATGCGCCCGCAGGCAAGACCGCCTCGACCCAGATCGCCCCGAAATGGAGGAAAAGGTAGAGGAGCGAGAATTTGAAGAAGCCTTTTTCAACGCTGAAATCATCTGAGTCCGCCGCCGCTTCATCGCGCCGCCAGATGCGGAACGCATCGCGCAGCCAGATCGCGTTGGCGATGAGCGCGACAGCAAGGTAAAACGGCCCGCCGAGCGATGTAAACGCGGCCCCCACGGCGAAAAGCGCCATGATGATCGAATAGACCAAAATGTGGTTCCGGGTGCTGCGGCGGCCATGGGTGACCGTGAGCATGGGCACGCCAGCATTGTCGTAATCATTGCGCATGAAGAGCGCGAGCGCCCAGAAATGCGGCGGTGTCCAAAGAAAGATGATCGCAAACATCAGCACGGCCTCGATCGAGAGCGTGCCAGTGACCGCGACCCATCCGATCATCGGCGGGAAGGCCCCCGCCGCGCCGCCAATCACGATGTTCTGCGGGGTCGAGCGCTTGAGCCACATGGAATAGACCACCGCGTAAAAGAAGATCGTGAAGGCCAAGAGCCCCGCGGCAAGGAGGTTGGTCGTGAGCCAGAGCATCACCGCCGACAAAAGCGAAAGCGCGACGCCGATATAGAGCGCATCCTGCCCATCGACGCGGCCCGAGGGGATCGGGCGTTTGGCCGTGCGGCGCATGACGGCGTCGATATCGGCATCCCACCACATGTTGAGCGCGCCTGACGCGCCCGCGCCCACCGCGATGAAAAGAAGCGCCGCGAACGCTTCCACCCAATGCAGCGAGGATGGTGCGGCCAACACGCCCACCAAAGCGGTGAACACCACAAGCGACATGACGCGGGGCTTCAGGAGCGCGAAGTAATCGCCGAAGCTCGGCTCATAATCGCGTGCCCGGTGAAAATCGCGCGCCCTGCGGTCTGCGGCGCTTGAGGCGCTCGGATTGACGGTCGCGTCCGACATTACTTCGCCGCCACCTTATATCCCGGCAGCGTCGTCGGATCGCCCGCATAGGCCTCAACCGCGCCCGCAAGCCAGGCATCATAGGCCTCCTGGCTCACCACTTTCACTGTGATCGGCATATAAGCATGGGCAAACCCGCAGAGTTCCGAACATTGGCCGAAATACACGCCCTCTTCCTCGGCCTTGAACCAAAGCTCGGCCAGCCGCCCGGGGACAGCGTCCTGCTTCACGCCAAAGGCGGGCATCGCCCAGGAATGAATGACATCCGCGCCGGTGACCTGCATGACGATTGTCTTGTCGATGGGCACGACGACGGCGGTATCGGTGGCCAGGAGGAATTCTTGATCGCTGTAGCCTGCGGCTTCAAGCTGTGCGCTGATCTCGGGGGTGAGGCGATAATCGCCGCCGGTGGCGGGCGCGCCGATCATGAAGCTCTCAAAACCAAATTCATGATCCACATATTCATAGCCCCAATACCATTGATATCCGGTGACCTTGATCGTCACATCCGCTTCCGGGATCTCCTGCTGCTTGAAAAGCACCGGGAGCGAAAACGCGCCGATGAAGACAAGGATCAGCACCGGCACGATTGTCCAGGCGACCTCCAGAGGGGAGTTATGCGTGAAAGTGGCGGGCGTTTTGTTGGCCCGCTGATTGTACCGGAAAATCACGATCCCGAGAAGCGCCATCACAAGAATGACGATGGCGGTGATGATCACGAGGATCATAGAGTCGAGCCAGACGATATCGCGCGCGAGCTCTGTGGCGGCGGGCTGAAAGCCCGTGCCATTGGCAACGGGTGCGCCGACAATCTCAAGATCGCCAAGCGGCGCTTCCAGCGCGCTCTGCGCGGCGGCGAAAGGCGCGATAAGGCTCAAAGTGGCTGCGGAAAGGGTTCGGGTCAGTCCCATGGATGTCCTCATAGGGCGGCGGATCGGCATTGTATGCGACAGCACGCGATTGCATTCCGTTGCTTGTGGCCTCCGTCAAACCATATGGAAGAAAGCTGGGCAATCTCGAGCGGGCGCGTCAAAACCGCCCTCAAACGGGGTGGATGCCCCACAAAGCGCGCCAAGCGCGCGGAAAGGACAACATGACGCACGCCCCCTTTCGCCCCTTCGAGACCCATCTGGGTGAAGCCGCCGCGCTCAAGCTTCTGAAAGCCGCCACAGACGGGGCCGATGATGGCGAGCTCTTTCTGGAGCGCCGCCGCGCCGAAACGCTGGCTTTTGATGATGGCCGCCTGCGGACGTCGAATTACAACGCCGCCGAGGGTTTTGGGCTGCGCGCGGTCAGGGGCGAGACAGCGGGCTATGCCCATGCCTCAGAGATATCCGAGGCCGCCATCGTTCGCGCCTCTGCCACGGCGCGTCTGGCGGTGGGCGCGGGCGGGGGCACGCTCGCCGAGGCACCGCGCCACACCAACCAAAAGCTGTATGCCGAGACCGATCCGATGGGAGACGCGGCCTTCCCCGCCAAGGTCGATATGCTGCGCGAGATCGATGCTTTCGCCCGTGGCCTCGATACGCGCGTCGTGCAGGTCTCGGCGGTTCTTTCGGCCTCGCTTCAGGAGGTCGAGATCCTGCGCCCCGATGGCGCGCGCTACGCCGATACCCGCCCCATGGCGCGCCTCAATGTCTCGATCATCGTCGATCAGGACGGTCGCCGCGAGGGCGGGACAGCGGGCGCGGGCGGGCGTCATGGCCTTTCGGGCCTCATGGAGCCCGGCCACTGGCAAGGCGCGGTCCGCGAAGCGCTGCGCATCGCGCTCGTCAATCTCGAGGCCGTCCCCGCGCCCGCCGGGGTCATGGATGTGGTGCTTGGCTCTGGCTGGCCGGGCATTCTGCTCCACGAAGCAGTGGGCCACGGGCTCGAGGGCGATTTCAATCGCAAGGGCACATCGGCATTCGCGGGCCTCATGGGTCAGCAGGTGGCCGCGAAAGGGGTCACCGTTCTCGATGATGGCACGATCCCGGATCGGCGCGGCTCGATCACGTTTGATGACGAGGGCACGCCCAGCGCCAAAAACACGCTGATCGAAGACGGGGTGCTCGTGGGCTACATGCAAGACCGCCAGAATGCGCGCCTCATGGGCGTCGCGCCCACAGGCAATGGAAGGCGCGAAAGCTATGCCCATATCCCGATGCCAAGGATGACAAACACCTACATGCTCGCAGGCGACAGCGACCCCAAATCGATGGTCGCCGACCTCAAAGACGGTCTTTATGCCGTGGGCTTCGGCGGCGGCCAGGTCGATATCACCAGCGGTAAATTCGTCTTCTCCTGCACCGAGGCCTACCGCGTGAAAGACGGCCAGATCGGCGCGCCCGTCAAAGGCGCAACGCTCATTGGCGATGGCGCGACAGCGCTCAAACATATCCGGGCGATCGGCAACGATTTCGCGCTCGATCCCGGCATCGGAAATTGCGGAAAGGCGGGTCAATGGGTGCCCGTGGGCGTGGGACAGCCTTCGATGATGATCGGCGGCCTGACTGTGGGCGGATCGGCGGTTTAGCCAGTCTTTGGCTGGCACGGCCTGCCGCCGGACGCCGCGCGCCATGGCGATGGAAAAAGCCCGTCGGGCCGCGGCGCGGCGCGGATCTCTTTAGACCTCGTTAACCCTTTTACCCTAATTCTGATTCCGCAACGGACGGAGACAGGGATGGTTAAAGGCGGAAATTCTTCCTCTCACCCCCCACTCTCACCCATCTCAGAAGAAGAAAATCTGTTTTCCTGTCTCCGTCTCTTGCGCTCGCGCCGCGTGGGCGTCGCGACCTACACGCGCCTCCTTTCAGAACACAAAACCGCCCAAGCCGCGCTCGAAGCCCTGCCCGAGATGGCGCGCGCGGCAGGCATCGAAGGCTATGCCCCCTGCCCCGAGCGCATGATCGCGGGGGAGTTCAAAGCGGCAAAACGCGCGAAGGCGCGGCTCGTCGCCAAGGGCACGCCATCCTATCCCGCCGCCCTGGCCGAGATCGCCGATGCGCCGCCCCTGATCTGGATGCGCGGCACAGCCCCTCAGAGCGAAGGCCGCGCGGTGGCGCTCGTGGGCGCGCGCAACGCCTCGTCCCTGGGGACACGGATGGCAAAGCGGCTCGCCCATGAGCTCGGCCAGGGCGGCTATACGACAGTGTCGGGGCTCGCCCGCGGCATTGACACCGTCGTCCATCAGGCCTCGCTTGAAACCGGCACCATCGCGGTTCTCGCCGGGGGGGTCGATGTCACGTATCCGCCGGAAAACGCGGCGCTGATGGCGCAAATCGCTGAAAAAGGCGCGCTCGTGAGCGAAATGCCCATGGGCCTTCAGCCGCAAGCGCGCCACTTTCCGCGCCGCAATCGTCTGATCTCAGGGGTGGCGCGCGCGGTCGTCGTCATCGAGGCCGCCGCGCGATCAGGGAGCCTGATCACAGCCGAAATCGCCCTCGATCAGGGGCGCGATGTGCTCGCTGTGCCCGGCCATCCTTTCGATGCCCGCGCGGCCGGGTGCCTCCGGCTCATCAGAGACGGCGCAACGCTCTTGCGCAGCGTGGAAGACATTTTTGAGCTTCTGGGCACGGCCGACGAGGCCCGCGCGGATGCCACGCCGGCCATGGGCGACCAGAAGAGCCCGAGCCACGCGACCAACGCCGGCAGCGCCCGCGCCAACACACCGCAAAGCGCCACGCGCGATGCAATGCTCCCGCCCCCGCTGCGCGAGATCGCGGCCCTTCACCGCCAGATCATCGAGCGCCTCGGCCCCTCTCCCATGGCCGAGGACCAACTCATTCGCGACACCGGCACAAGCGCCGAGCATGTCTCATCGGCGCTGGTGGATCTTGAAATCGACGGGAAAATCGAACGACAGGCGGGCGGCCTCCTGGCCCTTAAAACGGGTTGATCGAAGCTGCCCACACCTTCCTTGATTGACAATTCCCGCACCCTAACCATGTTTCGCGGCATCCACCCGTATGGAAGGAAGTGCGTTTCACATGGCCGTCGTCGTCGTCGAGTCTCCGGCTAAGGCCAAGACAATCAACAAATATCTCGGTAAGAACTTCACAGTTCTGGCGAGCTACGGGCATGTTCGCGATTTGCCTCCCAAGGACGGCTCGGTCGATCCTGACAACGAATTCGAGATGCTTTGGGAGATCGCGAGCGATTCTAAAAAGCACGTCAAAGCCATTGCCGATGCGCTGGCCGAGGATGGGGAGCTGATCCTTGCCACCGACCCTGACCGCGAAGGCGAGGCGATCAGCTGGCACCTTGAAGAGGCGCTCCGCAAACGCCGCGCCATAAAAAAGGACACGCCCGTCAAACGCGTCGTCTTCAACGCGATCACGGAACGCGCGGTGACCGAGGCGATGAAATCGCCCCGCGAAGTCGATATGGAGCTCGTCGAGGCCTATCTCGCGCGCCGCGCGCTCGATTATCTGGTGGGCTTCAAGCTCTCGCCGGTGCTCTGGCGGCGTTTGCCTGGGGCAAAATCCGCGGGGCGCGTGCAATCGGTGTGCCTGCGGCTCATCGTGGAACGAGAAATGGAGATCGAGGCCTTCCGCCCGATCGAATACTGGACATTGCGCGCCATGCTGGGCACCGCGGCGGGCGAAACCTTCGAGGCGCGTCTCGTGACACTGGGCGGTCGAAAGCTCGAACGCTATGACATCGAAAATCGCGCGGCGGCGGAACTCGCCGTCAAGGCGGTGGCGAGCCGGGCGCTCAAAGTCACCGCCGTCGAGGCAAAGCCCGCGAGCCGCAACCCCTCGCCGCCTTTCATGACATCGACGCTCCAGCAGGAGGCAAGCCGCAAATTCGGCTATGGCGCGCGCCAAACAATGAACCTTGCCCAGCGCCTCTATGAGGCCGGCTATATCACCTACATGCGCACCGACGGGATCGATATGGCCCCCGAAGCCGTCAGCGACGCGCGCGCAGCCATCAAAGACCGCTTCGGCGCGGCCTATGTGCCCGAGAAGCCGCGCACATATAAAAACAAGGCCAAAAACGCCCAGGAAGCCCATGAATGCGTGCGCCCCACTGAAATGGCGCGCGCTCCGGATGCGCTCAAGGTCACCGATGAGGATCAGCGCAAGCTCTATGATCTGATCTGGAAGCGCACGATCGCCTCTCAGATGGAAGGCGCGCGCCTTGAGCGCACGACCGTCACCATCGGCAGCGAAGACAAGCAGGTAGAATTGCGCGCGACAGGGCAGGTCGTGCTCTTCGACGGCTTCTTGCGGGTCTATGAAGAGGGCCGCGACGATGTCGAGGATGATGATGACAAGCGCTTGCCCAAAGTCTCGCCGGGCGATAGCGCGCCGCTTCGCTCCGCCTACCAGGCCGCCTTCGCCAAAGCCGAAGAGCAGGAAGACAGCCTCGTCGATGAGGGCGCGGGCGCTGTGCTCCTCGCGAAATCGGCGGTAATGAGCGCGGATAAAGGTGTGCTCGCGCTTCAGTCGTTCACCCAGCCGCCCCCGCGCTACACCGAGGCCACGCTCGTCAAACGCATGGAAGAGCTGGGCATCGGGCGCCCGTCGACCTACGCCTCCATCGTCACCACGATCCAGGATCGTGAATATGTGCGCAAAGACAAAGGCCGCCTCTTTCCAGAGGATAAGGGCCGTCTTGTGACGGCGTTTCTGACGAACTTTTTCCGCCGCTACGTGGACTATGATTTCACAGGCTCGCTCGAAGAAGAGCTCGATGATGTGAGCGCGGGCGCGCGCGAATATAAAGACGTGCTCACGCGCTTCTGGGCCGATTTTTCAGCGGCCATCGGCCAGGCGATGGACAAATCGATCACCGAGGTGCTCGAGAAAATCAACGAAGAGCTGTCGCCCCATCTCTTCCCGCCGCTGCCAGGCGGGGGCGATCCGCGCACCTGCCCGAATTGCGGCGTAGGTCGCCTCTCGATGCGCACCGCGCGCTCGGGCGGCGCGTTCATCGGCTGCTCGAACTACCCCGAATGCCGCTTCACGCGCCCCTTCGGACCGCCGCTTTCCGACGAGGAGGCGAAATCGGTCATCCCGCCCGAGGGCAAGCTTCTGGGCACCGATGCGGGTGATGAGATCCGCGTCTTCAAAGGCCGCTTCGGCCCTTATGTGCAGCGCGGCGCACAAAACGGCGATGAAAAGCCGCCGCGCCAGGGTGTGCCCAAGGGCTGGTCGCCCGAGGGCTTGACGCTCGAGGAGGCGCTCAAGCTTCTAAGCCTGCCGCGCTTCATCGGCCCGCATCCCGATGATGGCGTGGCGATCTGGGCCAATATCGGGCGCTACGGCCCCTATCTGAAATACGCAGAAAGCATCTCTGACCGCGGCGGTGTGAACGCCAATCTCGAAAGCATCGAAGATGTCTGGGAGATCGGGATGAACAGGGCGGTGGAGGTGATCGCCTCAAAGCCCCGGCGCGGCCAACGCGGGCAGGCGGCCGCGCCCGTGCGCGAATTGGGCGAACACCCAGAGGCCGGCGGCGCGCTCGCGGTCTATAAAGGCAAGTACGGGCCTTACGTGAAATGGGAAAAGCTCAACGCGACGATCCCCGACACCGTGGAAATCGATGATCTGACGGTCGCGCAGGCCGTTGACCTTATCGCCGAGGCGGCCGCGCGCAAGGGCAAGAAGGTCACCAAAAAGAAGCCCCCCGCCAAAAAGCCCGCCGCCAAGCGAAAGACCCCTGCCAAAAAGTCATGATCGGCGCGCGGGCCTTTGAAACGCGGCGCGCGCGCGCTGCTCGTGGCCCCAGGTCAGGCCCCAGGTCAGGCCCCAGGTCAGGCCCCAGGTCAG
>JBCCTH010000016.1:0-23524 GCA_039198835.1 Pseudomonadota bacterium | reverse complement strand
CGTCGATCGTGTCAAACATGGCTCCTCCGCGCTCTTAAAGAACGGCGGTAGGATCAACCTGACACTCCGGGTCGTCGATATCGCTTAAGCCTGAACGAGCGCGCATAGGTCCGGCGGTAGGGCGCACAGTCCTCGCGCGCGTGTTCAAATCCTCTGCTTTTGGCCCGGAAGTGGAGGCCCCGTATCAAATCCGGGGCTCTTTCCGTTCGGAAGGTCCGGGGCTTCACGCCGGGTTTTTCCTCTGGAGCGCATATCGATCACCGGAGCGTGTCGCAGTCCCGCGTGTGCTGCGGGACGTCCTCGTTTTTCCCGCAGGCACAGCTCTGCCGCCCGCTACCTCGCGCCAATGCTGCAACAGCCCGAAAAAACGAGATCGTCTTGCGCATGGAGAATGAGATCAAGCGAAAGACCAAATTCGAGATCAGACATTCCATCGCTGCACAAACCACGACGCAACACGCCGAAAAGATCCGCGCCACCGCCCGGCCCCGAGAGCCCGTACACGTCCGGGCGACCTTCAGCGCGCCGTGGGAATGGCAGATCAAAGCTATCCACGGCCCCACCAAGGAACGACAAGCGTGACGCCGCGAAGGGCAGGTAACTGAGCTCCCAAAACGGCTCGGTGCCATAGCATGTCAGGCCCTGGCCAAAACCCTCTCCCTGTTGCGGCACCGGCAGGAGGAAACGCGCGAAAGCCCAGCCCATGCGCTCGCCCGCCCGCACCCGTGCCCAGCGCCGGGTCTCATCCAATGCGATGACTTCGATACCCGCCGCATCTGGCGCGAAAGCACCGATAATCGGAGCTTTTGCCGTGGGCGCTTGGCGAATGTTGAGCACATCATTGGCCTCAACATCGATAACGTCATAAAGCGCTGGAAAGGGCTCGGCGGCGGCGAGAGCGCCCCAACATGCGAGGACAGCAGCAAGGAGCCTCATGCCCGCGCGCCCCAGCTCTCGGAGGCATGTTTGCGCGTATAAAACTCGACCATCATCCCGACCATGATCAACACGAGCGACACATAGATCGGATAATCGATCACGCTGTTGCGCGGCGAGTAATTGATGAAGGCGAAACCGCGCGCCTGGTCGATGGCATGGAAAAGCGGGTTCCAATCAAACATCGCCAGCATCATCGGCGGCAATTGATTGGCCACGAACATCTTGCCCGAGGCGATCATATTCGCGCGGCTGTAGATCGAGGCGATCAGCGTAACAGCCTGGGGCGCCCAGGGCTTGAACCCCAAGAAGAAGAGCCCGACCGCCACGCCAGAAAACCACGCGATCAGAAACATCCCGTACGTCGCGAAGGGCCGGTCGAGCACGACTGGCTCGACGATGGCGCTGTAACCCAAAAGCAAGACGATCGCCGTCAGGGTTTGGAGATAAAGCTGCGCAAAGGCCGCCCCCGTGATGGCGATGATCGTGTTCATCGGCGCGTGTTTCATCATCGGGCTCGCCGGGCCCTCCGAGCCCACGACCGCTGTCATCGTCTTGTTATGCGTCAGGAACAGGAAGATGCCTGACATGATATAGACGAGAAAATCGCCGCGGATCGCCATGCCCCGCAGCCCGAGCACCGAAAACATCAGGTAAAATGCCGCCACGAACATGATCGCTTGCAGCATGTTCATGATCAGCCCGATGAGCGCGTTGCTGTCATTCTTGCGCACGTTGCGCACCGTCGAATGGTAGATCAGCTCGATGATATTGACGGCCGCAGAGCCGCGCGACCGAAGGCGCCTTGTCTCAAACATGTCGTTCCAGCCTCTTATGATCGCGGTTCTTGGCCCGCATATTGCCGAGACCTTGCCGATCTCTTACGCGCGCAGGATAAAGCGAATGGGGCCACCGATCAAGAAATCGGGGAAGGAGCATGGCAATCTCATGGATTTTCACAAATTAACCGACGAAATGCGCCGTCTGGCCCTCGAGGCGGGAGCCGCCATCATGGAGGTCTACGGCCGCGCTGATTTCGAGGTCAAAGCGAAATCAGATGAAAGCCCGGTCACCGAGGCCGATGAAAAGGCCGACGCGCTCATCTCGGCGGGGCTGCGCGCCGCGTTTCCTGACATCACGCTCGTCACTGAAGAGCAAGCCGCCACCCATAGCCAACGCGCCGAGACCTTTTTGATCGTCGATCCCCTTGATGGCACGAAGGAGTTCATCAACCGGCGCGGAGATTTCACCGTCAATATTGCCTATGTCGAAGACGGCGTGCCGATCCGCGGGGTGGTATACGCGCCGGCGCGCGAGCGGCTTTTTTATACCGATGCGACAGGCCGGACGGTTGAAGAAGCCAGCCCTTTCGATCCGGAAAATCCGGGCGAGACGAGGCCGCTTTTCGTGCGGCCCCCCGATAATGAGGCGCTGCTTGTCGTCGCCTCCAAATCCCACCGCTCGCCGGAACTCGAAGATTACATCGGGCGCTACAAGGTGGCCGATAGCAAAGCGGCGGGCTCTTCGCTCAAATTCTGCCTGATCGCCTCGGGCGAGGCCGACCTTTATCCGCGCCTTGGCCGCACCATGGAATGGGATACCGCCGCCGCCCATGCCGTGCTCAAAGGCGCGGGCGGCGAGGTCGTGCGATTTGAGAATCTCGCACCTTTGCGCTACGGCAAAGACGGCTATGAGAACCCCTATTTCATCGCCTATGCGCCCGGCGTTGCGCTGAAATCGTCGTGATGTCACGGGCTGTGAGAACTTGCGTCATCATCCCGGCCCGCTATGCCTCGACCCGCTATCCCGGCAAACCGCTCGCCGGGCTCAAAGGGGCCACGGGCCAGACATTGAGCCTCCTGGAGCGATCTTGGCAAGCGGCGCGCGCCGCAGGCGGCATCGACAGGATCGTGGTGGCGACAGATGATGATCGGATCAAATCGGCGGCGGAGGCTTTTGGCGCTGATGTCATCATGACCTCGCCCGATGCGCCCAATGGCACCGCGCGCGTGGCCGAGGCGCATCATGCCCTAGGCGGGGGCTATGACATCATCGTCAACCTTCAGGGCGATGCGCCGCTCACGCCACCCTGGTTCGTTGAGGCGCTAGTCGAGGCGCTTGCGCACACGGCAGATGCCGATGTCGCGACCCCGGTTTTGCGCTGCGATGGCCGCGCGCTCGCCGCGCTCCTCGAAGATCGAAGGGCCGGGCGCGTTGGCGGCACGACGGCGGTGTTTGGGGCCGGGCACAGGGGCCTTTATTTCTCCAAAGAAGTGATCCCCTTCACCGGGAAGACCTATGGCGCGGCTGAGCCCACACCCGTCTTTCACCATGTCGGGGTCTATGCCTATAGGCCTGCCGCGCTCGAAGCTTATGTCGGCTGGCCCACAGGCCCGCTCGAAACCCTCGAAGGGCTCGAACAGCTCAGGTTTCTGGAACAGGGGCGAGATGTATTATGTGTCGAAGTCGACGGCCGGGGGCGCGAGTTCTGGGAGCTCAACAACCCCTCCGATGTGCCAAAAATCGAGCAGATACTTGCTGAATTGGGTATCGAGTGAGGGGCAAGAGCCACGTTTCAGGGCAAAGTGACGGGTGATTAACGAAATTCCCCTAGCCGCGAGGCGACTGGCCTGACACGATCACGCTGCGGTCACATTCGAGACAAAAGTCTTCGGCAAGAAGGCGCAGGCAATTTCAGAGGTGGGCGATGAAGCGCAAAGTTACCAAAGCAATCTTTCCGGTGGCCGGGCAAGGCACCCGTTTTCTCCCGGCGACGAAGGCTGTCCCGAAGGAGATCATGACCCTCGTTGATCGACCGCTCATTCAATATGCCATTGATGAAGCGCGCGCAGCAGGGATCAAAGAGTTTATTTTCGTCACCTCGCGCGGCAAGAGCGCGCTTGAAGACTATTTCGATCATGCGCCCGAGCTTGAAAGCAGCCTGCGAAAGAAGGGCAAAACCGAGCTTCTGGAAACCCTGAAATCGACCAACATGGATTCAGGTGCCATTGCCTATATCCGCCAACACAAGGCGCTAGGCCTCGGTCACGCAGTCTGGTGCGCGCGCCGCCTTCTGGGCAATGAGCCCTTCGCCGTGATCTTGCCCGATGATGTGATCGCGGGCCAGGAGCCCTGCCTGGGGCAGATGGTGCAGGCCTATGAAGAAACCGGCGGGAACATCGTTGCCGCCATGGAAGTGCCGGAGGCGAAAACATCGGCCTACGGTGTTCTCGATGTCAAAGAGGATATGGGCCACATCGTCTCGACCAAGGGCATGGTTGAAAAACCAAAGGCGGGCGAGGCCCCTTCGAACCTCGCCGTCATCGGGCGCTATATTCTCAATCCCAGTGTCATGGGGCACCTCAACAAGCTCAAGCAGGGCGCAGGCGGCGAGGTGCAGCTCACCGATGCCATCGCGCAGGAGCTCAAGGAGGGGCGCGAGGTCTATGGCTTGCGCTTTCGCGGTCAGCGCTTTGATTGCGGCTCGAAAGCGGGCTTTTTGCAGGCCACAGTCGCGTTCGGCCTGGCGCGGCCCGAATTGCACGATGAATTCGCCGCCTATTTGCAGGAACTCTCTGCCTTGCAGGCAGCAGCCCAGTAGCTTTCATCATGGGCCGCGCGGCTGAGCTTTGGCTCGCCTACAAGCTTCGCTGGCGTCGCCGCCGCTATCTAGCGCGCGCGTGGAAGCGCAGCCGCGATGTGAGGCCCCTTGAAGATCGCACCGGATCGCTCTCAAAGGGCGCGATCCTTTGCTTTTCAACGGTGCGCAATGAAGCCGCGCGCCTGCCGTTTTTCCTGTCTCATCACCGCGCGTTAGGCGTTGATCATTTCTTCTTCGTCGACAACGCGAGCGATGACGGGACAGCAGATCTTCTTCGCGCGCAAGACGATGTCTCAGTCTGGGAAACTGGCGCAAGCTACAAAGCGGCACGGTTCGGGGTGGATTGGCTCAACTGGTTGCAACATCGCTTCGCACCGGGGCATTGGACCCTCACGCTCGACGCCGATGAGACCCTGGTTTATCCGGGTTGGGAGCAACACAACCTGCGCGCTCTGACACGGTGGCTTGAGGCGCAAGATGCCCCGAGCTTCGGCGCGATGATGCTCGATATGTATCCAGACCGGCCCTTGGCCGAGGCGCGCTATCATCCCGGCCAGCCGATCTGGGAGACACTGACCCATTTCGACGGTTGGGGCTATACTTGGGAATGGCAGCCGAAATTTCGCAACATCTCGATCAGGGGTGGCCCCCGGCGCAGGCTCTTTTTCGATGACGCGCCCGATCATGCCCCCCATCTTCACAAGATCCCGCTGGTGAAATGGCGCAAAGGCATGGCCTATGCCAGCTCAACCCATCTGGCGCTTCCGCGCGCGCTCAATAACGCCTTCGATCTTCGCAAGGGCCTGCCGACCGGGGCGCTTCTGCATTCCAAGTTCCTGCCTGAAATCGTCGTCAAATCGGCGCAGGAAAAGCTGCGGGCCGAGCATTTCACACATCCCGAGCGCTATGGCGCTTATTATGACACGATCACACAGAGCCCCGATCTGATGGGTGCCCCTTCACTGCGGTATCAGGGCGTCGAGCAACTCGAAGAGCTCGAGCTTATTACGCGCGGCAGATGGCGCGCCTTGGGTTAGGAGCATTGATCCCGCTCATGCTCGGGTGTCCCCCCGGGCCACTCACGTCTCGATGCAAGACGCGTCGCTTTGCTGAGAGCGCCGCGCTTTAACGCGCGGCCGGGATTGCCTCCCCTCTCGCGGGTGAAACCCGCTGCCGGGCAACGGGACGGGAGTTTTTATGGAAAAATGAAGGCCGGACTTTCTCCATCCCTCGCCGGGCGCGTCAGCAGCATCAGCGAGCCCGGACGCGCAACCGCGGCGGTCATCTACTCGCGTTCTGTGCATGGGACACCATTGATGGCGAGTGAGGGTCACCCATCCCTACCCTTCATTTTTCCAAAAAAACTCCACGGGGGTCTGGGGGTGTGAAACCCCCAGTCTGTCGCGCGCCAAACCGAGACCCCGCATGATTATTCAAGCCGTTCCTTGCACAGTTTGCCGTCAAATCTTGCGAACTGAGAGGAGATAGCTCAGGGCACTGGGGCTCAAGCGTCGTAGGTCGGATGAAAGCGATCAGCGGGTGAGAGCGTAAAGATCTCCACGCCGTCCGATGTCACCCCAACGGAATGCTCGAACTGAGCGGAAAGCGATTTATCGCGCGTGACGGCAGTCCAATCATCGCCGAGCACTTTCGTTTCCGGCCGCCCGAGATTCACCATCGGCTCGATGGTGAAGAACATGCCCTCTTCAAGGGTGGGGCCCGTGCCCGAGCGCCCGTAATGCAAGACATTGGGCGGGGCATGGAAGACCCGGCCGAGCCCGTGGCCGCAAAAATCGCGCACAACGCTCATGCGATTGGCTTCAACGAAACTCTGGATGGCATGGCCGATATCCCCGAACGTGTTGCCGGGCTTCACCGCCTCAATGCCTTTGAAAAGCGCGTCATGGGTGACTTGAATGAGCCGCTCGGCCTTTCGCGGCACTTTTCCCGCCACATACATGCGCGAGTTATCCCCAAACCAGCCATCATAGATCACCGTGACATCGATATTGAGGATGTCGCCGTCCTTGAGCACCTTCGCGCCGGGGATACCGTGGCACACCACATGATTGACGCTTATGCAGCTTGCATGCTGATAGCCCTTATAGCCAATCGTGGCTGATTTGGCCCCAAGCGCTTCGACCCTTTCCGTGATCACCCGATCAATCTCGGCGGTGGTCTGGCCGGGAAAGACAAGCGGCGCGAGCTCATCGAGTATCTGCGCCGCGATACGGCCCGCCGCATGCATGCCCGCGAAATCGGCGCGCTCATAAAGGCGGATGCCGTCCTTCGTCATCTTCCCGCGCGGGCTATCCATTGCCGTTGTCCCAAGCCGTTTGATCTCTGTGATATAGGCTGCAATCGGTGTTTCTACCAGTCAGATTCGCGCGCGCGCCTCAGGGCTCACGGACGGGGATCGATCTGCCGAGCGTGATCTCCCGCGTGGAGACCGCGCATTTATAGGCCAGCATTTCTACCCCGGCGTCGCGAGCCGCGCGAAAGGCGCGCGCATAGCCCGGATCGAGGTCTCCCGCGAGGCGGAAACGGGCGCAGCCTTCATGTTGGATGACATAGATCATCACGGCCCGCGCGCCCTGGGCCTTGACGGTCTGAAGCTCGCGCAGATGCTTTGCGCCGCGCTCGGTCACGCAATCGGGGAACTCGGCCCAATCGGCTTCGCGCAGCAAGTGGACGTTTTTGATCTCGACATAGGCGTCTGGGAGGCCGGGCTCCGTGAGCAGAAAATCGATCCTGCTCCGGCTGCCGTAGGCGACCTCGGGCCGCACGCCACCATAGGCCCTGAGCTCGGGGATGCGGCGCTCTGTGAGCGCCTCCTTGGTGACCCGATTTGGCACGGCGGTGTCGATGCCCACCATGACCCCGCCCGGAAGTTCCGTCACGCGCCAGGCGAATTTGAGCTTTTTTCTCGGGTCATCGTTGGGCTCAAGCCACACGCGGGTGCCCGGCTCTTTGAGGCCCATCATAGAGCCCGGATTCGGGCAATGCGCGGTCACCTCCTCGCCGGAGTCGAGCAAGACATCGGCGAGGAACCGTTTGTAGCGGCGCACTAGGCGACCAGGCAGGAGGGGGCTTTGAAAGCGCATGTGCAACGCCTAATACTCACCTGGATCGTTGAAAACCGGGGCCGGGCATCTTTGCCGGGAATGCGGCCTCCAAAGGAGTGGCCCATGCCCAATCCAAGCGCCGCGATGCTCGTAATCGGTGACGAAATTCTTTCGGGCCGGACGCGCGATGCCAACATGCATTATCTTGCCGGCGCGCTCACCGAGCGCGGCATCGATCTTAAGGAAGTGCGGGTTGTTTCAGATGATGAAGCGGCCATCGTTTCTGCTGTGCAGGCGCTCAAGGCGCGCTTTGATCATGTATTTACCTCAGGCGGCATCGGCCCGACCCATGACGATATCACAGCCGATTGCGTCGCGGCGGCGTTCGGCGCCAGGATCGACGTGCGCGCCGATGCCGACCAGCTTCTGGGTGATTACTATGCCGCCAATGGCCGCGAGGCTACCGCCGCCCGACAGCGCATGGCGCGCATCCCTGACGGTGCGGTTCTCATTGACAATCCCGTCTCAATCGCGCCGGGCTTCTCGCTTGGGAATGTGCATGTCATGGCCGGTGTCCCGTCGGTCTTCAAAGCCATGGTGGCGAGCGTCCTGTCCACGATTTCAGGCGGTGCGCCGCTGCGCTCTGAGACTGTGCGCATCGAGCGTGGAGAAGGCGATATCGCCGGTGTTCTGGGCGAGATCGCGGGCCAGTTCCCCGATGTCTCCATCGGTTCTTACCCGTTTCAGGAACACGGCCGGTTCGGCTCGAATGTTGTTTTGCGCTCATCCGATATCGCGCGGCTTTCCGATGCGGCCTCGGCGCTCAGAGAGGCCTTTACGCCGTGATGGCTGAGGTGCCTTCCCTGCCGATTTCCAGACTGGCGCGGGCGGTTTGGGTGACATGGCCGGGGGAGGACAGCGTCGAGACGCCGGCCTTCACGCTGCGCCGGTCTCGGGATGATAGCCGCCGCTCGCGCGCGGCATCGGCGCATCGCGATGTGAGCGATGCCGAGATCGCGCAAGCCGCGGAAATGATGGCAGGATGGGGCCAGCCCGCGATGTTCTGGGTGCCTTCGGATGCCCCTGCCCTCGACGCGCAGCTTGCGAGGCTGAACTACCGCTCCCATGACGGCGCTCATTACTATCTCATCGAGGCCGCTTCGCTTGCCGCGCGTCCGATCCCGCCGGTGACAACCTTCGAGATATGGGAGCCTCTGGCCATCATGGCAGATATTTGGGCGGAGCAAGGCACATCGCGCGCCCGCCAGGAGGTCATGGCGCGGGCGAAATGCCCGCGTGTTTCGATCTTCGGGCGCGTGGATGCTCGCCCGGCGGCGGCGGCTTACATCGGCGCGGATGGCGAAGTTGCCATGCTGCACGCGCTTGTCACGCTCCCCCAGCACCGCCGCAAGGGGCTGGGCGGCCATGTGATGGCGCAGGCCGCCCGCTGGGCCAGTCGTCAAGGCTGTCGCTGGCTGGGGCTCGCGGTTTCTGAGGGCAATATCGCCGCGCGCGCGCTCTATGCTTCCCTCGGCATGGTTGCTGTGGGAAGCTACGCCTATCGCAGTAGGGAGACCCGATGACAAAGCCCATGACAGAACAGGTCACCGCCCTTGATCTCAGCCCTGTCCATCCCCTGCCGGAGGACACGCAGCGCTATTTTGATATCTGCATGGAAAAGCTCGGCCTCGTGCCGAATGTCCTGAAGGCCTATGCGTTCGATATCGACAAGCTGAACGCCTTCACTGCGCTCTATAATGATCTGATGCTTTCAGCCTCCGGCCTGACGAAGCTTGAGCGCGAAATGATCGCCGTGGTCGTCAGTTCGATCAACCGCTGCGTCTATTGCCTGACCGCGCATGGTCAGGCCGTGCGCGCTTTGTCCGGTGATCCTATGCTCGGCGAGCATCTGGTGATGAATTACCGCGCCGCCGCGCTTACGCCCAAGCAGCGGGCGATGCTCGATTTCGCGGTAAAAATGACCGAGCGACCCCACGAGATCGAGGAAAAGGATCGAGACAGCTTGCGGCAAGCCGGTTGGAGCGACCGCGATATCTGGGACATCGCCAATGTGGCCGGCTTCTATAACATGACAAACCGTGTCGCGACGGCGACCGATATGCAGCCCAACCCGGAATATCACGCGCAAAACAGATGATCCGTGCCGCGCTCTTCGTCCTCATTTGGTCAAGCGCGGCGTACGGGCTCAGCCTGCCTTTACCGGAGGGCGCTGTCGCGACACGGGAAGTGACCGTGGACGAGGGCGCGCGCGCGATCCCCATGGGCCCAATCGAAGACGGCTTCTTGCCCCGCGAGCTCAAGCGCGGCGCGGTCTCGGTTTCGGCCTATCGGATCGCGGGCGCGACACGCCCGGCTTTGCTCCTGGCACCGATTGAAGAGGCACTCGAAGCCGCGCGCTTTGACATCGTTTTCAGCTGCGCCACGCAAAGCTGCGGCGGCTTTGACTTTCGTTTCGAGCTCGAACTCATTCCGCCGCCTGATATGTTTGTTGATCTGGGGGATTTCCTCTTTTTGTCGGCGCGCTCGGACGATGGAGCGCGCCATGTCACCGTGTTGGCCAGTCGCAGCGCGATAGATGGGTATCTCCACATTGTGGAGGTGCGCGCGCCGGGTTCGCGCACATCTGCGCCTGTGATCGCGATACCTGACGCCTCGGTTCCCGCACGCTCGGATATCGCCGAAGCGCTCGAAACCGAGGGGCGGATCGTGCTCGAAGACCTGATCTTCGCGAGCGGCACAACCACCTTACCCGATGATCTTTATCCGTCTCTGACGGCGCTCGCCGCTTATCTCGAAGCGAACCCGTCCGCCCGGATCGCGCTCGTGGGCCATACTGACGCGACCGGCGCTCTAGACACCAACATCACCATCTCTCGCGCACGCGCGGAGGCCGCAAGAACCAAGCTCGTCGATCGCTACGGGATCGACGCGGATCAAGTTTCAGCCGAGGGGATGGGCTTTTTGGCACCGCGCACGACAAATCTCACCGCCGAAGGCCGCGACCGCAATCGGCGCGTGGAAGCGATTTTGATCAGCACCGGCAATTAGCGCTGGCCCAAAAGGATGAGTGGGCCGGAGACTTCTCTCCGACCCACCCCGTAATACAGCCTCCGATACCACTTACACGGAACGACACACTCGTTAACGAACTTGTGGAGGCTGAACCTTATCCCGTCGCGATCACCATGCGTCGGGCCCTTTCTCGCCGAAAGCGTGAACGAGGAAATCAATGAAGGCGCGCACTTTGGGCTGTGTGAAACGGCCCGGCGGGTAGACGGCATAAATGCCCTGTGTCTCTTCGGGGAGCTCGGGGATGGCATCCATCACCAAACCTTTTTCGAGCGCATCCGCAAAAAGGAAGCTCGGAAGATAGGCGATCCCCAGACCGCTGATCGCGGCGTTCAAGAGCGATTGCCCGTCATTGACCGTGAGCCACCCCGCCGTGCGGACTTGGCGCTTTTCGCCGGAAGGGGCTGTGATTTTCCAGACCGATCCGTTGGATTGGTTGGAATAATGGAGAAGCTTGTGCTCGTTGAGATCGTCGATCTTCTCCGGGCGTCCATAGCGTTCGAAATATTCCGGGCTGGCGATCATGCGCTTTGTCGTGTCAGTGAGCTTTCGCGCCCGAAGCGTGCTATCTTCGAGTTCACCGATCCGCACGGCCATGTCGAACCCTTCGGAGATCAATTCAACATAACGGTTGTTGAGCACCATATTGACGGTGATATCCGGGAATTCACTGAGAAACTCACCGAGCACGGGACTGAGATGGTTGACGCCGAAATCGGTCGCCACACTGATCCGGAGAAGGCCAGAGGGAGCCGACTGCATTGATGTGACGAGGGCATCGGCTTCGCCTGCATCGTTGAGCACCCGGCGCGCGCGGTCATAATACGCCAGCCCGATTTCGGTGGGCGAGACACGGCGCGTCGTGCGATTGAGCAGGCGCGCGCCCAAGCGGGCCTCAAGCGAAGAGACATGTTTGGACACGGCGGATTTGGAAATTCCCATTTTCCGCGCGGCGTCGGTAAAGCCGCCTTGGTCAACGACCGTGGCGAAAGCCTCCATTTCAGTCAGGCGATCCATCCAATAACCCCTTAACAACTCGTTCTTGGGGCAGTGTATCGCCGCGATTCACGGCTGCTTCGCGGCACCCATTCGACAATGTCGGGGTTTTCGAAGGGTCTGTTTTGCGTCTCGCAACAAACTCAGATGCGCCCGGGGAGATGCGCGAGTTTCTGCTAGTTTCCTTAGAAAACAGGCTGTTTCGCGCTGATTGTTGCCGATTTCTTGGGGAATGGCGGGCCTGCTAGGCCCCCGTTTCGACACAATGACGGCGAAATGCGCGCTTGAGCATGTCAAGTTCGGCGCGCAACAGATTGACCTCTGCGCGCAAATCCTCAGAGAGCGGCGCATCGGCGGCAATCGCGAACTGGGCCAATGTCTCTCCCGATGCTTTGTCCTGGATCAGGAAAGTCTGAACCCCATCGGCTATGGCGCTGGAAGGGATCGGGACCTTGACATGAAACGCGCCATCGCCCGATGGCTCGATCTCAACCCCCTCAAGCGGCATCTCAAGATGTGTCACGCTGAGCTCGGGCGCGCTCTTGGAGCCCGTGTTCAAAATGCCTTCCCAGATGCCTTCGCGCAGCCGGATTTTCGTGAGCAGGTGATCGGACATGGGCCCTGGCTCCTAGAGATCGGCGCGCGGCGCGCGCGAGAACGTGACATCGCGGATCGTCACCTGGTTCATTTCCGGGCCTTCAAAGATCAAATCAAGCCACAAGCGCTCAACCCGTTTCTCGTTGAGCTGGGTATAGGCAAGATCGAACTCCACCCAGACATCCGCCTGATTGAGCGGCAATTCCCGCACGATTTGTTCGGTGTTGGGCCCATGGCGCAGGTTGAGGCGGGCAAAAATCTCGAGCGGCTTTTCAACCTCGACGATCGTGTTGAGCCGGATCAGATGCTTTTTGCGCAGCCCATCCACCGCGCCGTCGGGCAGATTTATGGCGACCGACAGGAAGGAGCCGTCGAAGCGAAACACATCCATCCGGACGCCATAGGGCGCGAGATCGGAGCTTCGCGCATTGCGAACCTGCCGGAATGTCAGTTCGCTTTCCCGGCAATCGTGAAAGATCGTTGCTTCATCGCTGAGCCGGGTCTGGCTATCGACGGCGACGAGCCCCACTTTGGGCAGCGGCCCGCGGAAGAGCGCCGGACGCCATGACCAATCGGCCGTCTTCGGCTTTTTGAAGGCATTTGAGCCAATGGCGGGATAGGCGAGGCGATCCTCTGCCTGATGAATCACCTCATTGAGATGGTGGCGCAGCTCTTTGGCGGCACCTGATTGTCGCCTCAGATCAGATAACGCTGCGGATTTTGCGCCCCGGGCAGCCTGGCTCCAACGCCGCAGCGCCCGCCGATGAATAAGATTTGAGATCACGCCCATCATGCCCTGTCCGCATCAGGGTCTTTCTCTTATAGCGAGACCCCTTAACTTTTTGCCTACGGGCGTCCGAAGATGCGCCTGAAGACCGCCTGTGGGGTATTTTCGGCGCTTTCAGCGGGCGTTTCAACCGTCGTCTCAATGCCAGACTCAGATTGCGCGTCCGCAGAGGCGGAATTTGCCTCAAGCAGGCTCTGAGCAACATCGCGCGCGAGGCTTTCGCCGGCACCGGCGGGCAGCGGCCCATCTTCTTGTCCGAAAACCGAGATCACAACGCCGCGCCCTGTGACATCAAGCGCCGCTTTCCAGTGTCGCGCGCTGACCCCTTCCGGGCCGCCGGGGCTTATATCGACCAGATTGGCATAGAGCGCGGCGCGCGATGTTTTAATCGCGATGAGATCGACATCGGTCGCGGCGCCCGAGCGCGCCAAAAGCCCGGGATCATCGCGGACAGCTGTTCGCAGCGCTAAGAGATCGCCATGGGACGCCGGCGTCACCGTGACAAGGATCAGCCCCGGGTCGATCGCGCCGATATCCTCGCGCCCGCCCAGATTGCTGCAATTCGCCATGATGACTGTGGCGGTGCCGCCGCTTTGGCGCGTGCGTCTTGTATCGATACATTTTCCAAAAGGCGCACGGATTACCATGCCTGAGCGCAAGGTGATTTCCTGCGTCGCGATAGGCGCTGTTTCCGGCAAGATATCATCGGGCACGAACGAAAATGCGGGAATGCTCTCGCAGCCGGTCAAGACAAGCGCGCCCAGGGCAACGCTCAATACTCTCCTAGAGGTCGGGATACATGTGCTTTTCTTCTGCGCCTCCGGGGTGGGTAACCGCCCCACGATACGTTTCACCGACAAGCTGCGCATACTTCCACAATGCCCCTGACGCGTAGATCGTCGGCCTTGCGCCCGCCCACGCTTCTTTCCGTTCGGCGAATTCCTCTTCCGAGACATCCACCGAGATCTCACCCTTAATCGCGTCGAGCGTTATGACATCGCCGTCGCGAATTAAAGCAATGGGCCCGCAATGCGCGGCCTCTGGCCCGACATGGCCGACACAAAACCCGCGTGTTGCTCCCGAAAAGCGCCCATCAGTGATGAGTGCCACTTTTTTGCCCATGCCCTGGCCGCTCAACGCCGCCGTCGTTGCCAGCATTTCGCGCATGCCCGGGCCGCCTGAAGGCCCTTCGTTGCGGATGACGATCACGTCGCCTTCTTGGTAATCGCGTTTCTTGACGGCCTCGAAAGCGTCTTCCTCGCATTCAAAGATCCGCGCGGGCCCGACAAAGCGCTGGTGCTGAGTGGCCATGCCAGCCACCTTCACGATGGCGCCTTCCGGTGCCAGATTGCCTTTGAGCCCGACCACACCGCCGGTTTTCGTCAGAGGGGCCTCGATGGGATAAATCACGCGGCCATCGGCCTCGCGTTCGACAAGATCGAGCTCTTCGCCCATCGTGCGGCCGGTCGCTGTCATGCAGTCTTCGTGGATCAGCCCCTGCTTGCGGAGCTCTTTCATCACAACGGGCACGCCGCCCACCTCGTACATGTCCTTGGCGACATATTTCCCGCCTGGCTTCAAATCGACGAAATAGGGCGTGTCGCGGAAGATGTCGGTGACGTCTTCCAAGAGAAACTCGATGCCGGCCTCATGGGCGATGGCGGGCAGGTGGAGGCCCGCATTGGTCGAGCCGCCCGTGCAGGCCACCACGCGAGCGGCGTTTTCGAGCGATTTACGGGTCACGACGTCGCGCGCGCGAATGTTGTTGGCCAAAAGCGCCATGACCGCCTCGCCCGAGGCCGAGCCATAGGCATCGCGGCTTTCATAGGCTGCGGGCGCGCCCGCTGAATTGGGCAGAGCAAGGCCGATGGCCTCTGAGACGCAGGCCATTGTATTGGCGGTGAACTGACCGCCGCAGGCACCCATCGTCGGGCAGGCGACGCGTTCGAGAACGGCGAGTTCAGCGTCGGAATAATTGCCCGCCTGATGCTGGCCCACGGCCTCGAAGACGTCTTGCACCGTCACATCCTGACCGTTTAGGCGGCCCGGCAGGATCGATCCGCCATAGATAAAGACCGACGGCACGTTGAGGCGCACCATCGCCATCATCATCCCCGGCAAGGATTTATCGCAGCCCGCGAGCCCGACAAGCGCATCATAGCAATGGCCGCGCATCGTCAATTCGACCGTGTCGGCGATGGCTTCGCGCGAGGCCAGCGAAGATTTCATGCCTTCATGGCCCATCGC
This sequence comes from Pseudomonadota bacterium, assembly GCA_039198835.1. Taxonomy (GTDB): domain Bacteria; phylum Pseudomonadota; class Alphaproteobacteria; order Rhodobacterales; family Rhodobacteraceae; genus Shimia_B. Next base: position 8,205 of record JBCCTH010000016.1, on the reverse strand, counting down.
GATCCCGTCGGTGACGGTGATCGTGGTGAACTCGCGCGGCGTGCCCTTGGCGGCTTTGACGCCGAGTTTGACGGCCTGCGCCTGGCGGTTGAGCGCGATATTGCAGGGCGCGGCCTCGTTCCAGCAGGTTGCGACGCCGATGAGCGGCTGCGCGATCTCTTCATCGGTCAGCCCCATCGCGTAGAGATAAGAGCGATGCGGCGCGCGGGCGGGACCGACGGTGACATGCCGGGACGGCAGGTTTGTCTTATCGAACGTCTTTTTGAGCATTGGGGGCCTCGTCAACAACCTGGCATGTAGCTGGGAACCTAGGGGAGCCGGGATAAAGGGCGATGGCGCAGGAGGCAAGCCGCTGCCGCGTGCGACAGGCCGGGAATTCACATTGCTTGGGGCGGCGCGGGAGCCTAGGTGAGCGGAGATGTCCTATGCTGGCTTTTCATCCTTTGTTGCCCCCGCGCGCGCGCGGGCTGACCTTTGGCTGACGCTCGTGGGCGCGGTGCTGATTCTCATACTCTACGCGCTGGGTGCTTGGGCGGTGTTGGAAGCGGCTGCATGGGCCTTGCCGGGCGGTGCCTCCGTCGCCGCGCTTGTCGAGGGGACATCCCCGACCGGCGCGCTTGTATTGCTCTTTCATTTCGTCGCGATGGCACTCGCTGCGATGATCGTCGTGCGGCTCATTCACCGGCGTGGCGCGCTGACGCTTCTTGGAAACCGAGAGAGGCTAACGCGCGATTTTCTGCGTACCGCCGGGATCGCGATCCTCGTGGCGGGGTTCGCGACAGGGCTGATCCTCACATTCGTGGGTGTCTCCTGGAAGGGCAATGCAGGCCTTTGGATCGCACTTTTACCGCTCGCATTGCCCTTGATCCTGCTTCAAACGGGGGCCGAAGAACTGGTTTTTCGCGGCTACCTCCTCCAGCAGCTTGGCGCGCGATTTGGGGTGGGCTTGCGCGCGGTATGGCTCTTTTTGCCCGCGCTGCTCTTTGCCCTGGGGCATGTCAGTTTTGAGGAGCAGGGGGCGAATGCCTGGGCAATTTTCGCAGTCACTCTCCTTTTCGCGGTAATTACCGCTGACATGACCGCGCGCACCGGCTCTTTAGGCGCGGCTTGGGGGCTCCATTTCATCAATAACGTGCAAGCGCTGCTCGTGATCTCGCTGATGGGGCCGCTCTCGGGGTTGAGCTTGGGAACGGTTCCGATGACGGCTGCGATGCCTGCCGTTCTCCCGCTCTTGGCGGCTGATGCGGCGGCTTTGCTGATCGTCTATTCCGTCTGGCGCTGGCGGGAACGATCCCATGCCGCGTGAGCTGCGAGCTTATGCGCCAAATGCGCGCCAGACGGCTTATCTGAGCGATCGGCTGAAGCCGGCGAGCGCTTTCCTTTTCGCGGCTCTGACGGTTTTTCTGGGGTGGTTCTTTGTCCGCCAGACGCTCTTTATCTTTTTGCCGGAAGGATCCCTTCAGGGAGAGACCCGGCTCGGTTTTACGGCTCATATGGCCATCTTCGCGCTGCTGGCGTTTTTCACGATGCGCGCCGCGCGCTACCTGCACAGCGTCGATTGGCGCTTTTTCCTGGGCGATCCCGCGCGTCTTCTTCCCGATTTTTTGCGCGTTCTTGGAGCATGCGCCGCCATTTACGCGATCCTCATTGCCATGGGGCTTGACCCGAGCCTGGCAACCATGCGCCCTCTCGCGGGCTGGCTTGCTTTTCTGCCCTTGGCACTCGTGCTTATTTTCCTTCAGACTGGCGCGGAGGAGCTCTTTTTTCGCGGCTATATCCATCATTTCGCGACCGTTTATCTCAAGGAGCCCTTGCTTTGGCTGGCGGTGCCTTCGGCGATTTTCGGGCTCTCGCATGTGTTCAATGATACATCGACCGCCGCCGCCGCCTTCGCCTATATCATCTGGACCTTCGCTTTCGGCGTCGCATGCGTTGATCTCACCGCGCGCACCGGGTCGCTTGGGGCGGCTTGGGGTCTCCATTTCGCGGTGAACGTCGCGGCTTTGGGCCTTGCCTCAGAGGAAGGCGCGCCGATGTCGGCGGCGGCGCTCTTTCTTTTTCCCGCGCGCTCAGAAGACTACGCGCCCGACGGCTCTGTCGCGCTGATCTCGCTCGTCTTCGAACTTTTCTTTCTCGCTGTTTTGTGGCTTGCGGCGCGCAACGCCGTCCGCCGCTGATTGCGTTCGCGCGCCGCCGGGCTTATCTGACGCCCGTTAGCCGAGGTGCGCCATGAACTGGATTTCCAATTACGTCCGCCCGACGATCAACTCGCTCTTTTCGCGGCGCGAGGTGCCCGAGAACCTTTGGACGAAGTGCCCGGAATGCGGCCAGATGATTTTTCACCGCGAGTTGGCGGACAATCTTTATGTCTGCCCCCATTGCGGCCATCACATGGCGATTGCGCCGCGCCAGCGCTTCACCGCGTTTTTCGACGGTGGGATCTTCACTGAAATCGAGGTGCCTGAGCCGATCTTCGATCCGCTGAGCTTCCGCGATCAGAAGAAATATCCTGACCGCCTGAAAGCCGCTCAGAAAGCCACGAGCGAGAAAGAGGCGATGCTCGTCGTTGAAGGCGAGATCGGGCGCACGCCTATTGTCGCCGCCGCGCAGGATTTCTCTTTCATGGCGGGCTCCATGGGGATGTATGTGGGCAATGCGATCATTCGCGCCGCCGAGCGGGCGGTCGAAAAGAACTGCCCTCTCATTCTTTTCTCCGCGGCGGGCGGGGCGCGCATGCAAGAGGGCATTCTTTCGCTCATGCAGATGCCGCGCACGACGGTGGCGGTGCAAATGCTCAAGGAAGCTGGTCTTCCCTATATCGTCGTCTTGACCCACCCGACGACCGGGGGCGTGACGGCAAGCTATGCGATGCTGGGGGATGTTCAGATCGCTGAACCCAAGGCGTTGATCTGCTTTGCGGGTCCGCGGGTCATTGAGCAGACCATACGAGAGACGCTCCCCGAAGGCTTCCAGCGCGCCGAATATCTCCTCGACCACGGGATGCTCGACCGGGTGACGCCCCGCTCTGAACTGCGCGACGAGATTATCCAGATCGTGCGGATGCTTTTGCGCGAGAAGCCCGCCGTGAAAGGCGATCTCCCCCCGCCGCCACCGCCGCCGCCGGAACCTGAAGCGCCCCCGCCGCCAGACGCGGCTCTCGCCGCACCCGAGCCTTCGCCCAACCCGGCCGATGAAGCAGGCAATAGCCCGCCTCAGACCGAAAAAGCCGGCTGACCTCATCGATATGGGCCAAGGCTCTGATGCCATTTTAGCGCGGATGATGGCGCTTCATCCCAAGATCATCGATCTGACGCTGGATCGCGTCTGGCACCTTTTGGGGCGGCTCGGTCACCCGCAACAGAGCCTGTCGCCGGTCATTCACATCGCGGGCACCAATGGCAAGGGCTCGACACTCGCGATGATCCGGGCGGGCATTGAGGCGGCGGGCCTTTCAGCCCATGCTTATACATCGCCTCATCTCGCGCGCTTCCATGAGCGTATTCGACTGGCGGGCGCGCTCATATCCGAGCCAGAGCTGACGGCATTGCTCGATGAATGCTATGCAGCCAATGATGGTGCGCCAATCACTTACTTTGAAATCACGACGATCGCGGCGATCCTCGCTTTCTCGCGGCGTGAGGCCGATTATACCCTGCTTGAGGTTGGTTTGGGCGGGCGCCTTGATGCGACGAATGTGGTTGAAACGCCCCGGCTGACGCTGATCACCCCCATCGATTACGATCATCAGCAGTTTCTGGGTGAAACGCTGCCCGAGATCGCCGGCGAAAAGGCGGGCATTCTGAAACCGGGCGTGCCCGCGATTATCGCGCGTCAACATGATGAGGCGCTCGCGGTTATCGAGGCGCGGGCCGAGCGGCTCGGCGCGCCGCTCTTCATCCATGGTCAGCACTGGCAGGTTTTCGAAGAGCGTGGTCGATTGATCTTTCAGGATGAGCACGGCCTCCTTGATCTGCCATTGCCGAACCTGCCCGGGCCGCATCAGATCGAGAATGCGGGCACCGCGCTCGCGGCCTTGCGCGTTCTGGGGCTCGGCGATGCGAGCTATGAAGGCGCTGTGACCTCGGCGCATTGGCCCGCGCGGATGCAACGCCTCCGCACAGGCCCTCTTTTGGATCTCGCGCCTGACGCTGAGCTTTGGCTCGATGGCGGGCATAACCCCGCCGCGGGCGAGGCTCTCGGCGCGACGCTCGATAGGCTGCCAGCGCGCGACACCTATTTCATCTGCGGGATGCTCAACACAAAAGACCCGCAGGGCTATATGGCCGCTTTCGCCCGGCACGCAAAGGCGCTGCATGGCGTGAGCATACCCGATACCATGGCCACGCTCAGCGGCGAAGATACAGCCGCCGCCGCACGCCAGGTCGGCATTGATGCGGCGGCCTCCGCCAGCGTCGCGGACGCGCTTTCGCATATCATGCGCGCCTGCCCGCACGCGCGCGTTGTCATTTGCGGGTCGCTCTATCTGGCCGGTCACATTCTCAAAACCCACGGATAGCGCGCCCTTGGGGCGTAAAACGTGGATTTGAGCCAAAAATCGAATCACCTCAGGTTGACTTGATTCGCTCCGCTCCACTACATCTTGCGTAGCAGTATATGCGTGCCCTGCTCAGAACTGGCTGCACCCAGATATGGCGCGCATATGGGGGAAACGACCATGGCCTTGCAAAGGCGTCACGCTGCCCATGCGGCGAAGGAAACGGCAGCGTCGCGGGCCGTCCTGTCTTCCGTTGACCAAGGGAAAGGAGCCTCGCCATGCACCGCCCATTGATCATCGTCGGAGCTTTCATCGTTGTGACTGTAGGGCTCATCCTGTTTCAGCCCAAGCGCACGCCGCCTGCTATCGCGGCCCTTCCCAGCGCGCCTCTCGAAACCGATGCGCTCGCACCAGATGCGAGCGTGGTCGCTGAGGCCAGAGAAGAGGCGCGCGTTGTCCCTGAGCCTTTGGTCGAGGTGACGCGCACGCAGCCTGAGCCTTTGAGCATCGCGCCAGACGAAAGCGGGCCTGCCGCCACCGCCTCTGCGGGCAGTGTCGCGGCACCAGCCCTTAAGCCGCTTGCTGCGCCCCAATCGGACGTGGTCGAAGCGGACGTGGTCGAAGCGGATGTAGCCGAAGCGCCTGCTCCCACCGCCCCGGTTGCGGCGCCGCGCCCGCAAACGCTGCTCGCGCCCGCCGCCACCGCGCAAGCTGACGCGCCGGGCGGCGAAGCGCTCTTCAGTGGGCTTACGGAAAATCGCCCGCAGCTTCTCACCACGACGGCACGGGATGCCAATGGCAATCTCCTCCCCTCATTGCGTTCCATCGCACCGGCAGCAGGACGCGAGGCCTTGGCGCAAGACACCACCCCGCTCCCCGCGCCCGTTGCGACTGGCGCGCCTCTGACACGTTCGACCGTAACTCTGACGGCGAGACGGCAAGACACCGCCTCGGCAACTCCGCCCGCGGCAGCTGAGGAAGAGGTCGCGCCGCTTGAGCTTCAAGCCCTGGCCGACGTGGCGGCGACGCTCGCCTTGCCGCCCGAGATCGGCAATGCCGAGTTGCGTGCCAAGCTCGCTCAAGCGCCCACGCGCGCTGTCCATACGGTTCGGCTCGGCGACAGCCTGCTGACCCTGGCGTTGCGCTATTACGGCGATGCGAACAAGTCAGAGATGATCCTTGAAGCGAACCGCCGCCATCTTGGCGCTGACGGGGATATTCTGATCGGCCAGATACTCAGGATCCCCGATATTGAAGGGCTCTAAGGCAGTCGCTTGCGATTGCGGAGGTGATCCGTGAGTTGAGCGACCATCTCACCGGCAAAGGCCGTGCCTTGGCCCGGGCACGTGCATGGGGAGGCAAAGATGAAGCTCGAATTTCACCACATCAATTTTGTATCCGAAGACGTAACGCGGATGCATGATTTCTACACCCGCATTCTCGGCCTTGCTGATATGCCCGCCTCGCAATTCCCGCGTTCTGATGCCGATGAGACCAAGGGCTTTGACGGGCAGATCATGTTCGCGACCGATGGCGGCATGCAAATGCATCTCGCGCAGCGCGATTTCAAAGTGCATTTCAAGAACGGGCAAACGATAAACCCGATTGAGCGTGGCCACATCGCCTTCCGGACAGATGACCTCGCCGCGTTCCTTGCGCTTCTCGAGGCAGAGGGCATTCCCTATAGCGATTACGGCACCGCGTTTTCAGCGCAGTGGCGTCAGGTCTTTTTTCAGGATCCTGAAGGCAACATCATCGAAGTCCACCAGGAGGTGGGTTAGGGCCTATTCCGCCGCGATGGCCGGAAGGCCGGGCGCGGCTGCTTCAAATGCCGCAGCGAAGAGCGCAAAACAGGCATTTGCGCCCGCGATCACGGCATCGGCCGCAGGCCCGGTTTCAGGCAACTTTGTAAGTTCGGCCTGCACCTCTTCCCAATATTCATCGAGGCGCGGATCGCTGAGAAGATGGTCGGCGTCGCGCAGGCTTTCATCGGCCGATGCGCCGTGCCGCCGCAACAGCACGCGGCCACCCATCGCCGAGCCTGCGATAACGTATCGGAAGCCCGGCGCGCTGGCCTCAGAGGGTGCGGTCACACTCGGTGTCTTCGCCGCGTGAGACACGCCCAAGGTGTCAAGGTCTCTTTCGATGAGCGCCATGCGACGCGCCATATGACCGTCGAATTCAAAATCGAAGGGGATCAGGGCGCGATGGGCAAGAGCGTTCCCGGTCAGGAATGCTTCGAGACCCGCGCGCGTGGCGATATCCAAGGCTGAGACCTGGTAATCGAGGCGCTTGTGGGTCTCTCGCGTCTCCTCCCTGAGCCGCCAGCGGAGGCCTGCGCGGTGCTGTGCCATGTGATTGCCTTTACGCCAAACTGTAAACTTAAGCTTACACATTCGGCGGCAAACGGCAAGCCTGACGGCGCAAAGAGGTTACTCGCCCCAGCCCGCGCTTTGCATTTCTCGAAGCCGGGACGCGGTTCGCTCGAATTCGAAAGTCCCTTCGCCTTCGATATAGAGCATCTCCGGCACGGCCGCGGCGCTGGCGATCAGGCGCACCCTGGCCTCATAAAGCGCATCGATCAGCGTCACAAATCGCCTTGCTTCATTGAAATTGGAGCGTCCGAGCGATGGGATATCCTCAAGGATCAGCACCCGCACAGCCTCGGCCACGGCGAGATAATCGGCCGGGCCCAAAGGCTGACCGCAGAGCCGGTGAAAGGTCGATCGCGCCACCCCGTTGCGGAAGGCGGGCAAAGTCACGACCCGCCCTTTCACTTTCAGTTCGAGCGGCGCGTCCCCCCCGGCGAGGTCCTCCCAGATCGCTTGAATTCGCTGGCGGGCTTCCGGTCCGTTCGGCGTAAAGAAGACTTGCTCACCCGCGAGCCTGTCTTGCCGATAATCGGTGTCTGAGGCCATCTCCCAGACGACGAGCTTTTCCTTGATGAGCTCGATGAAAGGCAAAAAGAGCTGGCGGTTGAGCCCGTCTTTGTAAAGATCATCGGGCACGCGGTTAGAGGTTGTCACAACAGTGACACCGGCAGCGAAGAGCTTTTCAAAAAGACGCCCGACGATCATGGCGTCGGTGATGTCGGTGATCTGCATTTCATCGAAAGCGAGCAGTCTGACCTGCCCAGCCACATCGCTGGCGACGGGGGCCACGGCATCTTCGACGCCGCTTTGCCGCGCGACATGCATCGCGCTGTGTATCTCCTGCATGAAAGCGTGAAAATGGACGCGCCGCGCAGGCACGTTCACCTGTTCGACGAAGAGATCCATCACCATGGATTTCCCGCGTCCCACGCCGCCCCAGAGGTAAAGCCCCTTGACGGGCTCGGGCGCCTTGGCGAACCAGCCTTTCTTGACCGGGGTCGCTAAGGCTGTGGCCATGCGGTCAAACTCGGGGAGAATGGCGCGCTGGGCGGCATCGGCCTTCAAGGCCCCCTCTGCCACACGGCGCTCATATTCCTCGCTGACCATCACGCGCCCGCCATAGCCTTTAACAATTTCTGATGCGACCTTTCAAAATTGCTGAATTGACGCGCACGGGCGGAAAGCGCACGAGTTGACGCATGGCCGATCCAAAATCCACCGCGCTCATTACGCCTGTGCTTGTCGCGGGCTGCATCATCATGTTGGTGAGTTTCGCGATCCGGGCGTCTTTCGGGGTGTTTCAGATCCCCATTGCCGAAGAATTCGGCTGGCTCCGCG
>JBCCTH010000015.1:0-23562 GCA_039198835.1 Pseudomonadota bacterium | reverse complement strand
GGCCTCAACGACGGTGCGGCCGGTGTGCTCTGCATGAGCGCCGCCGATGCGGAACAGCGCGGGATCGAGCCTTTGGCGCGCATCGCGTCTTATGCCACAGCCGGTCTCGACCCGTCGATCATGGGCGTTGGCCCGATTTATGCGTCGCGCAAAGCGCTCGAAAAGGCGGGCTGGAAGGCCGAAGATCTTGATCTGGTCGAAGCCAATGAGGCCTTCGCCGCGCAAGCCTGCGCGGTGAACAAGGACATGGGCTGGGACCCGGCGATTGTGAACGTGAATGGCGGTGCCATCGCCATCGGTCACCCGATTGGTGCCTCTGGCGCGCGGATCCTCAACACGCTGCTTTTCGAGATGAAGCGGCGCGATGCCAAGAAAGGCCTCGCAACGCTTTGCATCGGCGGGGGCATGGGCGTCGCGATGTGCCTCGAGCGCGATTGAGCCGCCTGACGACCAAAGGATGATGAGATCCCCGGGCGCGCGCCTTTTCCGCGCCCGAGGGTCAACTCCAAAACAATAATCAAACTTGACTACCCGGAGGATACACATGTCTCGCATCGCACTCGTCACCGGAGGCAGCCGAGGGATCGGCGCCGCGATCTCAAAAGAACTTAAAAGCGAAGGCTTCGAGGTTGCGGCAACCTATGCTGGCAATGACGAAGCCGCCGCCAAGTTCACCGAAGAGACCGGCATCAAAACCTATAAATGGAATGTCGCAGACTACGCATCGTCAAAGGATGGGATCGCGCAGGTCGAAGCCGATCTTGGCCCTATTGATACTGTTGTGGCCAATGCGGGCATCACCCGCGACGCCCCATTTCACAAGATGACGCCCGAAGCCTGGCAACAGGTGATCGACACCAACCTCACAGGCGTCTTCAACACCGTTCATCCCGTCTGGCCCGGCATGCGCGAGCGAAAGTTTGGCCGGGTTGTCGTGATTTCATCGATCAATGGTCAAAAGGGCCAGTTCGGTCAGGTGAATTACGCCGCGACGAAAGCAGGGGATCTGGGGATCGTCAAGTCGCTCGCCCAAGAGGGCGCGCGCGCAGGCATCACGGCCAATGCGATCTGCCCCGGCTATATCGCAACGGAGATGGTCATGGCCATCGATGAAGCCATTCGCGACAAAATCGTCGCGGGGATCCCGGCCGGGCGACTTGGCGAACCTTCTGAAATTGCGCGCTGCGTGAGCTTTCTGGCGCGCGAGGATTCGGGCTTCATCAACGGTTCGACGATTTCGGCAAACGGGGCTCAGTTCTTCGTCTGAAGCGCCCCCCTGCAAACAAAGAAGGGCCGCCAATTTGGCGGCCCTTGCTGTTCGGTTACACGGCCCTGAGCGAAGCTCACGCGGCTGAGGCAACCGGAGCAGCTGTCGATGGGCGCGCAACAAGGCGCGCTTTGATCCAGGCGATGCCGGCGGCAAACACCGCCGCGCGTTCGGCATGGGCGCGGGCGATGGCCTCGCGATGGGCTGTCGTGGTGGCAACTTCAAACATTTTGGGCCTCCTATCAGGCTGGGTGTCTCGGCTTGCTGTGAACATGGCGGTGCGGGCGGCCTGCGACAAACGAGACTTGTTCGGCTTTCAGATAAGCTGTACTTAAGTGACATGACTGACCGTTTGCCGCCCCTCACAGCGCTTCGCGCCTTTGAAGCGGCGGCGCGTCACATGTCTTTCGCCAAGGCCGCCGATGAGTTGAGCGTCACGCCCGCGGCGCTTTCCTTTCAGATAAAGTCGCTTGAGGAGCATCTCGGCGAGCCCGTTTTTCGCCGTTTGAACCGCGCGGTCGAACTCACAGAGGCGGGAAGAACCCTCGGCCCGGGCGTTTCCGACGCGTTTTCTTCATTGCAGGCGGCATGGCGGTCGGTGCGGCGCTTGACCGATCAGACCAATCTCAACGTGACGGCAGGCCCGGCCTTCACGGCGAAATGGCTTGCGCCCCGGCTTTTTGAATTCGCGCAGGCGCACCCGGAAATCGAGTTAAGATTTTCCGCAAGCCTGCGCATCATGGATTTCAATCGCGACGCTGTGGATGTCGCAATCCGATTTGGCTTGGGGCCAGATGAGGGATATTTCTCCCTCCCACTTGCCAACGAGTGGGTCACGCCCGTCATGCTGCCCGATCTCGCGGCGCGGTATCCAACGCCTGAAAGCCTGCGAGACGCGCCGCTGATCGTGGATCAATCCATCGATTTTCTTGATCCGCCGGTGGATTGGGCGGCCTGGTTTCGCGCGATGGGTGTCGAACCGCCCAAAGGCTATGGGCCCAAATTCAGCCAAGCCGATCATGCTGTCGATGCCGCCCTCGCTGGCTTGGGGGTTGTGCTTGGCAGGCGCGCGCTCTGCATCAAGGATATCGCCGAAGGCAGGCTCGTTGCGCCTTACAAAACCGCCCTCAACACCGGTGCGCGCTTTCGTTTTATCTGCCCCAGCGGGCTCGAGAACCGGCCCCAGATCAGAGCGTTTCGCGAATGGATGTTGGCTGAGATAGAAAAGACCAGAGCCGTCGCCGAAGATTTCAAGGTGCTTGACGTCTCTGCGTAAGAGGCAAGGCGGTTCGGCGGAGCGTCTACAACGTGAAGGCGCACGCCTATCAAGGCTCGGCGATTTGTGCGCCCTCATCCGGAGACATAGCGCAATGCGAAGCTGCCCCCCTGCGGAGGCCGGAGCGCCTCTCAAACATCCTGCCTGGCACACCCGTCATCGCGCCGCATGACCGGCAGTGAGGCAGGCCCTTCTTACGTACCGGATGCCGCAAATAGGCGGACGCCCGGCATAAACGGGCGCGGCCCATGCACGCGGCGGGAAACTAAGGCCTAAATGCGCCGTGAGACTTGCCGCGTCAAACGACGGTTGTTTCTCGCCGCCAGATGCCCTGGCCTCTGATCGAGGCGTTCACCTAACGGCGCGCGCCGTTCCCAGGTTCACTAGCCTGTAAGGCGCTCGATCTCTTGTTTAAGTTGCAATTTTTGCTTCTTCAATTTGGCGATTTCCAAATTATCCACAGACAGTGCCCGTTGCGCTTCTTCGACCGCCTCCGACAGAGTTGCATGTTTGCGCTTCAGTTCCGTCAGGTGCGAAGTCAAGCTCATCTCTCATCTCCTTGTGCAGTATTCGTCGATGACATCACAGAATGGATCACCTGTCACGTTTCTTAGTCATCCGATCCTGTCGCGAGATTGACGGCTTAAGTCTTGATGAAGGCTTAATCAGGGAAGGAGATTGCCTGCGCACCGCGTAAAACGGCGTCGATCCGGGGCGTGTAATCAGGATAATCGCCGCCATGGTCGGCACCCTCATGCAAAGTGAGCGGCGCGTGAAGCCGGAAGGGGCGGCGCCCGTCTTTCTTTGCTCGCACCAATATAAGGCGGGGCGCGCGGCTCTCGCGGGCTTGCAAAGGCAGGATTTCGATCGAGCCCAGGCTCGGCCCGAGGGCCGCCAAAAGATCGGGAAGCCGCTCCGCGCGATGGATGAGTGTCAGCGTGCCCTTGGGCCTGAGGCGTTTGTCGGCGGCGTGGATCCATGCGGCGAGCGGGGTCGCCTCGTGCCGCGCAAAGCCTCTGCGCTCATCTGGCGAGACCTGACCCGATCCCGCGTTGAAGTAGGGCGGATTGGCGATCACATGGTGAAATTGCCGTTGCCGAAGCGCCGGAGGCAGGGCGGCTATATCAGCTTCGATCACATCGAGCCCGTTTCGCGCAGCCAGTGAAGCATAATCTGGCTGCCGTTCCACCCCTGTGACCTGCGCGCCAGTGACCCGGGCCTTGAGGCAAAGCGCGGCCACGCCCGCGCCGCATCCCAGTTCAAGAACGCTCTCGCCGGGCTTGGCGGGGCACGCCGCCGCCAGCAAAACCGCATCAATCCCTGCGCGATAGCCCTTCAGCGGCTGAAACGCCCGAACTCGGCCCCCAAGAAAAACATCTTCGCTGAGATCACTGGCCGAGATCGATGTCATTGTCTCTCAGAACGGCCTGCGCCATGAAAAAGTCTCTGTCCGCCACCATCAGGCGGCGCGGCAAAATGCCAATGGAGCCTTCGAGCACGCTCATGTTTGCGTCCATGGTGAAAACGGCTATGTCTTCGCCCTGAAGGAGCGCTTGGGCAAACGCGATGACGGTGGGGTCGTTGCTGCGTAAGAGCTCTCTCATACTCCAGCAACTAAGTGCCTCTTCGGGCGCTGTCGAGAGAAGCGAGCGCGTAAATGAGCCTCGATGAAGCCGCGACCAAGCCACATGAGCACCTCGCGCAGGCGTTGAATGAAGATTTATCAGCCGTCAACGCGCTTATTCGCGCGCGCATGGCCTCCGAGCATGCGCCGCGCATCCCAGAGGTCACGGCTCATCTGGTCGAGGCGGGAGGCAAGCGCCTGCGTCCCATGCTGACCCTCGCGAGCGCGCGCCTGTGTGGCTATGAGGGCCCCTATCACATTCATCTGGCGGCCACGGTTGAGTTCATCCACACAGCGACGCTTCTGCATGATGATGTGGTTGACGAAAGCGAACAGCGGCGTGGGCGGCCCACGGCCAATCTCCTGTGGGACAACCAATCAAGCGTGCTTGTGGGTGATTATCTCTTCGCGCGCTCTTTTCAGTTGATGGTTGAGACAGGGTCGCTGCGCGTGCTTGATATCTTGTCTAATGCCGCGGCGACGATCGCCGAGGGCGAGGTTTTGCAGCTCACCGTGTCGCGCAATATCGACACGGATCAGGGCACCTATCTCAAAGTGGTGCGTGGCAAGACGGCCGCGCTCTTTTCCGCCGCGACAGAGGTGGGCGGCGTTATCGCGGAGCAGGGTGAAGACACGGTCCGCGCGCTCTTTGACTACGGCGATGCGCTCGGTATTGCCTTTCAGATGGTCGATGATCTCCTGGATTATGGCGGCACGGCCGGCGTGATCGGCAAGAATGTCGGCGACGATTTTCGCGAGGGCAAGCTATCGCTCCCCGCGATCCTCGCCATCAAGGCCGGCGGGGCTGCGGATCGTGGCTTTTGGCAGCGCACCATCGGCAAGGCGGACATTAAACAAGGCGACCTCGAAGAGGCGCTCGCGCTGATGGCGCGCCATGGCGCTCTTGAAGCGACGCGGGTCGAAGCCATAGGCTATGCCACCAAGGCCAAAGACGCGCTCCGGCATGTGCCCGCCCATCCGATCCGCGACATGCTGGGCGATTTAGCCGATTACGTGGTCGCGAGGGTGGCTTGAGGGCAGGCGTCAGCCGTCATTGGCGACAGTGATCGGCTCCATGCCCTCTTCTTCAAGGACGACGTCGAGACCGACATCGAGCTTGCGCCTGATCCGGGCCACATCTTCTGGCTCGGGGTCAAACGAGAGTGCGCGCGTCCATTGAAAGTGCGCTTCCTTGAACCGGCCCACTGCCCAATACACATCACCAAGATGATCATTGATGATCGGATCGGTGGCCATCAGCTCCACAGCCGTTTCCATCGGGCCCACGGCCTCGTCAAATCGCCCAAGCCGATAGAGAACCCACCCCAAGCTATCCAGGATATGCCCGTTATCGGGGCGGAGTTGCGCGGCCGCTTCGATGAGCTCGAGCGCTTCATCGAGCTTGAGGTTCTTTTCGACGAGCGAGTAGCCGAGATAGTTCATGACCTGCGGTTGGTTCGGGCGAAGCTCTAGAGCCATCCGAAAATCGGCTTCCGCAGCGGGCCAGTTATCTTCGCGCTCAAAGCTGATGCCACGCGCGAAATAGGTGAACCAGTGCTCGTTTGCGGGGGCGCCATAGAGATCGATGGCGGCATCATAGGCCGTGACAGCCTCCGCATAGCGGCCCGACCGGCGCAAGACATCGCCGAGCTTGGAATGGATCTTCGGGATCGAGGGATGCGCTTCGGCAAGCTGGTTGAGCGCTTCAACTGCCGCATCGGGCCGATTGGCGGCCCGCAAGGCATCAGCGCGCCCAAGCTCGGCTGTCACATATTCAGCGGCACCACGGGGCACCATATCATAGGCAAGTGTCGCAAGTTCGGGTCGATCAAGCCTTTCAAGATATTCCGCTGACAGCAGGATCGCGTCGATATGACCGGGGTTGAGCGCATGCGCAATGCGCGCATAAAGCAACGCGTAGCTGTCGGACGCCTCGCCGTTTAGCGCGCTCGACACGGTATAAAAGACCTCGGCCATGCCATGGGCCGCGCCGCGCACTTCGGTGAATTCGAGCGGCTCTCCCGCGGCCAACCGGCGATCAAGCCGCGAAAACCGGACATCAAGCTCGCTTCCAAGAACCCGCGCGATCTGAGCGCGGGCCTCGGTGTTACGCTCAAGCGCGCTGAGGATTTGCGCCCGGGCAATAAGGCCACGCCGGTTATCGGGCATCTCCACGCCGCCTTTGCCCGCGAAGATTTCTTCCGCTTCTTCAAGACGCCCGTCATAGGCTAGGGCAAGCGCTTTGTGATGAAGCGCGAACGGGCGGAGCCCATCACGCAGGGCGATCGCATCAAAGGCTGCGATGCCCTCTTCTATCTGGCCTGTCCCGATCAGCGCCCAGCCGAGCAAGAGCCCGTCGACCAAGGGGCCAATGCGGGTCGCGCTGCGAAAGCTCTCGACGAGCCCTTCGAAATCCTGGTCGAGCGTTTGTCCCGCGACGGCGGCCATATGGGCGATCTGGCTGTTCGATCCGTTCCCGATCATGCGCGCGGCAAGCTCTTCGGCTTCGCGCAGTTCGCCGAGCGCCAGGCGCGCGGAAAGCGCATTTTCGGTGAGGGCGAAATTGCGACTATCGCCGCGCATGGCCTGCGCATAAAACTCCGCCGCGGCCCTGTAATCATTGGTGCCCGCGGCATGGCGCGCTGCCAGATAAGCCCCGGCGGTTCCCGGTTTCATTGATTGCCCGAGTGATGCCGACGCACACAACATGATTGCCAGCGCGGCGCTGGTGACGGTGATCCTAATAAACGCTCCCCGGAATGACTTGACGCATTCATCAGCGAAAAGGCTAGAAGGCGGATTTTTAGGAATCAATGTGGTGATCGCGAAACAGCGGCAATTTGGCCTGAATTTCGCGATCACAGGTTACATGTTGGGATAATTTGGGCCATCGCCGCCCTGTGGCGTCACCCATTTGATGTTTTGGGCGGGATCTTTGATGTCGCATGTCTTGCAATGCACGCAGTTCTGGAAGTTCACGACAAACCGCGCGGGTTTCTCTGGTTCCTTCACGACTTCATAGACACCTGCCGGGCAATAGCGTTGCGCTGGTTCTGCGTATTTGGGCAGATTGTCGAGCGTTGGGGTGAGCAGATTGCCGAGTTGAAGATGCGCGGGCTGGCTCTCTTCATGATTCGTCATCGAGTAGCTCACATTGGTGAGCCGGTCGAAGCTGAGCTTGCCATCGGGTTTGGGATATTCAATCGGCTCGTGCTTATAGACGCTCTCGGTGCTCGCGGCGTCTGATTTTCCGTGTTTGAGTGTTCCGAATGGGGAGAAGCCAAAGATCGACTGTATCCACATGTCGAGCCCACCGAGCGTGAGACCGCCCAAAAGCCCGAAACGCCCGTTGAGCGGCGCGACATTGCGCACCGGCTTGAGATCGCGCGCAACGGGGCCGGTTTTAAGCGCGGTGTCGTATTCTTTGAGCGTGTCGCCGTGGCGCCCCGCCTTAATTGCCCGAGCAGCCGCCTCGGCCGCCTGAATGCCCGAGAACATCGCGTTATGGTTGCCTTTGATCCGCGGCAGGTTCACGAGCCCCGCCGAGCAGCCCAAGAGGCACCCGCCGGGGAAGGCCACCTCGGGGATGGATTGAAAGCCGCCTTTCGTGACAGCGCGCGCGCCGTAAGCCACGCGCTTGCCCCCTTCCAGAACCTTTCGGATGCGCGGATGGTGCTTCCAGCGCTGAAATTCCATGTAGGGGAAAAGGTGCGGGTTCTTGTAGTTGAGATCGACGATATAGCCGACATAGACTTGGTTGTTATCCAGGTGATACATGAATGAACCGCCGGTATTGAGCCAGCCAAGCGGCCAACCCATCGTATGGGTGACTTCGCCCTCATTGTGGTTCTCGGGCTTCACTTCCCAGATCTCTTTCATGCCCACGCCAAACTTTGGCACGTCTGAATTGGCATCGAGATCGAAGCGCTCGATCACTTCTTTCGAGAGCGAACCGCGCACGCCTTCGCTCAAGAAGACATACTTGCCGTGGAGCTCCATCCCCGGCTCATAGGCGTCGGAGGGGGTGCCATCAGGGTTGAGGCCGAAGACACCGGCCACAACGCCCTTCACGGCACCATCCTCGCCGAAGACAAGCTCGGAACAGGCCATGCCAGGGAAGATCTCAACGCCGAGTTCTTCGGCCTGCTCCGCCATCCAACGGCAAACATTGCCCATCGACACAATGTAGTTGCCGTGATTGTTCATCAGCGCGGGCATGACGCTATTGGGCAACCTAATCGAGCCCGCTTCGCCGAAGACATAAAAATTGTCTTCCTTGACCTCTACATCGATCGGCGCGCCCTTCTCCTTCCAATCGGGGATAAGAGCATCGAGCCCGGCAGGGTCGAGCACCGCGCCAGAGAGGATATGTGCGCCCACTTCCGAGCCTTTTTCGAGAACGACGACTTCGAGATCGGGATCAAGCTGTTTGAGGCGTATGGCCGCGCTCAGACCGGCGGGTCCCGCGCCCACGATCACCACGTCATATTCCATCGCTTCGCGTTCGATCTCGGTCATTTTCCGTCCCATCTGCCGTGCTGCATATGCATAAAGAGCCGTTTCCTCGAAGGTCAATTGAAACGGGGCGTAATAGCGCATGTCTGCGACCGTGGGTCACGATGGCATCCGCTTGAATTCATTGAATTTCCTGAGTGAAAAGATAGGAAATTATGCGGCTTTCGTGGCGCAGCCCCTCTCGAAAGGGCGCGCAGCTTTTGTGACAGGGCCGTGCGCGCGGATGCCCGCTCATCTGGACCTTGCAATCCGTGCCCCGTAAGGATGACATTACGCGACCGCCCCAAGGAAGCCCATTATGGAAAAATTTCCCCTGACGCGTGCGGGCCATGCCAAGCTCGACGCCGAACTGAAACACCTCAAAAGCGAAGAACGCCCTGAAATCATCAAGGCGATCGCAGAGGCGCGGGAGCTCGGCGACCTCAAGGAAAACGCGGAATATCACTCAGCCCGCGAGAAGCAGGGCTTCATCGAAGGCCGGATCAAAGAGCTTGAAGCGATCCTCGGGCGGGCTGACGTGGTTGATCCTGAAAAGCTCTCGGGCTCGGTGAAATTCGGCGCGACGGTCGAACTCGTTGATGAAGATACCGATGAGGAAAAGACCTATCAGATCGTCGGCGAAGCCGAGGCCGATATCGAGGGGGGCAAACTCAACATCAAATCGCCGCTCGCGCGTGCGCTCATAGGCAAGGACGAGGGCGATAGCGTCGAAGTCAAAACACCTGGCGGCACGCGCAGCTATGAAATTCTGAGCGTCGCGTTCGTTTGAATGCCATCCGGGAAGTGAAGTGATGGCAGAAGGGGAGCAACAGCCCGTAAAACCCGCGCTCGGGATCTATGAGAAATCGGTCTCGGGCGGCATGTCGGCGATTGAATACATCGCCATTGCCCTCTCGGCTTTGTGGCTGCTGGGCTCGGCGATCTATTTTCTGGGGATGGGCGGCGCAGAGATCTTTGCCCCTGAAAACATGGATCAGTTGCAATTCGTGATGACGCTACTCGCGGTCTTTTTGCCGGTGGCGGTGATCTGGGTTGCGGCGTCGGCGGCGCGTTCGGCGCGGATCGTGCGCGAGGAAAGCCAACGCCTTCAATCCGCGATAGATGCGATGCGCCAGACCTATGTGTCCGATCGTCAAAGCCATGGGCTTCTGCCGTCGCCCGGCGTTGAAAAGAAGATAGATGAGATCGTTCAGGCCGCCAAACAGACGGAAACCGCTGTGGCGACGTTCACATCACAGCGCAAGCCAGAGCCTGTGCCCGTGCCCGCACCTGAAATGCCTGAAAGCGATGATCAGCCCGCGCTTGCGCTGGGCACATCGGCCGATGAAATCACGCCGCCTCTGGAGACCGGCGCATTGATCCGCGCGTTGAATTTTCCTGAAACGGCGGAGGATAAAGAGGGCTTTGCCGCGCTACGCCTCGCATTGCGCGACCGGCGCACCGCCCCGCTTGTGCAAGCGAGCCAGGATGTTCTGACGCTTTTGTCGCAAGACGGGATCTACATGGATGATCTGCGCCCCGACCGCGCAAAGCCCGAAATCTGGCGGCGGTTCGCGGGCGGTGAAAGAGGCCGCGCCGTGGCGGCTTTGGGCGGCATAAGAGACCGTTCGTCGCTCGCTTTGGCAGGCGGGCGCATGCGCTCTGACCCGATCTTCCGCGATGCCGTTCATCACTTCTTGCGCAAGTTTGACACCCGGCTCACAGAGTTCTGTGAATATGCAAGTGACGCAGACGTCGCCGCGCTGTCAGACACGCGAACCGCGCGCGCCTTCATGCTGTTGGGTCGTGTCACGGGCATGTTCAGCTGAGATCGAGCGCCATGGTATCGGCCTCGCGAAAGCCCATGACCGGCCTCAAGAGACCTGTTTTCACAACCCCGACTCTCCTGAAACCGTAGCGCAGATAAAGGGCTTGAGCGCGGGCGTTCTCGGCGATCACCTCCAGGCGCACTTCACGGCACCGGTTCATGCGCGCGGTCCAGACAACCGCATCGAGAAGCGACGTGCCAACGCCCAAGCCTCTGGCGGAGGCGGCAACAAAAATACCGTCCATTTGCATCACGCCCGGCGCGAGCTTGCGCTCAAACTGATCGAGGATAGCGCCCCGCCAAATTGCGCCGAAGGTGCCATAGATGGCGCGAAGATCGCTGTAGGTCCCGGACAGAAAGCCGCCTTTTTCGGTCTTAATCCCGGCCGCGCCCAGCAATGTTCCGGTCTCATCGAGGGCTGAGAAGCCAAATTCGGGGCGCAGCCCCTGGGCGATAAAACGGTGCGCGCGATCATCTGTGCCCAGTGATGGGGCCAGTTTGCGCCCAAACGCATCAAGAAAGAGCTCCGCGATCGCCGCGCGATCTGCTTCCCGAAAACCCGGGCGAACGTCGATCTTCATGAGAAGAGCCCGTCAAAGGGCAGGTATCTGACGCGTGTTCCGGGGGTGATGTTCATCGCCTCATCGGGGAGGTCAACGAGGCCATCGGCCCAACTCAGCCCCGAGATCCGCGCGGATCCTTCAGAGGCAAAGACTTCGACCGCGCCCTCGCGGAGTCTTGCCCGCAGATATTCGCGACGCCCCGCTTTCTTTTGTTTGGAAAACGCCGCGGGCAGCTCGAAAGCCGTGGGCTCTGGCAATGTGGCGCCGCTGAGGCGCGCCAAAGCCGGACGTGCCAGAATGAGCGTGCAAACCAGCGCCGCCGCCGGATTGCCGGGCAGACCAAAGATGGGCATGTCTTTCCAGATGCCGAGCGCGAGCGGCCGCCCGGGTTTGAGCGCCAGTCGCCAGAGCGCCATTGCTTTTGTTTCTTTCAGAAGCGCCGAGACATGATCTTCGTCTCCCGCCGACGCTCCGCCCGAGGTGATCAACACATCGGCGGCCTGAGCGGCGCGATCAAAAGTGGCGCGCAAGGTCTGCCGGTCATCGCCGCAGATGCCGAAGTCGATTGCCTCATGGCCAAGGCGCCGAAGTGTGGCCAAGAGCATCGGGCGGTTGGCGTCAGAGATTTGACCGGGTCCAACCGGCTCACCGGCCTCGCAAAGCTCATCGCCCGTTGAAAGCACAGCCACTTTCAGCCTTTCGCGCACCCGAAGCTGGTCGCAGCCGATGGATGCGGCGAAGGCAAGATCTGCGGGTGTGAGCACCCTGCCCGCCGAGAGCGCAACCGCGCCCTCCTCGATATCCTCGCCCTGCCAGCGGATATTCGCGCCATCCGGGATCGGGCCCTCAAAGCTGATATGCCTGTCTTCGATCCGGCACGCCTCTTCGAGGATGACCGAGCGCGCGCCGGGCGGCAGTTCAGCGCCCGTCAAAACGCGCAAGGCGTGTCCTTTAGGTATCGGGTTGGGGGAGGGGGCACCCGCCGCCGCGCGCCCCTGCGCCAGCGCAATGCGATGAACCCCAGCTCCGAGCCTGCCTTCAATCGCATAGCCATCCACCGCCGCGTTTGTTGCACTCGGATGTGGGCGCAGGGCTGTAATATCTTGCGCCAGGACGCGCCCGGCAGCCTCGCGCAGAGGCATTTCGAGCGTCTCCGTGAGCGGAGACAGGCGCGTCTTGAGAAGCGCCAAGGCTTCATCGACTGTCGCACGGCGCTCGCCCGCTGGGAGCGCGAAACACTCATTTGCGAGCCGTTTCTGACGCGCTGCGGCCTTCAAGGCCGGCTCATGGCCGAGCCCGAATATCCAGCCCTCCTCCGGTGCCGAGATGTCGAGCATCGCTTCCAGCTCATCTGGTGCAAGGCGCGATACTGCATCGGCCAAAACCCGCACTTGCGCGGCGTCTTTTGGCTCGTCGGGCCATTGCCGCGCCGCCACTTCGGGCGCAATGAGTGAGGGCCAGACCTCAACAAAAGCTATGGGCGCTTCAAGCGGTTCGAACGGCCAGACGGCGATCTTGCCAGAGAAACGCTGGCGCAATCGTTCGAGCGTGGCGATGCCCGTGAGCGCCTGGGATCCGACCGACCCCGCTCCCCCCAATTGCCAGCAGGAAAACGCGCCCTTGGTTTGGCTCTCCGCCTTGCGCCATTCTTGCACCGGGAAGCGCGCGGGCTTTTTCATAGGCACCGTGCCCTTGCCGAAGGGATCAAACCAGAAGGGCCCCTCGCCAGGGAAGTGCGCGTTGAAACCAGCGGCAACGTCTATCCGTTCCCTGCTATGGCGCGACGCGGGGAGCCGCGCGGCGATCTCTGCCCAGAGCGCGAACGGGTCACTTTGACCGGTGATCGCCTTCGCAAAACCTTGCGGATAGCCAAACGGGAAATCGAAACCGATGAAAAGCCGCTCGCCAGCGTCAAGGGCCGCTGAGATGCGTGCGGCGAGCGCCTCTTCAGCGGCAACACGGTCAGGGATGTAGCGAGGCGGGTCGGCCTGCCCGCCATCCACGGAGGCCATGTAGATTTTATCGGAGGGGCGTTTTTTGGGCCGCGCGGGGCCGGGGCCACCGCCCGACCAATCCACCATCGTAAATCGTTGCCATGTCACAGCCCGACCTCGGAAAGAAGGAAATCGGCGATTGCGGTCGTATCATCGAGATCAAATCGGGGGCGGTCGCAATCGAGCGGCGTATCCGAGGCGACGGCACGGATCGTCTCATCGTCTGGCGCGAGAAGCGGGTGCCCCGTCGCTTCGCGCCAGGCCTCGATTTTAGGGTGTGATTGTGTCTTCCATCCCTCTGCAAGCACGAGGTCAACAGGTTCAAGCTTGTCTAGAAGTGTCTCGAAGGCGGGCGGCTCTGACCCGCGAAGCTCATGCATCAGCGCCCATCGCCCCGGCCCCGCGACAAGCACTTCCCTAGCCCCCGCGCTTCTGTGGCGGTGGCTGTCTTTTCCTGGATGATCGATATCGAAGGCGTGATGCGCCTGCTTGAGCGTGCTGACAGTAAAACCTCGTTCGGCGATTTCGCTCACGAGGCGCTCCATGAGCCCGGTCTTGCCCGCATTCTTCCAGCCGACAACGCCGTAGAGCCTCACAGCATCGCCTCCGCGGCGGTGATATCTTCCGGGGTATTGATGTTGAAAAAGGTGTGGTCATCAAAGGCGGTTGTTGCGGCCCCGTGGTGATCTGCCCAAAGGGTTACTTTGCGGGTGCCGTGATCGAGAGCGCGTCGAAGATCATCGCGCAGAGCGACGGGCCAGAGCCCGCAAGTGGGGTGGCGATGGGTGCGCCCGCCCTCCTGTGTCGCGGCGAGGGCGATGGGCGTCTTTGCCCGGTGCGCCGCGCGCGCCAGCCGCGCCACAAGATCAGCTGGGAAAAATGGCGTGTCGACGGCGGCCGTCACAATCTGGCGCACGCCTGCCCTATGCGCCCAGTCGAGCCCCGCCAGAACGCCCGCCAGCGGCCCGGAGAAATCCTCGACGTTGTCTGTGATAACGGGCAGCCCGAAGTCTTCAAAGCGCGACGCGTCGCCGTTGGCATTGATGGCAAGGCCAGCGACCTGCCCTTCAAAGCGCGCGATGACCCTTGCAATCAACGGGGCCTGACCAAGCTTGACGAACGCTTTGTCCGCGCCGCCCATCCGTGTCGCGCGACCGCCGGCGAGAATGACCCCTAAAGGCTGCTTCATCGGGCTGTGCCCACGGGCGAAGGTGCCTTCGCTTTATCTGCCCGAAAGAGGGCACGTTTAGCCATTTGCATCCCTCCGCGCTGCACGATAGCGAAACGGTCATGGCAGGTTAAGAGGTTGCGGTGAGCGAAGCCACCCGGAAAGCGGCATTCTGGCTTGGCGTGCGTCATGGCGCCCCATTCATCTTCTTGCTCGTGCCTTTCGGGATGCTGTTTGGTGTCGTCGGCACCGAGGCAGGCCTGAACCTTGCAGAGGTCATGGCGTTTTCTATCGTTGTCATCGCCGGCGCCGCTCAATTCACGGCCGTCTCGATGATGGTCGATAACGTGCCCGCGATCATCGTTCTTGTGACATCGCTCGCGGTAAACTTGCGCATGGCGATGTATTCGGCTGCGCTTACCCCGCATCTGGGGCGCGCGCCCGTCTGGCAACGCAGCCTCATCGCGTATTTCATGGTCGATCAGGCCTTCGCATTGTCATCGGTGACCTTTGAAGAGCGCACCGAATGGTCGGCCGCTGAAAAGCTCGGATATTACTTCGGCGTGATCGTGCCCGTGGCACCCTGCTGGTATCTGGCGACCCTTGCAGGCGCGCTGATCGGCGAGGCCATGCCCGAGGCGCTGGCGCTCGATTTCGCCTTGCCCATCGTCTTTTTGGCGCTCATCGCCCCGGCTTTGCGGACGGCGGCGCATGTCGCGGCGGCGGTGACATCGGTTTTGCTCGCGCTTGCGCTTGCCTGGATGCCGTTTTCGCTCGGCCTGCTTATTGCGGCGCTGGCGGCGATGGCCGTGGGGGCCTGGATCGAAGCGCGTGGGGAAGCCGGGCCATGATCACACAATCGACCTGGACAATCTGGGCGATCATCGTGGGGCTTGGGCTCGGCAGCTTTCTCTTGCGCTTTTCATTTCTGGGTCTGATCGGTGATCGCAATCTGCCGCCATGGGTGTTGCGCCATTTGCGCTATACCGCTGTCGCGGTCTTGCCGGGGCTCGTTGCGCCCGCCGTCATCTGGCCCGCCGCGACCGGCGGCGACCCCGATCCAGCGCGGCTTTCGGCAGCGCTGGTGACTTGCGTCGCGGGATATCTGAGCCGGAATGTCATGATCGCAGTGATGTGCGGCGCGACAACGCTTTATTCGATTATCTGGCTCACCGGCTAGGCCAGGCGGGTTGCGCCTCTCCTAAAGCGTCGCCGTCTCCCAGTACTTTTCTTTATCGGCGTCGTCATCCTGGCGGAACTCCACCCGTGTCACCCCCGGCTTGTTCAAAAGCTGATCGTGGAGCCTATCGGGGAACCATGTCCGCGTGAGCTGAAACGGCATGTCAGGGGCGCTCGTGAGGATCCGCACGATGCTCGTCGTACACATCGAATCAGGCACAGGCCCCGCCGCTTCAGCTGCGCGCAGCGCGTGGGCCGCCGTCACCATGGGGACTTCGAAGGTCTGCAATGTCGTCCAGAAGGTCGAGCGCGTGTGATAATCCACGAAAGCCCGGCGCGCCGCGCGGCGCATCCCATAGATGACGTCATGGCGTTCGGGCAACGTCGAGTGGGCGAATGTCCCCGCAGGGTCAAAGACGACGCTTTGATCCGC
Organism: Pseudomonadota bacterium; assembly: GCA_039198835.1. Lineage (GTDB taxonomy): Bacteria > Pseudomonadota > Alphaproteobacteria > Rhodobacterales > Rhodobacteraceae > Shimia_B. The sequence continues at coordinate 7,736 of JBCCTH010000015.1, read as the reverse complement.
GTGTATCAGAAGGGCCGAATGCGCCCCGTTCCCGCTCTGGGCGTTGAACGACGTGAAGAGCTCCAGCCTCGGCGGGCCCGAATTCGCGACAAAAGCCCGGCGCACGTACGCCTCATCGGCATATACGGCGGGTTTTGTCCCACAGGCTGCCAAGAGGGCAGGCGCGCCAATCAAAAACGACCGCCGAAGCATTCCGGTCAACCGTTGATCAGGTAAAGCAGGATCAGCGCGACCACGCAGACGGCCATGCCCCGACCAACATAGGCCACGAATGCCGCGAAGGTCTTTTCCTGAACGTCGATGTTCATGGTGCCGACGACGTGCTCTTCATGGGGCGCGTCGCTTTTTTGCCCTTCAGCCATAATCTATAATCTCCTTATCCTGCGCAGACCGTATCGCAGCCGAAACGCGGCGTCACGGGGCAATGGAGCCGCAGCCCGGGATGCCCCGAAGCCGGGCGCATCATGCGTTTTCTTCAAGGTCCTGCGCCAGGCGAAACCCAATGCGGTTGGGCTCTTTGCGATCCACATGTTTGGGCAGCGCGCGCAGCATGACGCTCAATTGGCTCACATGCTGAACGAGTTGGGTGCGCGCGCCGGTGGGATCGGTGCCATAGAATGTAATGATATCCGGGTCGAAATAGCCCATCCCCTCGATCCGCATCACTCCGGCTTCGCCGCCAGCAAAGCCCATCGCGACCTCCTGCTCAGGGTCGAGCTGTTTCTCGAAGTTCTGAATGTAGAGAATGAGCCGCTCATAGGCCCATTCGGCCGGGCTTTTCTGCGCGACAGGTTTTGACTTTGCCGCAGCGGGAAGCGCCTCCGCATCGGCGTTTTTCGCGGTGGGGTCGGTGTGGACCTCGCGCAGCTTGGGCAGGTTATCCGGATTTTTGTTTTCTTCGCTCATGCATCACTCGGCTGGCTCTTTTCGGTGACCGCATGTTTTTCATATCCAGCGCGGCGGGGGTACTAAAAACTCGTCGATGCCGGAGACGTGCTTTTGGGTGCTGGTCGCAGCTAAGCCAAAGGGGTCTAAACCGCTGCGTAGCGCCATGCGCCCCTATCATCGAGCGCGCGCGTCGCCTGGCCCAGGTGATAGAGATGCTGGCAATGGGCATAAGCCTCAACCAGCGCAAGCCCGTATTCGCCCGCCCCGATCTCGCGTTTGAAGATCGCGCCGAAGGTCTCGGCTGCGGTGGCGGGGTCTTTCAGGCGAGTGCGCAGCCGGCCCAGAACGCCGTGATGGTTTTCAATGAGCTGCGTCAGGCGAAGCTCTAGCCCTCGGAAGGGGCGTTTATGGCCCGGCAGCGCAAGATGCTCTGCGCGCGCGCCATCTTTGAGCTTTTCGCAAGAGGCCAGCCATTCGGCGACGGGGTCTGCTTCCGGCTCCGTCGGATAAACGCCGATATTTGGGCTGATGCCCGGCAAGATCTGATCCCCGGTGACAACGAGCGCATCCTCGCGAGACCAGAAGGTGGCATGGTCGGGCGCGTGGCCCGAGCCCAAGCGGACATCCCAATCGCGCCCGCCAAACCTGATCACATCGCCGTCCGAGAGCCGCGTGAACCCGAGCGGCAGGGGGGCGACAACATCGGCGAAATTGAAAGGCCGCTCGGTCTTTCTGCGGCTCAAGACATCATCGGCCATGCCTGCGCGCTGATAAAAGCGCAGGGTCTCCGCCGGGTATTCGGCTTGTTCATCGAGCGTGAGCATGCGTGCGGTCAACCAGGCCACGCGTGTCATGAAGAGTTCCGCGCCGTCGCGCACGAGCTCTCCCGCGAAACCGACATGATCGGGGTGGTGATGCGTGCAGATCAGCCTCGATACGGGCTTTCCCCCAAGCGCGCTTTTCAACAGGTTCTCAAAGGCTGATCTGCCTTTTGGCCAGCGCATCCCCGCATCGATGAGCGTCCAACTCTCGCCCTCATCGAAGGCGTAGAGGTTTACATGGTCGAGCGCCATCGGGAGCGGCAGACGCATCCAGAGGACCCCCGGCGCGATCTCGACGTAATCACCGATGCCCGGCGGCTCGAAGGGGTAGCTCAGGAGAGCGGCTTGGGCGTGGCGATCTTGCATTTGCTCTCTCAAGGGGGCGGCGGGCCCGCCCTCACCGCGTTGCCGCGTGCTTCACCCGGCGGCGCTTCAAGATCAAGCCGCCAGTTCTTCCGCACTGAGCGCGAAAACGCCTTTCGCGCCGGCGCGTGCATGGTCGAGATAGCTTTTGTGCTGCGGCAAGAGACGCTCAATGTAAAACGCCGCCAGCTTTGCGCGGGTGGCATCGCCGCCGAGGGCGGCCTTGAGATGGTAATGTGCCCCAAGTACGCGGGCAAACCCCATCAGGTAGGGCACGGCCCCGGCGAAGCGGTCGTTCATGTCGCTTTGCGCCACCAGCCAATCGGTCGTCTCCGAGAGGGTCTCGCAGGCATGCCAGACATCTTTCGCAAGTTCGGGGAAGCGCCCTTTCGCGGCCTCCGCATTGGCTTCGATATCTTCAAAGAGCGCTTGGGCCGCCTCTCCGCCATCCATCATCTTGCGGGCCACGAGGTCCATCGCTTGGATGCCGTTGGTGCCTTCGTAAATGGTGGTGATGCGGACATCGCGGGAATACTGCGCCGCGCCTGTCTCTTCGACAAAACCCATGCCGCCATGGATCTGCACGCCCTGTTCGGCGACGTCGATCCCCACTTCCGAACCAAAGGCCTTGGCAATGGGTGTCAAAAGCGCGGCACGCGCCGACCAATGCCGAGCGGACGTGGCTGTCGCCATATCGATGGCCTGGGCACAAGCGGCCCCGATGCAGCGCGCCGCGAAGATATCTGCTTTCATCGATGTCAGCATGCGCCGCACATCGGCATGGTCGATGATCGTGCCGCGCCCGCCTTCCAGAGCGGTTTTGCCCTGCACGCGGTCCATCGCGAAAGCAAGCGCATGTTGATAAGCGGCTTCGGCGATGCCGATCCCCTGCATCCCGACGCCGAGGCGGGCATTGTTCATCATCGTGAACATGCAGGCCATGCCGTTATGCTCTTCCCCCACGAGCCAGCCCTGCGCCCCGTCATATTGCATGACGCAAGTGGGCGAGGCGTGGATGCCAAGCTTGTGCTCAAGGCTCACAACGCGCAGGTCATTGGCAATGCCGGGTGTGCCGTCTTCCTTCGGGATGAATTTGGGCACCATGAAAAGCGAGATGCCCTTGGGCCCGGGAACCGCGCCGGGCAGCCGTGCGAGGACGAGGTGGCAAACGTTTTCCATGAAATCGGAATCACCCCAGGTGATATAGATTTTCTGCCCGGTGATCTTGTAGGAGCCGTCGCCGACCGGCTCGGCCTTGGTGCGCAGCGCGCCCACGTCGGTGCCTGCATGGGGCTCGGTCAGGTTCATGGTGCCCGACCATTGACCGCTCACAAGCTTCTCGAGATAGGTCGCCTTGAGCTGCTCGCTGGCATGGTGCTCGAGCGCCTCGATCTGGCCTTGGCTCAAAAGCGGCAGAAGATGCAGCGAGATACAGGCCCCCGCCATCATATCATTGAGCGCGCTCGCCGCGACCATGGGCAGACCCATCCCGCCAAAAGCGGGATCGGCCGCGATCCCGACCCAGCCGCCTTCGCTGATCGCGCGATAAGCTTCGGCAAATCCGGGCGCCGTGCGGACCACGCCGTTCTCAAGTTTCGCCGGGTGGCCATCGCCCACTCGCTGGAGCGGGGCCATGACCTCGTCACAGAGCTTGCCTGCCTCGGCGAGCACGGCTGCCATGACATCGGGCTGTGCATCGTTGAAGCGCTCGGTGGCGGCCACTGGCGCAAGGGGAACAATCTTTTCAAAAATGAAGCTGTAGTCTGAAACAGGGGAGTGGTAGGCCATATTACCCTCGCAGAACGGACGCGGATTATAACTTTACTCAGAACGCTACAGCGCCCTTCGACGAGCACAACTAGAACGCGGCGTCATGGCGGGAAACGAGAATTTGACTGGTGAGACAGAATATCTCGCAGGAAACGACGGGATCGCGCGAGCAGCAGACCTTTTGCGGCGCGGTGAGCTTGTCGCCTTTCCGACTGAAACCGTCTACGGGGTCGGGGCGGATGCGCGCAATGAAACCGCGGTGGGCAAGATTTTTGAAGCGAAGGGCCGCCCTCGCTTCAACCCGCTGATTGTCCATGTGAAAAGCCTCGAAGCTGCGCGCGCCTTCGTTGATTTTCCGCCCTGGGCCGAGACGCTTGCCGAGGCGTTTTGGCCCGGATCGCTCACCATGGTGTTGCCGGGCCTTGGGCGGCTTCCCGGCGTGGTGAGCGCGGGGCGACCGAGCCTTGCCTTGCGGGTGCCTGACCATCCCTTGGCCGCGGCTTTGCTTGCCGAGGTCGATGCACCACTCGCCGCACCATCGGCAAACCCTTCGGGCCGTGTGAGCCCGACCACAGCAGATCACGTGTTTGACGGGCTGTCTGGGAAGATAGCCGCCGTCTTGGATGGCGGAAAAACAGATATTGGCGTCGAAAGTACGATTGTTGGCGGTGAAGGGCCCAGGTTATTGCGCCCCGGTGGCATCGCCCGCGAAGCGCTTGAGGCCGTGCTTGGCTGCGTGCTCGAAGATATGGTCGGGGGCGGGGCCGTGCTCGCGCCCGGTCAGCTTGCCTCGCATTACGCGCCAAATGTGGCTGTGCGGCTCAATGCGCTCTCAGCCAGGCCAGGCGAGGTGTTTCTTGGTTTCGGGCCTCGGCGCGGTGACCAGAGCTTGAGCGACACGGGCGATCTCGCGGAGGCTGCGGCGCGCCTTTTCAGTGCTCTTCGAGAGCTCGAAAAGCTCGGCCGGCCGATCGCAGTGGCCCCGATCCCCGAAACCGGGCTGGGGCTTGCGATCAATGATCGCCTGCGCCGCGCCGCCGTGCCGCGCGGCTAGACGCGCTCCTTGGCGCTTTTCAGCGCCGCCGCGAGCCGCGCGGCCCAAGCCATTTGCCCGGCGTCGTCCGCGATCAGGTCTTGGCGCAGTTCAATGAGCGTATTGTGCCGCCCGCTCGCAAGCGCGTGCCGATCAATGGCGTCACCCGGTAGGTGGCCGGCATAGGGTTCGTTGATCCCAATCGTCAGCCCGGCCTCTTCCTTGAGCACCGAGATGAGAGCCTGGCTCAAGCGGGCGTCATGGCCAAAGAGGATGCCGATCTCCCAAGGGCGTTTCGGCTTGCCTGCGAGCTGGGGCGTGAAGGAATGCACAGAGACGATGGCGGCCGTCTTGCGCGCCGCATAGGCCGCTGCCAATGCGCCATCATAGGGCCGGTAGTAGCGATCGATACGATCCTGGCGCGCCTTGACGCCGAGCGCACGGTTCCCCGGAATGATAGAGCCATCATAGAGCTGCATGATCAATGTCGGGTCATCGAGGCCTCGATTGGGATCGATGACCAGGCGCGAGAAGTTCGAGCTGATTACCGGCGCGTTCAAGCGCTCTCCCAGCGCGCGCGCCACGCCGCGCGCGCCAATGTCATAAGCGATGTGGCGCTCCATATCCGCCTGAGGCAGGCCGAGCGTCCCGATCTCGGGTGGCACACGCGCGGTCGCGTGATCGCAGGTGATGATCCAAGCGCCGTCCCGCTCAGCCCCGGTGATGTGAAAAGCCGCCTCTGGCTGCTCGCAATTCGACCATTCTTTCATACAAGCCCCATAGGCGAGTTGTGAAACGAAGGGAATTCTTCCAAAAGGCAAGCGAACGAGTTAGCGGTAACAGCAATCTCGACCCACGACCCATCGAGGAGCTTTCTCATGAGGCGTCTACGCAACGTCAAAATCGTCGCCACGCTCGGACCTTCTTCCAGCGATTATGAAATGATCCGTAAATTGCATGAGGCCGGAGCCGATGTCTTTCGGCTTAATATGAGCCACGGCTCGCATTCTGAAATCGCCGAGCGCCACGCTATCATCCGAAAAGTAGAAACCGATGTGGGGTCGCCCATCGCCATACTCGCTGATCTTCAGGGGCCGAAGCTCCGCGTGGGGGTTTTCAAGAACGGCGAGGAAGAGCTGGTGAATGGCGCGTCTTTCCGCATGGATCTCGATGCCAAGGAAGGCGACGCGACGCGCGTAGAGCTGCCTCACCCTGAGATCTTCCAATCACTCGAAGCCGGGGCGACGCTTCTCGTAAATGACGGCAAGATCCGCCTCAAGGTCGATGCCTGCGGGCCGGACTTCGCGGATTGCACGGTCATCGCTGGCGGCACGATCTCGAACCGCAAGGGGGTCAATGTGCCCGATGCGGTGTTGCCGCTCAAAGCCCTTTCCGAAAAAGACCGCGCGGATCTCGAATTCGTCTGCGCGCTCGGTGTCGATTGGCTCGCGTTGAGCTTCGTGCAGCGCCCCGAGGATGTCTATGAAGCGCGTGCGCTGGCCAATGGGCGCGCAAAAATCCTTTCGAAGATCGAAAAGCCGGCGGCGGTGACCGCGTTCGATCAGATCCTTGATGTTTCCGACGGGATCATGGTCGCCCGGGGCGATCTGGGCGTGGAATTGCCGGTGCAAAACGTCCCGCCGATCCAGAAGCGCCTCACGCGACGGTGCCGCGCGGTTGCAAAGCCCGTCATTGTGGCAACGCAGATGCTCGAGAGCATGATCGAAAGCCCGATGCCAACCCGGGCCGAGGTCTCTGACGTCGCGGCTGCGATCTATGAAGGCGCGGATGCTGTTATGCTATCCGCCGAAAGCGCCGCTGGCGATTTTCCGATTGAAGCGGTCAGCACGATGAACAACGTCGCAGAAGAAGTGGAGGCCGATCCGACCTATGCCGAGATCATGGCCGCCTCGCGCACCGTCAAGCGCGATTCGGTCGCGGATGGCATCACAGTGGCCGCCCGCGAGATCGCCGAGGCAACCGAGATCAAGGCGATCTGCTGTTTCACCGAATCCGGCACGACGGCCTCGCTGGCGGCGCGCGAGCGGCCCATGGTCCCCATCATCGCGCTGACATCCAAGCTCGGCACGGCGCGCATGCTTTCGCTCACCTGGGGGACCCATTGCGTCGTGACTGACGAGGTGGTGCGGTTCAAGATGGCGGTCGTGGCCGCTGCCCGCGCGGCCCGCGAAGGGGGCTTTGCCACCGAAAAGGACCAGATCGTGGTGACGGCCGGTGTCCCCTTCAATCAAGCGGGGACAACCAACATCCTGCGTGTGGCCCCCTGCGAGGAGCGGCTCATTTTCCGGACCGATCCTGAGTGAGTGAGTACTGGGATCAAATCGTTGGCTTCGTTGCGGCCGACCCTGACCTCTGGTTTTGCCTGGGCGTGGTGCTGGCGATCTTGTCAATCCCTTCGTTGCTTTCGGCCTGGTCCGATGGCCGCACACCACGCGCCAGCGCGATCACCGTCCTCCTGGCAGGTGGAATGATCGCACTCGCGATGATTTCCAAACCATCGGGATATGAGCTTGCAGAAATCCCGAATGTCTTCGCCGAGGTGATTGGGCGTTACATTCGCTGAGCTCTGTTAAGGGCCTTGCCCGCCGACGTAAGCGGGCCTATACGCGGATTTCGTCAACGCGGGTGGCCCGATGGCATTGCCTTCCCGCGTGGTTCTCGAACGATAGGAGATGAAAATGCCTAAGATGAAGACAAAGTCTTCCGCCAAGAAGCGTTTCAAGGTGACCGGCTCCGGCAAGGTCATGGCCGCGCAAGCGGGGAAGCGCCACGGAATGATCAAGCGCACCAACAAATTCATCCGCAACGCGCGCGGCACAGCCGTGCTGAGCGAACCGGAT
>JBCCTH010000014.1:0-23646 GCA_039198835.1 Pseudomonadota bacterium | reverse complement strand
TCGCGCGGTGCATCATCGCGCGGAGGGCGGCCAATCACATCCTTTAATTCATCGAGTTCAATGAAGTTATCGGCTTGTCGGCGCAATTCATCAGCAATCATCGGCGGCGAGCTGCGGATCGTGGACACAACCGAGACCCGCACACCCCGGCGCTGGAGCGCTTCGATCAGGGGGCGAAAATCGCCGTCCCCGGAGAACAGCACGATGTGATCGATATGGGGGGCAAGTTCCATGGCATCGACTGTCAGCTCGATATCCATGTTGCCTTTCACCTTCCGGCGTCCCTGGCTATCGGTATATTCCTTGGCGGGCTTCGTCACCATTGAGAAGCCGTTATAGTTCAGCCAGTCAACAAGCGGACGGATCGGGGAATATTCGTCATTCTCAAGAAGCGCGGTGTAGTAAAAAGCGCGTAATAGCTTCCCACGGCGCATAAATTCCTGGCGCAACAGCTTGTAATCGATATCAAAGCCCAGTGCCTTGGCGGCCGCGTAAAGATTCGACCCATCGATGAACAGCGCCAGCCGTTCGTCTCTGTAAAACATGATGTGTCCTTTCTGGAGCGCTTACATAATCTTCTGTCGATGAGTGATGCCGACGAACACGCTTCGCGCGTAAATAGGGTTTTTTTCCAATGTCACAAGCACCAAATGCCTTACCCCAACGTCAAATTTACCTTGTCGCGATGGGGGCGAACCTTCCGTCCCGTGCAGGCCCGCCGCGCCAGACACTCAGTGATGCGCTGAACTATACGGGCCACCCTACTTTCGAATTGATTAATGCGAGCCGATTTTTTTCATGTCCTGCATTTCCGGCGGGAAACGGCCCAGACTATGTTAATGCCGCGGCATCTTTTTGGGGGCCGCCGCACCCCGAAGATATGCTCGCAATTCTGCATTCAATTGAGAACGAATTCGGCCGGGAAAGAAAACAACGGTGGGGTCAACGAACGCTGGATCTTGATTTGATTGCGAGCGGTGATGTTGTGCTGCCAGACGAAGAGACCCAAAGCGCATGGCGCGTCCTGGAGACGCGCGAGCAGCTCAAGCGCGCGCCTGCCGAGCTCGTCTTGCCCCATCCCCGGCTTCAGGACCGGGCCTTTGTGTTGGTGCCGCTCGCTGAGATCGCACCGGGCTGGGTCCACCCGATCTTGGGGAAAACAACCCTTGAACTGCGCGATGCGCTCCCCCCCGAGATGTTGAACGAAATGGTTCCTTTGGCTTGACGCGCCTTTTCGAATCTCCTTGTCATTTCTTGCTTGACAGCCTAGGTCAGGGCTTCACTCGAATAACCGCCTGGGGAATGACCAATGGCCCGCGTCACCGTTGAAGACTGCGTCGATAAAGTCCCACATCGTTTTGAGCTTGTCATGCTCGCCGCGCATCGGGCGCGTGAGATTTCATCGGGCGCGTCGATCACGGTCGATCGCGACAATGATAAGAACCCGGTCGTCAGTCTGCGTGAGATCGCCGAAGAAACCCAGAGCGCCGAGGAGCTCCGCGAGCGACTGATCGAATCGAACCAGACCCAGATCGAAGTGGATGAACCAGAGGACGATTCGATGTCGCTCCTCATGGGCGCGGAGCAGGATAAACCCGCCGAAGACGATCTTAATGATGAAAAGCTCTTGCGCGCATTGATGGAAGCGCAGGGCCAGAAGTAGGTGAACGATGGACGGGCCAGCCGCGCTCATCGCGCTCGTCCATGAATACAATCCCGGTGCTGATGCAGAGCTGATAGAGCGCGCCTATGATTTCGGCGAAACCATGCATGTGGGGCAATTTCGCAAATCCGGCGAGCCTTACTTCACACACCCGGTCGCCGTGGCCGAGATCCTGGCGGAGCAACGTCTGGATGCCTCGACCATCGTGACAGCGCTTCTCCACGATACGATAGAAGACACGCGCGCGAGCTACCTGCAAATCTCCGAGAAATTCGGCGCCGAGATCGCTGAACTCGTCGACGGGGTCACCAAGCTCACACAGCTTCAACTCGGCTCGTCGGAGACCAAGCAAGCCGAGAACTTTCGCAAGCTCTTCATGGCGACCTCCCGCGACATCCGCGTTGTGCTCGTCAAACTCGCCGACCGGCTGCACAATATGCGCACGATCCGCTCGATGGAACCTGAAAAGCAGCAGCAGAAAGCCCGCGAGACGATGGATATCTTCGCCCCGCTGGCGGGCCGGATGGGCATGCAATCGATCCGCGAAGAGCTCGAAGATCTTGCCTTTCAGGTGCTCAATCACGAAGGGCGCGCGTCAATTATCCGCCGATTCATTTCCTTGCAGAAGGAAACCGGCGATGTGATGGCACAGATCATCGGCGACATTGAGCTCGAGATGAAGAAGGTCGGTGTCGAAGCAGAAGTCCACGGCCGCGCCAAGAAGCCCTATTCGATCTGGCGCAAGATGCAGGTGAAAAAGCAGAGCTTCTCACGGCTTTCCGATATCTACGGGTTTCGCATCATCGTGCGCGATGAAGCGGATTGCTACCATGCGCTGGGCGCGATCCATCAGCGCTGGCGCGCGGTGCCCACGCGGTTCAAGGATTTTATCAGCCAACCCAAGGAAAACGGTTACCGCTCGCTCCATACAACCGTCTCAGGCCGAAATGCGCGGCGGGTCGAGGTCCAGATCAGAACCCGCGAGATGCATGAAGTCGCGGAATCGGGGGTCGCAGCGACCTGGTCGTACCGGGATGGAGAGCGCGTCGAAAACCCGTTCGCCGTTGACCCCGCCAAATGGATGGAGCGCCTCACCGAGGATTTCGGAGAGAATTCCGACGACACGGACTTCCTCGAAGCCGTCAAGCTCGAGATGTATTCGGATCAGGTCTTTTGTTTCACGCCGAAAGGCGATGTGATCCGGCTGCCCAAGGGGGCCACGCCGCTTGACCTCGCTTATGCCGTTCACACGCGCATCGGCAATCAGACCGTCTCGGCAAAGGTCGATGGCATCCGGGTGCCGCTTTGGACGCGCCTCAAAAATGGCCAATCCGTTGAGGTCATCACCGCCGAGGGGCAAAAGCCGCAAGCTACCTGGATCGACATCGCCGCCACGGGCCGCGCGAAATCAGCCATTCGGCGCTCGTTGCGCGAAGAAGACCGCGAGCGCTTTGTCCGGCTTGGCCGCGAATTGACGCGCACCAGCTTTGAAGCGGTGGGACGCAGTGTGACCCAAAAGGCGCTGCGGCTGGCGGCCAAAACCCTGGGCGTTGCCGATGCAGATACCCTTCTCGCGCAAGTCGGCGCCTCCGAGATCGCCTCGCGCCAGGTCGTGCGCGCGGTTTATCCTGATCTCGCGCCGCGCAACGATACCGAGATCGCGCCGGAGCGCGCCGTCATCGGTTTGAGCGCCGATCAGAAGTTTCATCGTGCGTCATGTTGCCAGCCCGTGCCCGGCGAGAGGATCGTGGGGATCACCTTTCGCGGCGAAGGGGTCGTTGTTCACAGCATCGACTGCCCCAATATGGCGCTCTACGAAAACGATCTGGATCGCTGGGTTGATCTGCGCTGGCATGAAGGCCGCCATAGCCTTTCAAACACGGTGAGCGTCGAGCTTACGATTTCAAACGACGCGGGCGTTTTAGGGCGCATCTGCACGTTGATCGGAGAGCAAAAGGCCAACATCTCCGACCTGAAATTCCTCGACAAGAAACCGGATTTTTATCGTCTCGTCATAGCCATCGACCTGAGGGACCTCGAACATCTACATATGGTGATGACTGTGCTTGAGGCGGATGCGAACGTGGCGGAGGTATCTCGCTATCGGGATCCCTCGCGCTTGACCTTTGGCGCGGAACGCGCACAAGCGTCGTGAGAGACGAGAGGGGCCAATTTTGGTCTTCAAGAGACGCGAAAAGCTGGGGCTTTGGTCGCGGATAAAGGCGTTCCTTTATCCGCGTGGTGGCTGGCTGCGCGCTTATGAATATGTGAAATTGCGGGTGCGCCGTTTGCCCGATCCGCCAGAGCGGATCGCGCGGGGCATCTGGGCAGGCGTCTTTACCGCCTTCACACCCTTTTACGGGCTGCACTTCTTTCTGGCGGCGCTGATCGCGTTTTTCATGCGGGGCAATGTGATCGCCGCGCTTCTCGCGACGTTCTTTGGGAACCCACTGACTTACGTTCCCATCGGCGTCGTTGCGCTGCAATCGGGGTACTTCTTGCTCGGCATTCGCCCCAATGAGGATATCGAGCGGTCGTTGGGCGGGCAGTTCGTCGATGCGGGCGGCGACCTTTGGCACAATGTCCTCGCGATCTTCACCGATGACATGCCGCGCTGGGGCGGCCTCTCGCGGTTTTGGGATGAGGTCTTCTTCCCCTATCTGATCGGTGGGATCATCCCGGGTGTGATCGCGGCATCGCTCATCTATTACCTGTCGGTGCCGGTTATTCGCGCATATCAGCGGCGGCGCAAAGGCAAGCTCACCGCCAAGCTTGCCGAAATCAAGGCGAAGGCCATTTCAAAGACGTTGAAGGATCAGGAGGGCTCTTGATGGAGCTGCCGTATCAAAGGCTGGGTGTGAATATCGACCACGTGGCGACCGTGCGCAACGCGCGCGGCGGCGCATACCCCGACCCGCTTCGCGCCGCCCAAATCGCCGAGGAAGCCGGCGCAGACGGGATCACCGCGCATCTGCGCGAGGATCGTCGCCATATCTGCGATGCTGATATCGAAGCGCTCATGGATGGCTTGAATGTTCCGCTCAATTTCGAAATGGCGGCGACCGACGAGATGCAAAAGATCGCGCTGCGTCACAAACCTCATGCCGTTTGCATCGTGCCCGAGAAGCGCCAGGAGCGGACAACCGAGGGCGGGCTTGAGGTGGCCCGTGAAGAAAACCGGCTCGCGCATTTCATCGCGCCCCTGCGCGATGTGGGCTGCCGTGTTTCGATCTTCATCGCCGCCGACCGCCGCCAGATCGAGGCCGCCCACCGGATTGGCGCGCAGGTCATCGAGCTCCATACCGGGGCCTATTGCGATGCCATAGCCGAAGGAGACCTCGCTTTGCGCGACAGCGAGCTTGCCGCGCTCACCGAGATGTCGGCCTTCGCGCATTCGCTGGGTCTTGAGGTACATGCAGGGCATGGTCTGTCTTATGAGAGCGTGACGCCCATCGCGGCTTTGCGAGAGGTCAAAGAGCTCAATATCGGCCATTTCCTGATCGGTGAGGCGATCTTTCGCGGCCTTGCGCCAGCCATCGGAGAGATGCGGCGATTGATGGATGCAGCTCGCGCGGATCAAGGGCAAGTTGCGTGAGCGTCAATCTCACACGTTACGCGCTTTGGTATGCCGGAAGCTCGCTCATCGTGCTCACCGCGCAAATTCTCTTTCAGCAAGCGTTCGGGATCAATCTGGGGCAGGCCTTTTTGCCGATCATCCCGGCCATGATCGCGGCCATGGTCGAAGGCACGAATTGGGCCAAGGAAAACCGCGATCCGATGCCCAAGCCCTGGAAGGATGCCTGCGCGATGACGGGTCTTTGCATCGCCATCACTGCCGTGCTGATCTTCGCAACGACGATCCAGACAGTCGGAATGGGGTTCGAAGGGATCAGGGTCGTCGCCTTGCTGATGACGATCTATGCGGTCTTCTGGCTCATCACGAACCGCCTCTTTCTCTATATGGGAGCACGCAATGAATGGGCTAATCAGAACCGTCGCGGCGGTTAGCTTTCTGGCGGCTGCCCCGGCGGCGGCGCAAGAAGTTCACGAATGTGATTTCCGCGCCCGCGCTGACGCCATCGTTGAGCCTTGGTCGCTTTTCTCGCGCACCTTCGCGAACGGCGCGGTGCGTCTTGCGTTGATGGACCTGGTCGAGCCTGCCCTGGGCCCGCTTCATATCTTCGTGGTCTCCCCGCCCTTCGACGAGCTCGGGACGCGCCAATGCAAGATCATTTCCGTTGAGGGCACCTTTGGTTTTGCGGGCGTTCTCTTTGAAGATATGCAAGCCAGCTATGACCCTGCGACCGGCCTCACCTTCATTATGGATGTGCAGATCTTTGACGGGTTTGATGCACGCCCCCGCGTCCTTGAGTTCACGCTCAACCAGGCCACCGGCGAGATCACGACGAGGCTCTTTTAGAGAATGCCACGGCTTGCCTGGTCAAATTGGGGTGCCTTGGCGCTTGGCCTGTCGCTGACGCTCCTGACGATCTGGCAGATTGAAGCCGCGCGCCCCGATGTGGCGGCCGCAAAGACCCTGGTCGGCACCACACCGGTGACCGAATGGCGTCAGGACAACGCGATCGCCACCGTCGTCGTGGCCCATGGCTTTGCGGGCTCCCGCCCTCTCATGACCGCGCTGAACTGGACGCTCGTCCGCAATGGCTACGATGTGGTGGCGTTTGATTTCGAAGGTCATGGGGTTAATCCGGTTCCGATGTCGGGGGCTACCGATAGCATCGAGGGGACAACACGCCGCCTTGTCGATGAAACGCGGCGGGTCATGGCCCATGCGGGCGCGGCGCCCGCGCTGCTCGGGCATTCCATGGCGACCGATGTTTTGATACGCGCCGCCCTCGAGGAAGAGGCAGGGCCGATCATTGCGATCTCGCCGTTTTCAGGGGCCGTCACGCCCGAGCATCCGCGCGATCTCTTGCTCATTGCGGGCGAATGGGAAGGACGGCTGATTGCGTTTGGGCGTGAGGCGATCACCCAGCTTGATTCAGCGGCTGAAGAAGGCGCGCCCGTCGGCGGCGAGATCAATCGCATGGCTCTCATCGCGCCCAGGGTTGAGCATGTGGGCATCCTTTTTTCGCCCTTTGTGCTTGAGGCGAGCGTGCGCTGGCTCGATGCGGCCTACGGCATCGCACCAAGGGAGCCCGCGGTCGCGGCAATCGGATATTACATTCTGCTCCTTTTGGCGGCGATCATGCTCTTGTGGTGGCCGCTCGCAAAACTTTTACCGCCTGGCGGTGAGGCGCAGGCGATCCCGCTGCGCGCCTTTTGGTGGTGCGTGGGGTTTTCGATTTTCGCGCCTGTGGCCGTCTTTTGGATCGATCTGGCGGTTTTGCCCGTGCTGGTTGCCGATTACCTGGTTCTCCATCTCGGCTTCACCGGCACGATGCATCTGCTCATCCTCAGGCATTTTGGCGTTGGCTTCGGGCGGCTGTCAGTGCCTGGATTTGCGGCGCTTCTGGTCTGGGGCATCGCGGTCTTCGGGCTGGCCATTGATACCTATGCCGCCAATTTTCACCCCAATCTTGAACGCACTTTCATTTTGCTTGCGCTTGCGCTTGGAGCTGTCCCCTTCATGGCAGCTGATGCCATCGCCACGCAGGGCGGCAAGGCCGCGCTTTGGCGGCGCGTGGTTTTGCGTGGCGCTTTCTTTGTGTCGCTGGCTTTGGCGGTGTCGCTTGATTTCGAGCGGCTGTTCTTTCTCATTCTCATCGCCCCGATCATCTTACTTTTCTTTCTGATTTTCGGGCTCATGGGGCGGTGGACCGCGGCGCGAACCGGGCCGCTTTCGCCAGGCCTCGCTTTGGGCCTCATTCTGGCTTGGGCGCTCGGCGTCACCTTTCCTCTCTTTCAGGCGTAAGATCATGATCCTCGGCATCGGCACGGATTTGGCGAATATTGAGCGCATCCAAGGCACGCTCGACCGTTTCGGTGCGCGTTTCAAAAACCGCGTTTTCACCGAACGCGAGCAGAAAAAGGCCGAGAGCCGCGCCGATATCGCCGGCACATATGCCAAAAGATGGGCCGCCAAAGAGGCCTGCTCAAAAGCGCTGGGCACGGGCCTTCGCATGGGGATCGCCTGGAAAGACATGGCCGTCAGCAACTTGCGCAGCGGTCAGCCCGTCATGCATGTGACCGGTTGGGCGGCCGAGCGCCTCAAAGAGATGACGCCCGAAGGCCATGAAGCCGTGATCCACGTGACACTGACCGATGATCATCCCTGGGCGCAAGCCTTCGTGCTCATCGAGGCGTTGCCGGTGGGGCAGGCGCGCGCGACGCTTGACTTGGCCCCGCGCACGGCTCAGTAGACCTGCGCAACGCGAGAGGAGCGACCATGGCCGAGGCCGCCAAGGAAAAGCAGAATCCGATCATCGAAACGATCAAGACAATCGTTTACGCGCTTCTGATCGCCGGGGTCTTCCGCACCTTCTTTTTTCAGCCCTTCTGGATCCCCTCCGGCTCTATGAAGGACACGCTCCTGATCGGCGATTTCCTCTTCGTCAACAAGATGGCTTACGGCTATAGCTATGCGTCTTGCCCGACGATCCTCATCCCTCAATTGGGGATCGATGTGGATGCCGAGGATTTCTGCGGCATTTTCAAAGGCTCCAACACGCGTTTGTTCGGGGGCGAGCCCGAGCGCGGGGATGTCGTCGTGTTTCGTCATCCGGTCACGGGGCGCGATTTCATCAAGCGTTTGATCGGCTTGCCGGGCGATACCGTTCAGGTCACCGACGGGATGCTCTTCTTGAATGGCGAGGCTGTGGAGCGCGTGGAAGCTGACGTGTTCGTCGAGATCTACGATGAACAAGGGCCGCAGCGGCAATATCCCGTTTGCGGCAATGGCGTCGTGGGGATCGGCGGGCAATGCATCAAAGAGGCTGCCACGGAGACTCTGCCAGAGACAGAGCGCAGCTACCGTGTTCTCAACATCGGCACGCGCGCCGCCGACAACACCCCCATCTACACGGTCCGCCCAGGGCACTTCTTCTTTCTGGGGGATAATCGCGATAACTCGACCGATAGCCGCTTTCCGCAGAATGTCGGCGGGGTCGGGCAGGTGCCGCTCGAAGATATTGTCGGGCGCGCTGACAGGATCATGTTTTCGTCATCAGGGCGTTCGATTCTCTGGTTTTGGACGTGGCGCTCAGATCGCTATTTCAAGAGGATCGAGTGAAGCTTTCCTCAGAGGTCAAAGCTTTCGAGGACCGCATCGGTCACAGTTTCGCGCGACCGGAGCTTTTGGCCACAGCGCTTACCCATGCGTCGCTCTCCTCCGCGAACCGATCTGACAACGAGCGGCTCGAGTTTCTGGGAGACCGTGTTCTCGGGCTCGTGATGGCGGAGGCGCTTCTTGACGCCGACAAAGTCGCCAGTGAGGGCCAGCTCGCGCCACGCTACAACGCGCTCGTGCGCAAGGAGACCTGCGCCGAAGTCGCGCGTGAGATCGGGCTGGGAGATGTCCTCAAGCTGGGGCGCTCCGAGATGCTTTCTGGCGGGCGCAAGAAAGACGCGCTCTTGGGTGACGGGATGGAAGCCGTGATCGCCGCCGTTTATCGCGACGCAGGCATGGAGCCCGCGCGGGCGCTTATCCTGCGGCTCTGGGGGGCACGGGTGACCGAGGTGGAAGCCGATGCGCGCGACGCAAAAACCGCGCTCCAGGAATGGGCGCAGGCCCGCAAGATGCCGCCGCCCTCCTATGTCGAGCTGGACCGCTCAGGCCCAGATCATGCCCCCGAATTCACCATAGAAGTGCGCCTGACAGACGGCCACCGCGCGAAGGCAAAGGCGGGCTCAAAGCGCCTGGCAGAGCAAGCCGCGGCAAAGGCGCTTTTGAGCGAAATCGCAAGATGATCGTGTTGCGCGATGAAATGCCGGGCGAGGGCCCAGCGCTGCATGCGCTCACGGATGCGGCCTTTAAGGGCAAGGCCTTCGCGGACGGGACAGAAGGCGCGATCATCGGCAAGCTGCGCGAAGCAGGCGATCTGCTTTTCAGCCATGTCGCCGATGCGGGCGCGCCTGTGGGGCATGTGGCACTTTCGCCCGCAAGCATAGCAGGCGAGGGCGGATGGATCGGCCTGGGGCCGATCTCCGTCGCTCCGGGACACCAAAAGCAGGGTATCGGAACAAGGCTCATGGAGGCCGCCATCGCTTTCGCCAAAGCCCAAGACGGGGCGAAAGGCATCGTTTTACTCGGCGATCCAGCCTATTACGGCCGCTTCGGGTTCATCGCGGGCAGCGCGCTGACCTTTCTCGACGTCCCCAAGGCCTATGTGCAGTATCTGCGGTTTACCGGCGCGCCGCCCGAGGGCGAAGTAACCTTCGCCCCTGCATTACAGGAGGCAGGCTGATGACAGAGAAACGAGCTGGTTTTGTCGCCCTCATCGGGGAGCCCAATGCGGGCAAGTCCACGCTTTTGAACTGGATGGTGGGCGCCAAGGTTTCGATTGTTACCCACAAGGTTCAGACGACCCGCGCCCGCATCAGGGGCGTGGCGCTTGAGGGTGATGCGCAGATCGTCTTTGTGGATACGCCGGGGATCTTCAAGCCACGTCGCAGGCTCGACCGGGCCATGGTGACCGCGGCCTGGGGTGGCGCGGCGGATGCCGATGTGACCGTGCTTCTCGTCGAAGCCCATCGCGGGATCACGCCCGGCGTCACCGACATCCTCGAAGCATTGGCGGGCAAGCCAGGCCGCCTTGCGCTCGCGATCAACAAGATCGACCGCGTGGAGGCGCCACGCCTTCTGGCCTTGGCCGAAGAGCTCAATGCCCGCCATACATTTGAGGAAACGTTCATGATCTCCGCAGAGCGCGGCCATGGTTGCGCCGATCTCAAGTCTTGGCTGGGCGCTGAGATGCCGGGCGGGCCGTGGCTCTATCCGGAAGATCAGATCGCCGATCTGCCCATGCGGATGATCGCGGCGGAGCTGACCCGCGAAAAGCTCACCTTGCGTCTCCACCAAGAGCTTCCCTATCAGCTCACCGTGGAGACCGAAGGGTGGGAAGAGCGCAAGGACGGCTCAGCGCGCATCGACCAAGTCATTTACGTGGCGCGCGACGGACATAAGGGGATCGTGCTTGGCAAGAAGGGCGAGACGGTCAAGGCCGTCAGCCAGGCCTCCCGCGCGGATCTTGAAGAGTTTCTCGGTCGGAAAGTGCATCTCTTCCTGCAAGTGAAGGTTCGACCGGGCTGGCTTGAGGAACGGGCGCGATACTCTGAGATGGGTCTCGATTTCCGCGATGGCGATGGATGAGGCTCGCCGCCGATCTCTGGGTCGCTGCCTATCTCCAGCGCTTGCGTCTTGCTGATATCCCCGCCTTTATCGTGCGGCGCGGCGATGGCACGGCGGGCGCGGTGCTTGTGAAGCAAAGCACCCTGGATGGCGCGGCGACCTGCTTTCAGCGTTCTTTCGATCCCATGACCGGCGCGCGTCTATGGATGGAGCTTTGCGCGGGCAGCGACGCGGAGGTTGATCTCATGATCGCCCGGCAGCGAAAGAGCGACCCCGATCTCTGGGTGATCGAGGTTGAAGATCGCGCTGGGCGGCATCTTCTCGAAGAGCCCGGCCTTAGTGAATGATCGAGTGGCGCGATGAAGGCGTGCTGCTTCTCGCGCGGCCCCATGGCGAAGGCGCGGCGATCATTGATGTGCTGACGCTGGCCCATGGCCGCTGCGCAGGCATCGTGCGCGGAGGCGCATCACGCAAGATGGCCCCGCATCTGCAACCTGGCGCGCAACTCGATGTGACATGGAAGGCGCGGCTCGAGGAGCATCTGGGCGCGTTCAGTGTTGAGCCCGTGCGCAGCAGGGCGGCTTCGCTTCTGGGCGACCGGCGCGCGCTCCTTGCCTTGCAATCGGCTTGTGCGCTTGTCGCGCGCCTTTTGCCTGAGCGCGAAGCGGCCCCGGGCTTTTACGGCGAGACGACGCGCCTTTTTGATCTCATGGTGATGACCGATGCCTGGCCGCTGGCCTATCTGCGCTGGGAACTCGCCTTGCTTGAGGCGGTGGGATATGGGCTTGATCTGACGGCGTGCGCCGTGACCGGCAGCCACGACAATCTGATTTACGTGTCGCCCAAGAGCGGCAGGGCTGTCTCCGAGGCGGGCGCGGGCGAATGGGCTGACCGTCTTTTGCCGTTGCCGCCCGCGATGCTCCCTGGGCGGGAGGGCTCGGATGCCGAAATCGCGGCGGCCATGGTGACGACAGGGTTTTTCATCGAGCGCGCCTTGGGCGATCAACAGCCGCCCGATGCGCGCCGCCGCCTGCGGGAGGCGCTGGGCAAAAGCGCCGCCTAGCGCACAGCAGAAAAGACCATTCTGCGCCCGCTGTCATCGCTCAGGATGAGCACATCGCCTGAAATCTCCGCGATGCCCATCGCCTGCAAGGCTTCAAAGAAGCGGGCTTCCTCGGCAAGCGCCGGGCAGGCCATGCGGCTCGCGGCTAGGGCAGAGGCTTCAAACCAAGGGTAGGGCGCGCTTTGGCGGCCAAAAAACCGGTTGCACGGGCCTTGTCCCGCGATCCGCCCCTTTTCAGGGAAGGTGAGCGTGGCGCGCTCCGTAAAGGCCTGCCCGTCGAGTTCCTCGAGTTGCCAACTCACAGTTTCATCGAGATAGCCCGAAATCGTTTCATCATTGAAGCAGGCCGAAAGGAGCGCGTTAAAGGCGAGGAAGAAAGCTGCTCTCAAACTCAATGGCTCCCCAAGGCTGAAAGGGCCGCCGCGCTCGCAAGGAGCGCGTCGCGGCCGGGTATGAAGCGCATGTTCAGGCTGGCTTCTGTGGCGCTGTTATCCATTCGAGAATGCAGGCCGACCGAGGGGAGAACGGCTTTCACCGTTGGGTCAAAGAGCGCGAGCAGCCGCAACAAGAGCTTTGGAGCGGTACGGGTCGAGATTTTGCGATCCGGGTATTCCTGGCTGAGAAGCGCCGCGATTTCAGGCATGCGCCAGTAATCGCTCGCCGCGACGAGGCGCATCCCGATGGTTGATGGCGTCTCAAAGGCCCCGATATGCACGCGGCTGACATCGGCGATATCGACCACGGGGAAACCGATATCGGGCATGGCCGGGTCCTTGCCCTTGAAAATCCGCTCAATCACCCGGAGCGACGTCCCGTAATGGCTGTCAAGTGGCGTCCCGCAGACAAGGCCGGGATTGACGGTGGTGAGCTCCATCTCAGGGTGCTCGGCGATAAAATCCCAAGCGGCGCGTTCGGCCAACGTCTTGGATTTCACATAAGCCCGCGCTGTCGGGTGATCGGGGTCGGTCCAGTCATCGGGGCCGAAGTCATAGCCGTTCGGCCGGTCCGCATGCATGATTGCGACCACCGATGAGGTCAGGATCACCCGCGTCACCTGCGCTTTTTGAGCGGCACGCAGCGCGCGCAGGGTGCCGTCAACAGCGGGTTTAACGAGCTCATCGTCAGAGGCCGGGTTATCCATAGGGAAGGGAGATGCGGTGTGAAACACCGCGTCTACACCCGCCATGGCGTCTGCCCAACCCGCGTCAACGTTGAGGTCCAGCGAGACAAAGCTCAGCTTGTCTAGGGGCACATCCCCCATGGCCGCGCGCACTTCGCTCTCTCGCGCGGCGCTCCTGAGGGATCCTCTGACGCTGTAACCCGCTGCCAAAAGATCGCGTGCGATGCATTTGGCGATAAAACCGGTGATCCCGGTGAGAAGGATTGTCTTCGACATCCGCGCGCGCTCCCTTGGCTGCCATTCGCATGTGTGGGCTTGCCACGGGGCATTCAATGGATACCTCGCTCGCGCCAACGCGGCCTCACCACGCCGCGCTCATTGCGCCCTACCCGAGCCTTGAAAGGGATCACCCCTCTTCAGGTTCAGGCGTGGGCGCGCGCTGCTTTGAGACGAGCTTTGACGTCAGCTTTTGTGCGAGCGCCATATCGATGCGCGCCATTGCCGGCGTTTCATGGCGTGCTTCGGTGGCGGCCAGAATCTCGGCGAGCTCGTCTCCCTTCTCCAGAAAGAGCGTTTCACACATGAGCCCTTCCACCCGGAGGAGGTGATGCGCCTCGGTGATGAGGTGATAGTAGGTGACGCCTTCTTCAGGGATCCGGCGCTCCACATCATTGGTGCCGATCAGCGCCGCGATCGGCAAAAGAACCTCAGGGCATTCTGTGACGCGATTGACAAGACGCCCCTTGGCGTGAATGCGCGTGTTCTGCGATGCGATGAGTGGCCGCGCGGGGACAGATGACCCCAGCGCCGCCGGTGGGATAAAGACAGGTTGGCGTGTCGGATCGGCGCGAAGCTCAGCCACGTTAAACTCAACGCGCGTCATTGCCAAAAGCGCGACATCGGACCCGTCGAGAACCTCGAGCCTGTCCTCTCCGGGCACCAGCCGCTCCACGGGCCGCAAGCCTTTCACCGTCTGAACGAAGGTGCCGGGCGTGAAGCCGACCGGATGTTTGTGATCGATGATGTGCGCTGACATGGAAGCCCAAACCTACCTGTATCCTAGCGAGCGCGTGCCTCGCTAGGAAGGGACAAACGTCAGCGGCGCGTACCTTTTTACCACCGGCCCGGCGCTACCGGGCCTGCGGGAGACGCAGGACCGTTTAGGCCATTAAGCGACGGGCAATGACCTGGGCCTGGATCTCGGCGGCACCTTCGAAAATGTTGAGGATCCGGGCATCGCAAAGGATGCGGCTGATTTTGTATTCGAGAGCAAAGCCGTTGCCGCCATGGATCTGCAACGCATTGTCAGCCGCAGACCAAGCCACCCGCGCGCCAAGAAGCTTGGCCATCCCCGCTTCCAGATCGCAACGGCGGCCCTCATCCTTTTCGACGGCCGAGAAATAGGTGAGCTGGCGCGCGACCATGATCTCAACCGCCATCATGGCGAGCTTTGACGCCACACGCGGGAAAGCCACGAGCGCTTTGCCAAAGGCTTTGCGGTCGAGCGCGTATTTCATGCCTTCGTCAAGCGCGGACTGAGCCACGCCCACGGCCCGCGCCGCTGTCTGGATACGGGCGGACTCAAACGTTTCCATGAGTTGCTTGAAGCCTTTGCCCTCTTCGCCGCCCAAAAGGTTTTCACCCTTCACTTTGAAATCGTCAAAGTTGAGCGTGTATTCCTTCATGCCGCGATATCCGAGCACCTCGATTTCCCCGCCTGAGATGCCTGGGTCTTGCCAGGGCGCGTCATCGGTGCCGGGCGTCTTTTCCGCCAGAAACATCGAGAGGCCCTTGTAGTCTTCCGTATCCGGGATCGTGCGCGCGAGCACGGTCATGACATGGGTGCGGGATGCATGGGTGATCCAGGTCTTGTTCCCGTTGAGTATCCAATCTCCCGCCTCGTCCTTTTTCGCGCGCGTTTTGAGCGCGCCGAGGTCTGAGCCTGTATTCGGTTCTGTAAAGACAGCCGTGGGCAGGATCTCACCCGAGACGAGCCCTGGAAGCCATTTTTCTTTCTGCGCGTCTGTCCCGCCGCAAAGAATGAGCTCGGCGGCGATTTCAGAGCGCGTTCCCAAAGAGCCCACGCCGATATAGCCGCGGCTCAGTTCCTCGGAGACCACGCACATCGAGGATTTCGAAAGGCCCAATCCGCCGAACTCCTCAGGGATCGTGAGGCCAAAAACGCCCATCTCCGCCAGCTCATTGATGGTCTCCATCGGGATGAGCTCGTCCTTGAGGTGCCATTCATGGGCATGGGGCTCGACTTGCTCGATGGAATATCTGCGAAACTGTTCGCGGATCATCTCGAGCTCTTCGTCGAGCCCGGAGCGCCCGACGATCGTGTTCTGCTGCTCTTGCATCAACTCCACGAGGCGCAGGCGCGCCGCCTGGCTATTGCCGGAATTGCACAGCGTCATGACCGCGGGCGCCATGAGCGCGCGCTGGTCTTCTTGAGCAAGGCCCATGTCTTGCAGGCGCACCACTTCGCCTTGGTTCATCTGGATGCCGCCGAAAATCTGCCAAAGATATTCTCCGAAAGCGATCTGATGAATGAGTTGTTCCAATTCGCCGAACTGGCCGTCAGCCTCGAGTTTTTCCGCCCAAGCCTGCATTTGGCGCAAGCTTTCGCCGTAGGTTGCCAGCCAGGCGAGGCCATGGGCGGCGGTTTGGTGGGCATCGACAAGCGGCCCGGAGACGCGGCCGTTTTCCACCACGGCGGCCTTCACGGCCTCTTTCGCCTTTTCAAGGATCTCGGAAACCGGGCCGAGCGCGTCCCGTGTCAGATCAAGCAGCCCGGCGAGCACCGGCGTTTCGAACTGAAGCTGTCCATCATGGGCCATCTTGCGTCTCCTATCCTTGGCTCGGCATGAGCTAGAGTGTTTGCAGGTGCAGCGCAACAATAATTCAACGCAAAGATTTCTTGCGCATTAAAGTGTCGCGATGAATTTGCATGCGCTTGCTTTTCAAGCGGTTTACACGCTTGGCATGGAAATTGATATCGCGCTTCCTTTGGTGGCTCTGGCCTGCGGCGTGGCTGTCTTTGCGGGGGTGGTGAAGGGAATCGTCGGTTTCGCGATGCCCATGGTGCTCGTATCGGGCCTGGGCAGCTTTCTCGCGCCAGAGCTCGCGCTCGCAGGCCTGATATTGCCAACGCTCGTGACCAACGCGATGCAGGCCTTGCGCCAGGGCTTTGCCGCGATGCTCGGATCTTTGCGCCGGTATCGGCTTTTTCTGGCAATGGGGGGCGCGGCGCTTCTGGCCAGTTCGCAGCTCTTCAGCCAGATCCCCGCGAATGCGTTTTATCTTCTGCTTGGGGTCCCTGTGACGCTTTATGCGGTGGCGCTTCTTCTGGGCGTGCCTCTCAAGCTCAATGGAAAGAGCCGGGCAACTTCTGTGGCGCTCGGCCTTTTTGCGGGCGCGATCGGGGGGATTTCAGGCGTTTGGGGGCCGGTGACTGTCGCTTACCTGACGGCTTATGAGCTTTCGAAAGAAGAGCAGATGCGCGTGCAGGGGGCGATCTATGGCCTCGGCGCGGTGCTTCTTGCCTTCGCACATTTGGCCTCGGGCGTTCTTGATGCGCGCACGATCCCGTTTTCGGCGCTTCTTGTTTTGCCCGCGGTTCTGGGGCTTTGGATCGGCTTTCGCATTCAGGATCGGATGGATCAATCGCTCTTTAAGAAAGCGACGCTGGTGGTCCTCGCAATCGCGGGGCTCAATCTGATCCGTCGGGGGCTCTTTGGGTAGCGGCAAGGCTTGACGCCGGGGGGCTGGCCGCGTCGCAGCCCCGCATTTGATGCGGGACCTCTCGCTGCGGGCCTGGAAGAAAAATCAAAGGCGTCGCGCCTATCCGCTCTGAACCGGCGAGAAGCCCGACCAAGTCGGGGGTTGCGCGCGCGCACTTGGGCGAAACATGTCCTGTTCCTGATCCAGGGCAGGGCCAGGGGCTCGGTCCCCAGCCCCCGTGCCGCACCGACGGGCAAATTGCCCCGCAATCACCCGATCGCGACGGCTTTCACATCTTCGTCGATATGCGGCAGGTACTGCTCGAAATTGTCTGAAAACATCTGAACGAGCTTTGCCGCCTGTGCATCATAGGCCTTTCCGTCTTCCCAAGTCCGGCGCGGCGTCAGAAGAAGGTCAGCGACACCGGGGACACTGACCGGCACTTCAAACCCGAAATTCTCATCTTTGCGGAATTGGCCCTCTGTGAGCGTGCCGTCGAGGGCGGCTGCGAGAAGCGCGCGGGTGGCGCGGATCGGCATCCGAGAGCCTTCGCCATAGGCCCCTCCCGTCCACCCGGTATTGACAAGCCAGCAAGACGCGCCGTGCTTGGCGATCTTGTCGCGCAGAAGCCGGCCATAGGCTTCGGGCCTGCGCGGCATGAAGGGTGCGCCAAAGCAGGTCGAGAAGGTGGGCTCGGGCTCGGTCACGCCGCGTTCTGTCCCCGCGACCTTGGCGGTGAACCCCGACAGAAAATGATACATCGCCTGCGCGGGCGTGAGCCGTGCGATGGGCGGCAGGACGCCGAAGGCATCGCAGGTCAGCATGATGATGTTTTTGGGATGCCCGCCGAGCGCGGTGGGCGACGCGTTCGAGATATATTCGAGCGGATAAGCGCAGCGCATATTGGCGGTCAGGCTATCATCCTCGAAATCAAGCTCTTTGGTGTCGGGGTCATAGACCATGTTGTCGATCACGGTGGCGAATTTTTTGGTCGTCGCGAAGATCTCGGGCTCTGCTTCGGCGCTGAGCTTGATTGTCTTCGCATAGCAACCGCCTTCGAAGTTGAACGTGCCCCGGTCAGACCAGCCATGCTCATCGTCGCCGATCAACACGCGTGCGGGATCGGCTGAAAGTGTCGTCTTTCCCGTTCCGGAGAGGCCAAAGAAGATCGCCGTGTCGACAGCATTGCCAGGCGCGTGATTGGCGGAACAATGCATCGGCATGATCCCGCGCTCCGGCAAAAGATAATTGAGCAGCGTGAAGACGCTCTTTTTGTTTTCTCCTGCATATTCCGTCCCGCCGATGAGGATCAGCTTGCGGGCGAAATTCATCGCGACGACTGTATCGGACCTGCAATTATGCCGCTCGGGGTCGGCCTTGAAGGACGGGCAGTTGATAACGGTCCAGTCCGCTGTGAAATCGGCGATTTCCTCGGCATCGGGGCGGCGCAGCATGTGGCGGATGAACAGCGAATGCCAGGCGAGTTCTGTGACCATGCGCACGTCGAGCCTGTGGGCGGGATCGGCCCCGCCGAAGAGATCTTGCACGAAGTAATCGCGGCCCTGCATGTGCGCGAGCATGTCGTCATAGAGCGCGTCAAAGCCTTCGGGCGACATTTCCGCGTTCTGCTCCCACCATATCTCATCGGCGACATCGGGCGTGCGGACGATGTGCTTGTCTTTGGGGGAGCGACCGGTGAACTTGCCCGTTGAGACAAGCAGCGTGCCGCCCTGGCCGAGCTCGCCTTCGCCACGCTTGATGGCGGTTTCCACAAGCGCTGGCTCAATCAGATTGTAATAGACTTGGCCTAGCCCCGTGATCCCTTGGGTTTCCAGGCTAAACGACGGATTGAAACGCCCGTTGGCCATGATCTGCGGCTCCTCGTTGCGGATAACGCTCGAGCCCTACATGACGCTAACGCTCAATAATAGTGCGCTTTCAGGCTGTTAGCGCCATCAAGCGCAAGTTAGCGCAACCAAGCGAGAACTTGCCCGAACCATCCCGCGAGCGCGCGGCATGTGAGGCAATTAAGCCAGCCTTCAGGATTTTCCGGCCAGTTTGAAGCTAGGTCATCCGCTGTGATTCGCTTTTCCGTTGATTTTTCGCCCGTTTTCCGAGACGAAGAAGAAAAAACAGGCAGGCAATAACAGAGCAGTACGAAAGGCATCTCATCCATGTCAAAAATCGCCCTTGTGGACGACGACAGGAACATCCTGACGTCGGTTTCAATGACGCTTGAAGCTGAGGGCTTCGACGTCGACACTTACAATGACGGCCAATCGGCCCTCGATGCGTTCAACAAGGCCATGCCGGATATGGCCGTTCTCGATATCAAGATGCCGCGAATGGACGGCATGGATTTGCTTCAACGTCTTCGTCAGAAGACGACGATGCCGGTGATTTTCTTGACATCGAAAGACGATGAAATTGACGAGGTCCTTGGGCTGCGCATGGGGGCCGATGACTATGTCAAAAAGCCGTTCAGCCAGCGCCTTCTCGTCGAGCGGATCCGCGCGCTGCTGCGCCGGCAGGACGCGATTTCAGGCGAGGTTGTGGCCGATACCGAAGAAACAAAGGTCATGACGCGCGGCCATCTTACGATGGACCCGCTCCGCCATGCCGTTGCCTGGAAAGGCAATGATGTCTCTTTGACGGTCACTGAATTTCTGTTGCTTCAGGCCCTCGCGCAGCGCCCGGGCTTTGTGAAATCGCGCGATCAACTGATGGACGTGGCCTATGACGACCAGGTCTATGTTGATGACCGCACCATCGACAGCCACATCAAGCGCCTTCGCAAAAAGATGCGGACCGCCGATGATGAGTTTTCAGCTATCGAAACTCTCTACGGTATCGGTTACCGTTACAACGAAGAGTAGCCATCGTGTGGGGGGCGCGCGCCCCAATGAGCAACCGAGAGATCGACGTTCGCGATCTACAGAGCGTCCGGCAGGCCGATATCCTGCTGGGCGATGATTGGATTGCGCCGGATGCAACGGTTGAAAAAGAGTTGCAAGACACGCGAGATCGGCGCTCGCTGATTTCGCTCAATCGCTCGCCGCTGGCGCGCAAGATCATCACATTCAACCTCCTCGCGCTGATTATCCTCGTCGCTGGCGTGCTCTATCTCAATCCCTCGCGCGAAAGCCTCGCTTTTCAGCGGGCGAGCGGCCTTGTGAACGAGGCCGAACTCATCGCCGACGTCTTCGAAGCAGGGTTGCCTGCCAATGCTCCGGCAAACTTTGCCACCGGCGATGGCATCGATGTGGATGAAGTGCTCGAAGGGCTCGACCTGCGCGGCGGGATCGAGGTTTTTGTGTTCGACACGGCGCAAGCGCTGATTTCATCGACACTCGGGCTTGAGCGGGCCAATCCGGCCCGCGTGGGCGGGCTGCAAAGCGATGTCCGCTCGACCGTGATCACAGAGTTTCTCAACTCGATGTGGGACGGGCTCGCCAATTTGGTCTCTCCCTCGAGCGCCGATGAAGGCCCCAGTGTTTCGCCGGAAGACCAGGTGCGCCAACTTCTCGACGGGGCGCTCGCAGGCACGCCGCAAGCCGATACCGGCAGCGATGCGCGCGGCGGCACGGTCTTTTCCGTGGCTACTCCCATCGCGCAAAACGGGCGGGTCGTGGGCGCGGTTGCGATCATTTCGGCGGCGGGCGAAATCGATCTTCTGGTGCGTCAGGAGCGCGAGCAAGTGCTCCAGATGTTCGTCATAGCGCTGCTCGTTTCCATCGGTCTGAGCCTTGTTTTGGCATCCACCATCGCCAATCCGCTCAGCGATCTCGCCGCTGCCGCAGAGCTCGGTCGCGATAAGAACGCGCGCAAGATGTCGCCCTCGCGCATCCGCATCCCCGATCTGACCGCACGACCCGATGAGATCGGGCGCCTTTCCGGCGCTCTGCGTGGGATGGTCACCGCGCTTTACGACCGGATCGACAATAACGAGCAATTCGCGGCCGATGTGGCCCATGAGATCAAAAACCCGCTGGCCTCGCTGCGCTCTGCCGTGGGCACGCTGCGCGTCGCAAAGCGCGATGACCAGCGCGACAAGCTTTTTGATGTGATCGATCACGATGTGCGCCGTCTTGACCGGCTGGTCAGCGATATCTCCAACGCCTCTCGCCTCGATAGCGAACTCGTCAAGGAAGAGGAGGAGGCCTTCGATCTCATCAAGATGCTCTCTAATCTCGGGCAGTATCTGGGGCAGGAAGCCGAGGCCAAGGGGATCGATTTCATCACCGATCTGCCTGACGGGCCGATGCAGACTTACGGGCTAGAGGCCCGATTGGCGCAAGTCTTTGTCAATCTCATCACCAACGCGATCAGCTTCTGCGGCGATGGCGACGCGATCCGCATTTGGGCCCGCAAGCGCGACAATCGCATCGTGGTCGTCGTCGAAGATACCGGGCCGGGGATCCCCGATGGGGCCCTCACAAAGATTTTCAAACGCTTTTACAGCGAACGGCCCGCTGGTCAGTTTGGCAATAATTCAGGGCTCGGGCTGGCGATTTCGAAGCAGATCGTTGAAGCCCATGGCGGGGTGATCTGGGCCGAAAACATCCGCCCCACCGAGGCTGACCTGACAAGCGATCCGCTCGGCGCGCGCTTCGTGGTGGGTCTGCCGATCTGAAGACGCGGGCAGAACATGCAGGCGCAGCCATGGCGCTTGGCCTGGACGAGACCTCCTTCAAAGTTCTCAAGACAGAGGGGGATGCCCGGATCGTGCGCGGGAGCGCTGTGAGCGTGCGCGAACAAGGGGTGCTCATCATCGGGCCTGCGGGCGCAGGAAAATCCACCTTCGCGCTGCGTCTGTGCGGATTGGGCGGCCTGCTTGTTTCAGACGATCTGGTCAGGCTCGCGCCGAGCGAGGAAAGTGCCGCGCCAAATCGCTTGATCATGCGCGCGCCAGTCGTTTCGCCCCCTCTGATCGAGGCGCGCGGATTTGGGATAATCGCGCCACCCTGCGCGCCCGAGGCCCCGCTTGTGGCCGTGCTCGACCTTGCCTTTGGCGAAGAAGACCGCGTGCCCGAGGCGATGACCCTCGCCTTGGGGGCCGCGGAGCCGCGCTATTTTCGATCACCGCCAGGCCCAGCCGCCCCCGAGGCGATCTATTTCTGGCTTGCCGCGCAAGCGCGCGGATAAGCCGGGGCGCATGCGGGCGCGAAGGCGCAGCCGCGCGCGTCATGAATGCTGCATGCGCAAAGAAATCCGCCAGAGAACGTGAATAGCCTTGCGTCACCTTGCGGCGTGGGCCCCTGTATTCTTGCTGCGGTTGCCCTATGTCAGCCTTCGAAAGAGCCACTCAACAGATGCAAGATCCGTCCTCCCCAGCCACCGAGCATTTGGTTTTCGTGACCGGCCCTTCCGGCGGCGGGCGATCCACTGCGATTAAGGTTTTTGAGGATATGGGCTATGAGACCATCGACAGCCTGCCGCTCGGTCTTACCGAACGCTTGCTGAGCTCGCCGCTCGAAAAGCCCATGGCGCTCGGCGTGGCCCCTGCAACGCGGGATTTTTCTGTGAACGGTTTCATCGAAATCATCGATTCGATGGCTGCCTTCCCGCAGATCGCGCCCGAGGTTCTTTACCTTGAATGTGCGCCTGATGTGCTGCTGCGCCGCTATTCCGAAACGCGCAGGCGGCATCCTTCGGCACCCGAGGAAACCCCCACGCTGGGCATCGAACGCGAGATCGATCTTCTCGTGCCCATCAAAGCGCGTGCGGATATCGTCGTCGATACGTCTGATCTGAGCCCCCACGATCTCAAAGCCGAGCTTGAGCGATGGTTTGGGAGCGAGCGCACAAGGACCCTCGCCGTCACGCTCCATTCGTTCAGCTATAAGCGCGGCCTGCCCCGCGGGATCGACATGGTTTTTGATTGCCGCTTTTTGCGGAACCCATATTGGGAGCCCAGCTTGCGCGGTCTCTCAGGGCTCGATGGGGCGGTGCGGGCCTATGTCGAGGCCGATGAGCGCTATCCGCGCTTCTTTAACCAAGTGCGAGATATGATCGAGTTGCTGTTGCCCGCCTATCGCCAGGAGGGAAAAGCGCATTTGAGCATCGCCTTTGGCTGCACCGGCGGGCAACACCGCTCGGTCACGATGGTGGAGCATGTCGCCGCAGCCCTTGCGGAGTGCGGGTGGGAGGTGTCTATTCGACATCGGGAGATTGAGCGCAAGAGCGGCACAGCCGCCCTCGCGGTGGGACAAAAGGGGAGCGCGTGATCGGGATCGTGATCGTCGCCCATGGAGGCCTCGCAGCCGAATACAAATCGGCGGTGGAGCATGTCGTGGGGGAGCAAGGCGGAATTCGGTCGGTCTCAATCGAGGCCAAACATGACCGGGCAACCAAGCAAGACGAAATCTGCACTGCCGCGGATGATGTGGATGAGGGGGATGGAGTTGTCCTCGTCATTGATATGTTCGGGTCATCGCCGTCTAATCTCTCGTTGCGAGCGTGCCAGCCAACGGGGCGGCGCATCCTCTATGGTGCTAATCTCCCTATGCTCGTGAAGCTGGCCAAAATGCGTGGCAAACCCCTAGAAGACGCGGTAAATGCCGCGCGCGAAGCCGGGCGAAAATATATCGATAGCCTGGATGTGGTGAATGGGGCTATGCACTAGCGGCATGGCTATTCGTCGGACATTGGAAATCGTGAATCAGAAAGGGCTGCATGCGCGCGCTTCCGCGAAATTTGTCGAAGTCGTTGAAGCCCATGCGGCTGAATGTACCGTCGAGAAAGACGGTGTTTGCGCCTCAGGCGACAGTATCATGGGGCTTTTAATGTTGGCAGCCTCGCGCGGCTCAAGTATTGAGATCGAAACG
>JBCCTH010000013.1:0-24578 GCA_039198835.1 Pseudomonadota bacterium | reverse complement strand
CTGCGGCTTTCGGGCCCGAGGCGGCGAGCGCGATGACGCCCCAAGCGATCTTCTTCTACAATGACGGATCAGAGGCGATGGCCGCAACCGCAGCCGCCAACGGCTGGGCCGGCAACGAACTCACCAAGTTCAACCGCGACATCCTCGTGCTCGCCAACCCGGAAATCACAAACCTGCCTGGCTGGGTCATCGGCCTTGTGGCGGCCGGCGGCCTCGCGGCGGCGCTTTCCACGGCGGCGGGCCTTCTTCTGGCGATCTCCTCGGCGGTGAGCCACGACCTTATCAAAGGTCAGCTGATGCCGAACATCTCCGAGAAGGGCGAGCTGATGTGGGCACGCGGTGCCATGGCAGCAGCGATTTGTGTTGCAACCTATCTGGGCCTCAACCCGCCGGGTTTTGCAGCGCAGACCGTGGCGTTGGCCTTTGGTCTCGCGGCGGCGTCGATCTTCCCGGCTTTGATGATGGGCATCTTCTCAACGAGGGTGAACAATGTCGGGGCCGTGGCGGGCATGATCGCCGGCATCTCGGTGACGCTGGTCTATATCTTCTTGCACAAGGGCTGGTTCTTCATCCCTGGCACGAACAGCTTCACAGACGCTGATCCGCTTCTCGGCACGATCAAGTCGACCTCCTTCGGAGCCATCGGCGCGATCATCAACTTCAGCGTGGCCTTCGCGGTCTCCTCGGTGACGAAGGAACTGCCCAAGGAGGTCCGCGAGCTTGTTGAGAGCGTGCGTGTTCCGCGCGGAGCAGCGGCGGCGCAATCAGACCACTGATCAAGAGACAGTGAAGGGCGCCCCCGCGGGCGCCCTTCTTCTTTTCCCGGCATGACAGAGACGACCCACGCCCATGGCTGATCTCTCGCTTCCCATTCTCGACCGGCTCACAGCCGTGGCCCCGTTCACGCATCTCAAGGTCGAGGAGCACCCAGAACTCGCGCGCCTCGTGAAAGAGGTTCATGTGGAGGCAGGGGAGACGCTCTTTGCCGAGGGCGCTTCGCTGCCTGGGCTTTACATCATTGAACGCGGCAGCATGGATATCTGTTCCGGTGCTGACATCATCTCCCATCGGGGGCCGGGCGATCTCATGGGCGAGCGCGGGCTTTTGCGCGATGGGCGCGCCATGCTCACCGCGCGCGGCAAAGAAGATGCCGATCTGCTCCTGCTTCCCGCCGACAACTTCTTAGAACTCACGACAGAAATACCCGCGATCGGGGCGTGGTTTGGGCGCTCGAAACCTTCCGACACAGCAAGCGATCAAGGCCCCTACGCAATCGGGCTCATGTCGATCCAGGTCTCTGATCTCATGACGAAGGAGGTTTGCAGCTGCGCGGCTGAGGCAACCGCTCGCCACGTCGCGCGGATCATGCGCGACCGTGTCATCAGCTCGGTTCTGGTGATGGATGGGCCAAAGCTTCTCGGGATCGTGACCGTCCATGACCTCGTCAACAAGGTCCTGGCCGCGGGGATCCCCGGCGATATCCGCATCTCCGAGGTGATGACCCCGGATCCGGTCACGATATCGCCTGGCGCGCTCGGGCTTGATGCCATGATGCGCATGGCCGAACGCCGCATCAGCCACCTGCCCGTCGCCAATTCGCGCGGCGAGATCGTGGGCCTTGTGGGCCGCACCGATCTGTTCCGCCAGCAGAACGCGACCGCGAGCTTCATGGGCTCAGAGCTTGTCTCGGCGCGCTCGAGCGCGGACATGGCCAAGGTCATGGATCGCTTGCCCGATCTGCTGAGCCACTTGGCGGCCGCGGGCACACGCCCGGTTGCGATCTCGCGGCGCATCACCGATCTGACCGATGCCGCCACCCGCCGCCTTTTGACGCTCGCCGAAGATGAGCTTGGGCCGCCGCCTGTCCCCTATCTCTGGGCGGCCTGCGGCAGCCAGGGGCGGCGCGAGCAAACCGGCGTGTCAGACCAGGATAATTGCCTTATCATCGATGACCGCATGCGCCCCGAAGACGATGAATACTTCGCAGCGCTGGCCAAATACGTCTCAGACAGCCTACACGAAATCGGCTATGTCTATTGCCCGGGCGATATGATGGCCACCAACCCGCGCTGGCGCCAACCGCGGCATGTCTGGAAAAGCTACTTCACAGAGTGGATCGGCGAGCCCGACGAAGAGGCGCAAATGCTGGCTTCGGTCATGTTTGACCTGCGCCCGATATCGGGGGCGGAGAGCCTGTTTCGCGATCTCCAAAAGAGCACGCTAGAAATGGCGCGCAAGAATTCGATCTTCGTGCGCCATATGATCTCGAATGCGCTCAAGCATCCGCCGCCGCTCGGGCTTTTCCGGGGGCTGTCCCTCATCCGGTCGGGAGAACACAAAAACCGGATCGATCTCAAACACGCGGGCGTGGTTCCGATCACGGATCTTGGCCGCGTCTATGCCCTCAGAGGCGGGTTGACGGCGCTCAACACCCCCGCGCGCATCCGCGCGGCGGGTGAGGCGGGCACTATCTCGCAGATCGGCGCGCGTGACTTGCTCGATGCCTATGACTTCATCGCCGAGACGCGCCTGAGCCATCAAGCCGCACAGATCAGGCGCGGAGAGACGCCCGATAACTTCCTTGATCCATCGACGTTTTCAGAGCTCGAGCGCAATCACCTGCGCGATGCGTTTCTGGTGGTCAAAACGATGCAAAACGCCCTGGGCAGTCTGTTTTGAGGGCAAGGCGATGTTTTTAGAACTCATTGCAACTTTCGCGGCAGGTTTCGGAGCCGCCGGGATGGCGCTTCTCGCCAACATGCTCACAGGCGGGCGTCTGCCGAAATGGGCCATGCCGGTGGCCGCCGGTCTGGCCATGATCGGGGTGACAATCGCCAATGAATATAGCTGGGGCGCGCGCACGGTGGCGGGGCTTCCCGAGGGGGTCATTGTCATCGACGAGGTCGAAGAAAGCGTCTGGTATCGGCCCTGGAGCTATGTTTGGCCGCAAACCGTGCGCATTCTGGCCGTCGATGCGCTCGCCGTGCAGACCCGCGAAGATACGCCCGATCTCCGGCTCTTTGACCTTTATCTTTTTGCCCGTTGGACGCCGCCCGCGACAGTGCCCCAACTGGCCGATTGCGCCCGCTCCGCGTTCGCCAATGCCACTAGGCGCACACTCGCCAACCCGGAAGATGCCCCTTGGGCAGAGGCTGACCCGGCGGTCCTGAGAGAGATTTGCGAAGGACAAAGCGATGGGTGACATGCCCAAAAGGATCCTCCTTGTCGAAGACGAAGAGAACATCGCCCTCGCTCTGAGCTATCTCATCGGGCGCGAAGGCTATGCGCTGCGTCATGTGAGCGACGGCGCGGCGGCCATCCATGCGCTTGAAGAAGAGCGGCCCGATCTCGTGGTGCTTGATGCGATGGTCCCCGAGGTTTCAGGCTATAGCCTCTGTCAGTATATTCGCGATCACGACGCCCTCAACGACCTCAAGGTGTTGATGATATCGGCGGCTGGCGAAAGCACGCGGCGGCGCGCACTCGAAATCGGCGCGGACGCCTTTTTTCTGAAACCTTTCGACACCAAAGCACTGACCGGGCAGATCGGCGCGATGCTTGAGCATGCGTGAACGTTTCGGGCTTCGGCTGCGGGTGGCGCTCTTTTTTGCGTCGCTCGGGCTGGGGGGCGCGGCTCTTTTTGCCGCCGCGCTCTGGCTTGGCTGGGCGCGCGCGGGCGGCCCGGCAGAGGGCTTTTTGATCGCTGGCGTTGTGGGCGGGTTTGCGATTTTGGGGCTGTCGACGTGGATCGGCTTCCTTTTCGATGAAAACATGTCGCGTCCGATCCTGGCGCTCGCGGGCGATCTCAAATCGCGGGCCGCGGCGGATATGACGAGCGATATCAATGAAGATCCGGGGCGATATCTGGGTGCGCTGGCCCCCTCGGCGGCGGCGATCCACCGGTCTTTGCTGGAGGCCCGCGAGGAAAGAGCGGCGGCGATCCAAGCCCGGACCGCCCAGCTTGAACGCGAAAAGGCGCTTCTTGCGGCCCTCTTGCAAGAGCTTTCCCAGGCGGTGTTGGTCATTTCCGGCGAGGGGCGGATCCTGCTTTTTAATCAAGCCGCGGAGGATCTATTGGGCGCTCTTTCTCTCGAGCGACGCGTCGAGAGATTTCTCGATGTCGCGCCCCTCGAAGCCTCGCTCGCGCGGGGCGAAAAGACAGCGCGCGCATTTCTGACCGCGGCCAAACGAGGCGACGGCCAGCTTTTAAGCGGCACGCTCCAAGCCTTTGGAACGGAAGACGAGGTCTTGGGCCAAGTGCTTGTCTTTCAGGGAGCGACCGAGCGGTTCGAAATCGAGACCAAAAGCAGCGGTGCCGTCGAGCGGCTTCTGGAAAGCGCGCGCCGCCCGACGATGAACATGAGCGCGCTGCTCGAAGTGGCGCTTTCCACGCAAGACGGCGAAGGTGCGCGGGGCCCCTTGAGCAAGTCATTGGCGCAAAGGCTGCGGTCTGAGACCGACGCGCTCGTCTTGGCGCTTGAGACAGCCAGCGCCGAGGTGGATGGCACGCAACGGGCCGCCTGGCCGCGTGGCCCCCAGAATGTGGGCGCGCTCTTTGACGGGCGCGCCCTCGCGGGCGCGCAAGCGCCAACGCGCAACGGCAGCCTTGTTCTTTCTATTGATCCTTACGCGATCGGCGAGACGTTGAGCCTTTTATCAGCGCAGGTCGCCGCGCAGGCAGAGCGCGACGGGCTAACTTGGCATGCGGAGCCCTTGAGCGCGCGACGCGCCGAGTTGCGGCTCGAATGGCGCGGGCCGAATTTCGACCAAGTGGCACTTGATCACCTGCTCGAAGCGCCGCTTTTCGCACCCTATCAGCGCTTTACCCTGGCCGAGGCGCTTCGTGCGCAAGAGGCAGATATCTGGATGTCCCGGCAGAATTGCCTGCGCCTGGAGGTGCCGCGCGCGGCAGAGGAAAACAGGCGGCCCAAGCGCGGGTCGGAAGAGTTTTTTCAGTTTCCCTTGGCGGAGGATATGGGCCGCCTGGCGGATATGTGTTTTGTCGTCTTCGACACCGAGACGACCGGGCTTGATACCCAAAAGGACGAGGTGGTGCAGCTTGCTGGCATGCGCCTCTTGCGCGGGAGGCTGATGGAAAGCGATGTCTTTGACAGCTTGGTCAATCCCGGGCGGTCGATCCCGCCGAGTGCCACCGCGATCCACAAGGTAAGCGATGCGATGGTCGCGGATGCGCGTCCGTTCAAAGAGGTGGGCGCGGATTTCGCCGATTTCGTCGAAGATGCGGTGCTCGTGGCGCATAATGCGCGGTTCGATCAAGCTTTTCTTGAGCGCCTCGCCATCAATGGCGGGCCGCGGATCGAGAGCCCGGTCTTGTGTACCGCGCGCCTGTCACTGGCGCTTGATCCGCATCTCAACGATCACACGCTCGATGCCGTCGCCCATCGTTACGGCGTTGAGATCAAAGAAAATGACCGACACACAGCGCGCGGCGACGCGCGCGCCACGGCGGAAGTCTTTCGAAAAATGCTGCCAATGCTGGAAAAGCGCGATGTCGGCACGCTTGAAGATGCGCTTCTCTTTCAAGAGCGCGCATAGGTTGACCACGGTCGGTCGGTCTCGGCGCAGTCGGGCACCCTCCCGCTCGCCCTTGCGCCCGGCTCTGCCGTCTCATGGTCTTGCTTGAAAGATCGCGCGTGAAACGGTGAGCTTGCCGCGTTTGGAAACCCGGGAACGCCCCAGGCGGCGGCACTCTTGGCCTCAGGCAGGGTGGGCGATTGTCTTGAAATGGATTCGGGCGGGCGGGTGCGCCTTTGCGAAGCAAATAGCGGCCGAACCGCGCGCCGCTTTGGTCGAGCGCGCGCGGCTCAAACCCCCGCGGAGAAAGGCATGATCGTGCTGGCTTCTTCAAAAAACAGGTTGGAGACATGGAAATCGGTGACATAGCCCATGTCTTCGAGCGCGGCGATTGTCAGATCGCTGAGCTCACTTCCGGGGTCGAGATAGGGGGTCATGATCTCTGAGGTGAGCGTTGCTTCATCCCAATGTGCCTCATCGCCAAAGGAGATCGGCACGCCTGCCGCCGCGTTCGGGTCAACGATCTCGCCGTTTTGCACCATCTCCTCATAAACTTCCGTGGCCTTTTGCCCGGTGAACCGCGGTTCGATATTGTCGTCAGACACTAGGCCGAGGGGCTCCCAAATGAGGCCGAACCCCATCGCATGGAGCATTTCGTGGACAGCCGTGTCATAAAAGGTGCCTTCGGTCGGGTCGTCCTGGCGCAAGATCGTGATCTCGCCTTGGGCCGGCAGGTAAGAGCCCGCTCTCACCGAGGTAAACCCGCCGAGCCCCAGCGCGCCGTTGCCGAGATCGTCTGAGACACGCGCCTTGATTACGAGATCGTCGATCTCTTTATCGCCGGCTTTGACATCGGGGATGTCTTCATGGACGAGCGCCGCCACTTCTTCGGCGGCCAAGACGACCTGCTCTTTTTCCTCCAGCGTCCATTCACCTTCGAATTCAAGCTCGATGTTAAAGCCGCCTTCTTCGCCCACGATGACCGATGTCGCGCTCGCGAGATCGATGTCACTCTGTTCAACACCGTCGCCCGCTTCATCGTTGCCAGCGTCCGAGCCCGATGGCGGATCGCCCTTTTCGATCTCGGGCTCCGGCGCTGCATCGCCTTCCTCATCGCTGTCACTGAAATCGCCAAAGAATGCGGCGAGCGAAAGCGCGCCTAAAAGAAGCATGAAGCCCATTGCAACCACCTTTGTTATTCAAAGGGAGTTGAAACAATTGGGAATGAAACACCGGTTAAATGCGCAATTTGATTTAATTGAATTGCCCACGTTATCTTAATGATCTGTTAGATGCGGCCCCTGAGACAACGCGCCTATGAAGGCCTAACTCTGCCCGACCGGCGCGCAGCCTGCCCCTTGCCCGCGCGCTCGGGGTGAGCGCGGCGGTCTTTCGGCAAGCGTTGGCCCAAGGGCTGCGTCAAAGATTGACTTTTCGCGCCCCAAGTGAGACCCATGGGATCATCGCGTCCCTTCAGACAGAGCCATTTTTATGACCAATTTTCGCACCTCGACCCCCAAGGAAATCATTTCAGACCTCACCGACAGCGCGAATGCCGCTTCCGCCGCTTATATGGATGCCGTCCAACGCAGCGTGCGCAACTTCATGGAGACCGACCCGTCTCTCTCTGCGCGCAACGCAGGTGACCTGGTCCGCAACATACCGCAATCCATTCAGGATTTTGTCGATGCCGAGGTCAGGAACGCGCGCCAATTCATGGAAAGCATGGTGTCTGCTGGCGGCGATCTGGCCCCGATGGCCTTTGAAAGCAGCGAAGAAACCGAGGCTGACAAGCTGATCCGGGCGGGCAAGCTCTTCATTGAACGCACCGAGTTCAAACGCGCGAGCTTTGACGGGCTCACAGCCTTTCTCACCGGTCGCGCAAAAGATATGTCCGCCGCCGATATCGGCGCGTTGATCAAAGACAACTTCTCA
Organism: Pseudomonadota bacterium; assembly: GCA_039198835.1. GTDB lineage: Bacteria > Pseudomonadota > Alphaproteobacteria > Rhodobacterales > Rhodobacteraceae > Shimia_B. Next base: position 17,108 of record JBCCTH010000013.1, on the reverse strand, counting down.
GTGGATGGCGACGGCTTTGTCACGCTCGCCACTGCCAAAGCTGCGAGCGTTTCCCTTCCCGACAGTGTGACCGATCATTTGGCGTCCGTTGGCTTCACAACCATCAAAGCCGATGTCGAATACACGATCAGCGATGAAGAAAAGCCATCCACCGCCACGGTTGCTTTATCGGAATCGGGAAAGAGCGGTGTTCTTTATTACCGCGTGGCGGGCAACGTTGATCGGCCCGAAACAGCTGAAAACGCCCGCGTAGTTGCCCAAGCGCTCGGTAAATCGATGACAGTTGCCTGCATCTACATGACCAACGGCACGAGCAACAAGTATATCGATCCAAAGAACGGCAAGACGCTGGACAAATTGCCAACCGCCAAGTGACGGGTCAGCGCGCCGCCTCTTTAAATCCCTGGTAGCGTATCGTGCTACGCAGCATTGAAATTGTGCTCGTCTGCTTTTGGGCGGTTATCCGGATGTGGTGGTTCAGCCGCGCCGCGCGGCTGGGCTTTTACGGCGGGCGCGATCGCGCGCCGCTTATCCTGAGCAAAACGCTCGAGGGGCTCGGCGGGATCTTCGTTAAACTCGGGCAATTCATGGCCATGCGCCCCGATATCGTGCCCCAGGCCTATGCGCAGGAGGCCGACAAACTGCTCGACCGCGCGCAGTTTTTCCCTTTCGCGACGGTGCGCGAAACCATCGAGGCTGATTTCGGCAAGCCGCTCGAAGCCCTTTATGAGAGCTTCGAGGAAGAACCGCTTGCGGCTGCCTCTTTTGCGCAGGTTCATCGCGCCAAGCTCCACGGCGGCAAGACCGTCGCCGTCAAGATTCAACGGCCAAACCTCGCGCGCAAGGTGAACGGCGATCTGCGCCTGATGCGCTTTTTAGCCTGGCTCGTTGAAAGCACCGGGCTCGCGCGCCGGCTGCGCATCAAAGAGCTTGTCGAAGAGTTCGGCTTCTGGACCTCTGAGGAACTCAGCTTCAAGAAAGAGGCCGCCTTCGCCACCGCCATGCGCGAAAGCGATGTGGATATAGAGGATGAATACATCCCCGAGATCTTCTGGGAGTACACGTCAGAGCGCGTGCTGACGCTTGAGTTTCTGTCCGGCGTCTGGGTCAGCCAGATCAAGCGCGATCTGCGCGAGGGTGGCCCAAAGAACCCGCCCCAACGCTGCGAAACGCACCATCCGCATCAGATCGCCCATATGCTGCTTGAAAACATGCTCAGGCAGGTTTTCGAACGCGGCACGTTCCATGCAGACCCCCATGCGGGCAATCTTGTGATCTTGGATGACGGGCGCGTGGGGTATGTCGATTTCGGGATCACCGGGCAGATCGATAAAAAGTTTCGCGATACCCAGCTTCAGGTGCTTTTGGCGCTCAGCGTCGGCGACCTTGATAAATATTACCGCGAGGTATCGACCTTCCTCCAGCCGATCCCGGCTGGCGCCAACCGGGAGGCGATCAGAAGCGAGATCATTTCTGGCGCGCGCAACTGGATGAATGCGGGCTATAACCGCAAGGCATCTTTGCGCGAGCGCGGGTCGAGCGGGTTGCTGCTCACGATCCTGGAAACCGCCCGCCGCCATAACCTTTCAGTTTCAAATGTGGCGGTGCGCTATTTTCGAAGCGTCATCGCCATCGAGACGCTCATCCTCGTTTTGCATGAGAAATTCCCGTATCGGCGCGAGCTCAAGCGCATCTTGCGATCAATCCAGATCCGCCAGCTGATGCGCGCCAATAGCCCCGATGCCGTTGTGGCGCGCAGTTGGACACAGCTCACCGCGCTCAACGCCTCAACCGAAATCGCCTATCAGTTCGTCAAGCAACTCGACGATCAAACCCAGGATGTCGTGAATGCTGTTGATCGCTTTCAACAGCTCTTCGCGGGCTTTGCGCGCTTTGTCTCGAATGGTCTTCTTGTCGCAGCGCTCGTCTACATCCTCGATGGATTTTTCGCGTTTCTGCCCATCGATCCCGGCTTGCGCGGCGCGTTTTGGGCCCCGGTTGCACTTGTTGTCATGGGGTTCGCGGGCCGTTTCTGGGCGCGCAAGCTCTACCTGTCATCTTTCGGGGTCAGCTAACGGCGCGCATATGGCGCGCCCTCATTCTTCGATCATCGGCACCATGGCGAGGTCAAAACCGTGCTTTTGGCCGATCCGAGAAAGCTCAAGAAGGCGCGCGGGCTCCATGCAGCCAAGAGGATGCACGCGCGCATAGGCCCCTTCCAGCGACCAGAGCATCGTTTCAGCGGCGCAAGCGAAGATGTGGGTGTCGTCCGGGCCAGCCAGGGTGGGGCCTTTCAGGCCTTCTCGGGGTTTCACAAGCCCGCCTTCAATAACCTCGACATCCGGGCGCTCGGTGATCACATCGGGATGGACATTAAAGGGCCGCGACACATCACAAACCAGCGCCCCCTGGCGCACATGCGCGGGTGTCAGAAAGCGCTCGGTCGAGTTAGTGGCAAGGATGATAGCATGGGCGGCCTTGGTCGCTTGGGTCAAGGGTGGCGCAATGGCGATCCGGCCCGCTTCTTCAAGGGCAATCGCCGCCGCCGCATCGCTGAGCTCGGCCATGGTTGAAAGCGCAGAGGCAACGCTGCCCGGCGCGGGCGCTTCAAGGGCCGCGAAAGCGCGCATGCCGCGCACCAGCTCCACTGCGACAGCCAGCCCACGCTCTCGCACGGCCTCAACGCGGTTCGGGTTTCCCACGAGCGCGATATGCCCCGCCTTTTGCGCAGCCAGAAGAGCCGTCGCGCGGCCCACCATCCCCGCTGCGCCAAGGATCGCGACCCGGGTTTGGGCGAGCGCCTGCCCGCGCCGCGCCATCCCCGCCTCGATCGCCTGCGCGGCGATGATCGAGGTATAGGCATTGCCCGATGTGAGCGATGGCCGCTTGGGCGCAATAAGCCCCATGCCGCCCCGCGTGACGATGGAGGAAAAGCCGCCGAGCCCCACCACCCGAGCGCCGCGCTCGTGCGCGACATCGACAGCGAGGCCAAATTCTTCTTCCGCTTTCGCAGCGGGCATCCGCATCAAGACATCGGGCGTATGGGGCACAAGGATAAGCTCGCCATAGGCGCGCGCGCCCCCCGACCCGGCAATCTCAAGGCGTTCGATTGGAAACGGATCAATGAAATGAGACAGGCGGTCAACGAGCCCGGCGAGCTTGCCATGCTCCACGCCGCCCAGCCCCGGATCAAGACGCGCGAAATCTGCGATATCGAGCGGGTGAACGACAAAAGCAAAACGCCCCTCGCCCGCCTGAGCTGGCCGCGCCTCGATGGTGGGGCGCGGGCCGGTCACGGGCGGCTTGGCCTCACTTGGCGCACGGTCTTCAACGCCGATGAGATGGGCGAGCACTTCGCCGGTATCGCCGGCTCGAAGCGCGCCGAGCGTGGCCTCGAGCGCGGCAAAGAGCGGTTCGAGCTCGTCTTCGCGCACCGTGAGCGGCGGCTGGATGCGCAGGACATCGCCCGCCGAAAAGGACGGCGCGAGACGAACGCCGCCCTTGTTAAGAAGATGGCTCACCACGAGATGGATCGTCAGATTTTGCTGTGTCACGAGGCCCAGCAGGCCGGGCTTTTCGTGGAGGCTCGCAAAATCGAGCCGGATACCCTGCATCATGCCCCGGCCCGAAAGACCGGTGATGAAGTCAGGAAAACGCGATTGGAGCGCCTCGAGCCGGGCGCGCAGGAAGGCCCCGGTTTTTCGGACATGGGCCAGAAGCGCGCAGTTATCTTCTGTGAGATAATCCAGCGCTGCAAGCCCCGCCGAGGCCGCAAGCGCCCCGCCCGCGAAGGTCGAGGAATGGCGCAGGCCGAACGCCTCGCTGCGGGCGCGCGCGTTATAGAGCGTGGCCCCCACGGGCATGACGCCGCCGCCAAGCGCCTTGGCGAGCGTCATGATATCGGGGATGACACCGTGATACTGCGATGCAAACATCTCGCCCGTCCGCCCGAGCCCGGATTGCACCTCGTCAAGAACAAGAAGCGTGCCGTGGGCGTCGCAAAGCTCTCTAGCGCGCGCGAGATATCCGGCGGGCGGATCGATAATGCCCGCCTCGCCCTGGAGCGGTTCGAGCATGAGAGCGGCAAAGCGGCGCGGCTCGGCTTCAAAAGCCGCTTCAAGCGCCTCGACATCACCATAGGGGACACGGTCACGGGGATCGACGGGCACAGCGAACCCCTCGCGATAGCTGTCGCTGCCCGCCACGCCCAAAGCGCCGATGGTGAGCCCGTGAAAGCCGCCCTTTGCCGATAAGAGCGCCGCGCGCCCCGTCGCCGCACGCGCCAGCTTTATTGCGGCCTCAAGCGACTCCGCACCTGAATTCGTAAAGACGACCCCGTCGAAACCCGCCTCGGGCCAAAGCCCGATCAACCGAGCGGCGAGCGCGCCCGCCGCATCAGAAAGCCCGTTCGCCGAAAATGCGGGGCGACCGCTCGCGCGGCACTCCTCGAGCGCATCCCAGATCTCGGGTGGGTTATGGCCGAAGGGCAAAGAGCCGTATTGCGACAGGCAATCAAGGATTTGCGCGCCCTCCGATGTCCACATATGGGCGCCTTCAGCCCGCTCGAAAACCTTGGCGATCTGAAGCTGATCGAGGAGATAGCCTTTATCGCGTTCAACCCATTGCAAAAACGAGTGGTTTGGCCGCCAATCGGGATCAATCAGTGGCGCAAGCGCGGGGCGCGGCACCGAAAGAGAGAATTTCTTGCTGGGCCGCGCGGCAACATGCGGCGCGTCTGTGGCACGGGCATAGGCGAAGAGCGCTTGCTTGTTGGCCTGCATTGCCCGGCGCAGCACCGCATCAACGGCCCCCTTGGGCGCGGAAAACTTGATCTCGTCGCCATGGGCGGTCAGCGACACGCGGCGCTTCTTGAGTTCTTCAACGAGGGCGTCGGGGGTCATATCCATCCCTCCTCTGTCTCTTCGATGTCGGGCGTTTGCGCTTCCTGCGCCGCCCGATACTGGCTCAAAAGCCCCGATACGCTCGGATCGAGCAGGAAAGCATCAAGATCAGGCTCAAAGCGCATCTCCTCGCGCATCCGAGACAAGGCGCGCAGCATTTCAAGCGAACTTGCCCCGATATCAATGAGCGATTGCCCCGGGCCAGACGGCAAAAAGCCGATCTCTTGAACGAGGATCACCGTCAAGAGACGCTCGGCCTCTTCCTCTGAGAGATAAGGCTCAGGCGCGGCATCCTGCCGAGCTTCGGCGCGCCCGAACCGCTCGATGAGAGCGCGCGGCCAATGGGCTTTCCGCTCAAACCTAGGCAGAGGCAGCGCGACGCGCGCGCCACCAAAAAGCGCGGCCAGCTTGCCCCAATCGAGGCGCAAACCCGTCTCGAACGCACGCGCGGCTATGTCTGAGAGCGTTCCAGTCAAGGGGATGCCCGGCGCGGCCTCAAGACCTGAAAGCATCGCGCATCGCAGATCGCCGAACGTCTCCACGCGCGGCGAAAGGGGCAGCGTTCCGGTCTCGAGGCGCACATTATCGCGCGTCTCATCCTCAAGATCATGGGCAAGGCGCGCGGCATCGGCGAGGCTCAGTTTCTCAGCGAAGAGCGCCGCGGCGAGAAGGCCGCCCCCCTGCCCCGATGCCTCACCCGGCGCGCATCCCAGCGCGCGCATTGTGGCCGCTGTGGCCGCTTGCGCGGCGAAACTCTCCGCGTCGGCCTCGCGCGCCTGCCCAGCGATCGCCGCCCAAGCTTCCAGCGCGCTTTGCCGCGCGCGCAGGGTCTCGGGCATCGGTGGCAAGTCTGGCGCCTGGTCCGCAAAGGCGAGGCGCGTTTGCTCTGCGCCCACCGGTTCGCCCACCGGCTCTGATGGCACAAAAGCGCGCAGTGCCGCGATGGCCGCTGCCGCATCGCTGGCGATCACCGCGCCGCGATGGGCCAGCATAGTGCGCCCGGCCATGAGCGTGAACGCCATGTCGCAAAGCGTTTCTGGATGCGCTTCGAGCTCAGTGGCCAGGGCGGCAGCCATTTGGCAAAGCCCCTCCGGCGAGCGCGCCGAAAAGAGGATCGGAAAGGATTTCACCATCGCCGCCTGAGCCGTGCGCGGCTCCGCCCGCCCTAGGAGGATGTGAACATTGGTGCCCGAGAGGCTCACCGTGTTGACGCCGATCACCGAGGGAACCGCCTCGCCCGCGCCCGCCTCGAGCGTGATTTCGCTCTCGTCCCAGGCAATGTGAGGATTGACGTCGAGGCGCTCGGGTGATGCGGCTGGCCGGCCCTTGCTCAGTTGAAGCGCCGCCGATGTCAGCGCCGCGACGCCCGAGGCGGCCTCCAGATGCCCGATATGCGGCTTGACGCTCCCGATAACGAGCGGCGCAGGGCGCGCATGGCCAAAAACATCAGCCAGAGCGGCCGCTTCGATGGCGTCGGCCAGCGGCGCGCCGATTGATCCCGCCTCCAGATGCGAGACCGCTCCGGGCTCGAGACCCGCATCCTTGAGGGCCGCTTGCATCGCCGCCGCAAGCGCGCAGCGGTTGGGCGAAAGGATCTGGCCGTCGCCATCATGGCCCATGCCGAGGCCGGCAACGGTGGCGATTTCGCGATGCCCGCGCTCTTTGGCGCGGGCGCGTCCTTCGAGGATAAGAAATCCGCAGCCCTCGCCGCGCACATATCCATCAGCCTTCGCATCGAACGGGGCGCAGCGACCCTTGCGCGAGATAATCCCGAGACCACCGAGATCGCGATTTACAAAATCCGACAAGATCGCATTGACCCCCCCGACCAGCGCGATGTCGCAAGCGCCCTGCCGCAAGGCGAGAACGGCCTCATTAAACGCGATCCCCGAGGACGCGCAGACCGAGTTGATCGCCATCGACGGCCCCTTGAGCCCAAGAACGTGGGAAAGACGCGCGGCAAAGAGCCCGTGCGAGTTCCCCAAGGCGAAGCTGCCGGGGCGGTCCATCCCGGCTTCGCGGACCAAATCCGCATAATCGTTTGTGGTGACGCCCAAAAACACGCCCGCGCGCGCTTCTTTACCCGCGCCGCCGCATCCCGCATCTTCGAGAGCGTCCCAAGCGACCTCGAGCGCGACACGCAACTGGGGATCAAGCTCTTCGGCTTCGCGCGCGCCCATGCCGAAGGCGTCTGCGTCAAACGCGCAATGATCTTCGACAAAACGGGCTTGCCTTACACGGGTGTCATCCGGCGGGCCCGTATGCATGAAAAGACGCTCATCAGGCGCGGGGCCGATGGCGGGTTTAGCGGGCGCCTGGAGCAGCCGCCAATACCCTTCGAGCGTGCCATCCGTGCCCGGGTAGCGCCCCGCCATCCCAATGATCGCGATCTCTTTGGTGGCCTGCTCCGCGCCTTTCTGGCGCTCAAGCTTTATTTGAAGCTCAGCGACGAGCAGCTTGAGTTGAGCCGCCGAAAGGCCGCTCAGCGCACTTATGGAGAATGGCGCATTCATCGCCCGCAGCGCCGCCTAGAAATTTACCCAATGGGCATAGGATACAACGCGCCGCTCATCTTCTGAGAGCATCTTCTCGCGATATTCGGGGATCTCAGTCCAATGCACCGCGGGATAACAATGATGTTCCTGATGATAGCCGTTGTTGAACCAAAACCAGTTGTAGAGCGCGCCATAACAGGAAACCGCGTTGCGCATGCGGTCGCCCGGCGTCGTTTTATGATGCTCGAAATAGCCTTCCGCATAGGTCATCACATGGCCAAGGTAGACGAGCGGGAGATAGAACATGAGCGCAAAGCGCCAATCCACCGCCAAAAGGAAGAGCCAGAACAAAACGAGGGCTGCGGCCTCGGCGACGAGGCGCGCCTTGTATTTGCGCCGGATCGCGGCGCGGGCATAGCTCAGGATATCTGCGCGCAGGGGCGATAGCAGAATGTATTTCAGGAAGGGTTCATCTTCTTCCTCATCGCCAGAATAACGCCGCAGAGACGAAAGATCGCCCGCCGATCCGTCGCGCGCGAGGGGCGCGTTATTGTGTTTATGATGGTTGAGATGATGCTCGCGAAAGATCGTCTGCGAAAAGCCCAGAGCGAGAGTATTGAGGACCGAAAAAGCATCGTTCATCCAGCGCGCCGCGAAGAACTCGTTATGCACAAAGTTATGCGCTGTGCATTGGTAATTGGTGCAGATGACAAAGCACATCACGACAAAAAGCGGCACAAGCGCCCAAAAGCCCCAGCTCTGAAAGGCCAGATAGGCCGCAGCGAGAAGCGCGAGCCCCAGAAAGGTGACGCCGACAAGCAAGAGATCGGCGCCCGTATGGGCCATCACTGTTCTGCTGGGGCGGCTTTGCGTTTTCTCCATGCTTTTCAGACCTTTGCTTCAAATGCTGGGGCAGAGCGCGCCAAAGGCGGTGTCGGGCGCCCGCGACCGCCCGAGGCGACTTGAGAGATCATTGGCTGCCCGCGGCTCGAATGGCGGGTCAGATCTTGCCACCGGCGATTGGCCGCACGCCATTCCTTGAGTGAGTAAGGGTTGGGGATGCCCGCCTCCTCGATCACCCGGCACATCCGCTCAAGGCGGTCGATCTTCATCGCCATCACATCGGGGATATCGAGCTCGTAATACTGCACGAGGAGCGCATCGTCATATTCTTCGGGATAGAGCCTGCGCATGCCATAGCGGGCCTCAAATGAATCTCCACCCACCAGGCGCCCGAAAACCGGCGCATCGCCCACCGTGGGATGGAAAATGAATATCCAGGGATCGGCGGCATAGATATGCCCGGCATTTTCGCGCAGGAAAGTGAGCGACGTCTGGAAGGCGGCTTCATCCTCCTCCGGAAAGCCCGCGATCCAGAGTGTTGACGTCTCGATACCCGCGCCCGCCAGATTGGCGACGACATCGCCCATAACCTCTGCGGTTGTGCGTTTGTTCATCGCAAGCAGCGTCTCTTCATCGGCAGATTCCACCCCGATGCGCGCGCGCACCATCCCGCCATCGGCGAGATGTTGAACAAAGTTTTGATCCATCAGCGGTTTGTCCGCGCGCAAATAGGCATCCCACCGTAGCCCGGCGCCATCTTCAAGATTGGCTTCGGCGAGGTCTCCGGCGAAGAGATTGGCGAGGCTGTCGCAGAGAAAGAAGTTTTTGCGTCCGTGGCGCTCGGCCAGGGCTGTCATATCGTTGATGGCGGTCGCGATCGGGCGCTTGCGGTAGCGTTTCCAAAAGGTTGTCTCGTAACAAAACGAGCAATGATAAGCGCAGCCGCGCGTCACACCGACAGACAGATTTGCATATTGCGGCACCTTCAGACCGTCATAATCCGGGGTAGGCAGCGTGGATATCGCTCGCAACAGGCCGTCTTTCGTCTCGGTGGTGAGTTTTTCATGGCGCGATAGCGCGCCCACATCCTTGAGCGAATATATCCGCCCGCGCTCAAGCAGGTCATTGTGGAATGCATCGGCGATCACCTCGCCTTCCCCGATGATGACGTTGTCGATCCAAGGGCACAGATCAAGGAGACGATGGGTATCGGGGCTATCGGCGCCCGCCCCCATGATCGGACCGGGGCCGCCGAGAGATGTTCTGATCTCGGGATGAGCGTCCTTGATCTCTTTGAGAATGTGAACGGAGGCGGGAAGCGTTGTCGTCAGCAAGGTGCATCCCACGGCCGTGGGCCTGTGGAGCGCGATCTGTTCGTGCAAAAGGACATTGATACGCGCGTAAAGGCGCTCGAAGATCGCATCGAACTCTGCGATGCGCGTCGTATCGATCTGGCGGCGTCCATCGATATCGATGATCCGACGCGCCAGATCGGTATAGCGCGCGGGCTCATGGCGCAGCCTCAGCCAGGCCATCTGATGGCGCGCGAAGTAATCAGGCCCGAGGCGCATGATGTTCCAGCCGCGCGCGGCGGGGATGATATCAACGAGCAGGTCAAAGTATTCGCGCTGGCAGCGCCAGACATCCTTGTCGGTGTTGAAATCAAAGATCGCGACATCGCGACCACGCGCCCTCAGATAGGCTTGCAAAGAAGCTATCCCCAATGGTGGGCAATACGGATCCCAGAAGGGGGCCATGATAAAAAGCGTTTTCAAATGACGACCCATTAAAACGTGTGGGTTTATGCTCAAGTGGCTCAACGCTAGTGGCAGAAAGCTGCCGTGTAAACCGCGTCATCATGCGCGGGCGGTGGACCGCTCGGTTGCGCGCGCCAGAACCCGCCGCTATGCTCAAGGTGTTGAGCCACTTTTTTGGATTAAGTCATATGGATAGCTCGGGCATTCAAGCACGGGTTTCCGCGTTCATAACACACGAGTTCCTCGTCGATTTCTCAAACGAGGTGAACGCGGAGACCGATCTCTTTGAAGAAGAGTTGATCGACTCCTTCGGGTTTATCGAGCTCGTCTCGTTCATAGAGGCAGAATTTCAGGTGAAAATTTCAGACGACGATATGGCCTCACCCGATATCGGGTCGCTGGCCGGGATTGTCCGCCTCATTGAGGCGCGCATGGCCGACATGGCTGTCACAGATGACCAAGCTCTCACCGGCTAAGCGCCAAGGCCCCGGCACGGATGCGGCTTGCACGCGTTGCCTTTTACCCGCCGCCATGCCCGGCATTGACATAGATGCCAGCGGGCTTTGCAGATTTTGCCGCGCAAGCCCCCCCGCGGAGGTCATTCAGGCCGAACGGGCGGCGCTCCGCGCAGGCATCGACGCGGTCATTGCCGCGCGCCGCGGTGCCGACCCCTATGATGTCATCGTTGCGTTTTCTGGCGGAAAAGACAGCTCATATACGCTCAAGCTTCTCGTGGAAGATTACGGGCTCAAATGCCTCGCGATCACCATAGATAACGGCTTTCTGGGTGGCGACACTGTCAAGAACTGTCAGTCTGTTTGCGCCGCGCTCGGGGTCGATCACACGCTCTTTACCCCAAATCGGGGGTTCGTGGATACGATGTATCGCAAGAGCGCGCTCGATGAGAGCTTGCATTCCGCCGCCGCGATCAAGCGCGCAAGTTCGATCTGCTCGTCATGCATCGCCATGATCAACACGCACATGCTCAAACAGGCGTTCCTCTACGGCACGCCGATCATCGCGGGCGGCTACATTGGCGGACAGGTTCCAAAAGACGGCGCGGTGATGCATGTCCAGCCTGGGCGTCAGGCACGGATCCGCTCGAAGATGGTCAATCGCTTCGTTGATGCTCTGGGCGAGAAAGCCCGGTCATATTTCGAGATCGACAGCGCGGTCGCGGGCAGCAGCCTCACCGAAATTGACGTGATCAATCCGATGCTCGGCCTGACAATCACCGAGGCCGAGATCATCGCCGAGATCGAAACCCTGGGCTGGGTGCGGCCCGTCGATACCGGGATCACTTCAACAAATTGCCGCCTCAACGATCTCGGCGTTTTCATACATTCAAAGCGCCACGGGTTTCATCCCTACGCTTTGGAGATCGCCGAACAATTGCGCGCGGGCACGATGGAAAGGGCGGAAGCGCAAGCAAAGCTCGCGCGCCTGCCTGAAAGGAAGGATGTCAAAGGGCTCGCTGAAAAGGTCGGGCTGGCCCCTGATGAATATTGAGGCTGACAGCAAGGTCGCCCTGGTCTTCCCAGGTCAGGGGGCGCAGTGCGCGGATATGCTGAGCGCCTTTGAGGCGGCCCCCTCCTACGGGCGTCTGAGGGCCCATTTGGCTCAGCGCCTTGGCTGCGATCCCTTGCGCGGGGAGGGCGAGCTCAATGACAACCGCGTCGCCTCTCTTTTGACTGTCACAGCGAGTTTGCTAGCCCTTGAGCTTTGGCGGCAGGCGCACCCGAACGCCGTGATCGCCGGTCTGGCGGGATACAGCGTGGGGCAATGGACAGCGCTTTATGCCGCTGGCTGCTTTGAGGAAGAAACGCTCTTTGAGGTCATCTCGCAGCGGGCGCGCTTCATGGATGAAGCTTGCGCCGCCGGTCCCCCAGGCGGGATGGTCTCGGTGATCGGCGTTCCGCTGGGCGACATAAAGCACTGCTGCGCGCGGGCGCGGGCGCAAGGGTTCGACGTTTTTCTTGCCAATGATAACGCACCCAATCAGGTCACTCTCGCGGGACAGTTGGGCGCGCTTTCAGCTCTAAAGGACATCATCGCCCCACTGCGCCCCAAGCAGATCAGGGACATCCCCGTTGCAGGCGCATGGCACAGCCCGGCGATGGCCCCGGCCGCCGCGCGCTTTGAGCGTTATCTCATGGGCGTCACGCTGCGCGCCCCTACGCTGCCGATCATCGACAACGTGAGCGGCTTGGCCTTCAAAAACAAGCCAGCGGCGCATGATCTCGCGCGCCAAGTGGCAGAGCCCGTTCTCTGGCAAGGTTGCGTTCGCGCCCTCATTTCGCTGGGCGCGACGCAGGTGATCGAAATGGGGCACGGCAATATCCTCACGAAGTTCGGCTTCTTCATTGATCGGTCGGTCAAACATGTCGCCGTGAGCCCGCCGCCGCGGCTGCGCCCAACTCTGGCGGCGGCGCAGTAGAATGTGCGGGATCGCGGGCATTTTTGACTTCAGAAGCGGTGGGAAGAAGGATGAGACCGCGCGTATCGCGGAGATCGAGCGCATGCTGGGGCGCATCGCCCATCGCGGCCCCGATGAGGCGGGCTGGCTTCTCGCGCCGGGGCTGTCGATGGGCACAGTGCGCCTTCAGGTCATGGATCTGACCCAGGGCCAACAGCCCATGTCAGACGAAAGCGGGCGCTGGTGGATCGCCTATAACGGCGAGGTCTACAACTTCATCGAATTGCGCGCCGAGCTTCAGGCAAGCGGTTACGCCTTCAAGACCCAGTGCGATACCGAAGTCGCGCTCAAAGCCTGGATCGCCTGGGGCGTGGACGCGTTCGACCGCTTTGACGGGGGCTTTGCGATTGCGCTTTTTGATCGCCTGAGCGGCGCGCTGACGCTCGCGCGCGACCGTTACGGAAAGCGCCCGCTTTACCTGCGCCATCTGCCCGGGCGGATCGGCTTTGGATCAGAGATCAAGGCGCTGCAAGCGATGGAGGGCCCCGGCCTCGAATGGGATCTTCGCGGGCTTGGCGGGCTCATGGCGAAGTGGTGCCCGGAAGGCCATGAGACGCCCTATGCGGGCGTCACCCAGCTTGAGGCTGGTCACGCTCTGATGATTGATCGCGACGGGCGCGAGGCCAGGCACGTTTTCGGCGGCTTCACGCTTCCACAACGGCCAGGCGCGCTTTCGCCAGTAAACGCGCTTTCAGAGACCCGGGCCGCCTTGCGCGATGCCACGCGGCTCAGGCTGCGCAGCGACGCGGAACTGGGCGTCATGCTCTCGGGCGGGCTCGATAGCGCGATTGTTGCGCATCTCGTGCGAGAGCAATGGGAAGGCGCGCTCCATACCTTTTCGGTCAATTTCACCGACCGCCAGTTTGATGAGGCCGAGGCCCAGCAAGAGATGGTGAGCGCGCTCGGCAGCCGTCACAGCGCGGTGGAAATCGACAAGCGCGACATTGCCGCAAACTTCGCGCAGGCGCTTTGGCACGCGGAAATCCCGCAATTTCGAACCGCCTTTGTCCCGTTTTATCTGATGTCGCGGCATATCGCGGCGCGCGGTGTGAAGGTCGTGCTGAGCGGGGAAGGTGCCGATGAGATCTTCTTGGGCTATGATATCTTCCGCGAAACACGGCTGCGCGCGCAGTGGCACGCGCTTTCGCAAGAGGCGCGCCGCGCGGCGTTGACGCGGCTTTACCCCTATCTCCCGCTCTTTTCCGCCGAAAACACCGCCGCACTCGAGGCGCGGTTCGCAAAATCTGTCAGGGCACCGGACGCGCCCCTTTTCTCCCATGACATACGGTTTCAACATGGGCGCTTTGCACAAAGGCTCCTGCGCGAGCAGACAGATGGAACAGCGGGCCTCGCTCGCGCCGTAGCCGCGCAAGATGGCGCGCAAACCCCGCTGGCCCGCGCGCAATGGATCGAGTTTCAGACCCTGCTGCAAGGATACCTGCTTTCAAGCCAGGGGGACCGCATGATGTTTGCCCATGGCATAGAGCCGCGCATGCCTTTCTTATCGCGCAAGGTCGTTGAATTCGCCGGGTCCCTTCCTGAAGAGATGCTCCTCGATGCCGGTGGAACCGAGAAGGCGATCTTGAAACGGGCGTTCGCGGGCAAGCTGCCGGCGCAAATCCTGTCGCGGCCCAAACAGCCCTATCTCGCACCGGATGCGGCGAGCTTTTTCTCATCCAAAGGCGGGCTTTTGCCTTGGGTCGCGGACGCGCTCGCCCCAAGCGCGCTCAAACGCATCGCGCCGCTTGATCCGCGCCATGCCGAGCGCCTCGTGGCAAAGATATCCGCTTCCGCGCCCGAAAAAGTCAGCCCGCGAGAAAGCCAGGCCTTCATGCTGCTTTTGTCGCTGTCGCTTCTCAATGAGACCATGATCGGGGCCGCGGGGCGCGCGCCCGCGAACCGCGCGCTCGGGCGGCGCACCGTCGAAAGGAGCCTTGTGGCCGCATGACGCTCGAGATCACCACCTTCGATGGCACCGGCGAAGAACTTTCCGATCTGATCACGACAGCCTGGGCATCGGTTCTTGAAAACAAGGCATGGTTTCCGATCTGGGATGCTGACTTCATCAATTGGTGCGTGATGGATCCGCGCGTTCTCGACCGCGATCTTGTCACCGTGGCGCGCAAGGATGGCAAGCTCGCGGGATGCGTTGTCGCGCTGCCCTGCGGGCTGCGATACCGCGGCCAAGAGCTCAACGGATCGCTGGCGTCTTTTCTGAGCATTTCGCCCGAGATCAAGCGCCCCGGCTTCGCCTTGCGCCTGGTCGAGGCGAACCGCCAGGCGCAGCTCGACAAGGGGATCGTTCTCTCGCTCGGTATTCACGATTCTCACGAGGGCGCGCGCGCGGCCAAGTTCTGGAGCGGTTGGAAGAAAAGGCACCCCGATGAATTCATCCGCTTCGGCGAGATCACTTGCTGGACAAAGGCCATTGACGGGCGGGCTATCGCCCAAGGGGCGATGACGCGTAGCGAGGCCCGTGCAGCGCGTTTGGGCAGCGTGCTGCCCTTGGGGTGGACCGGGCGCAAAGGGCGCGGCGCGCCGCCCGACATGGCCGATCTCAAAGACCACATGCGCATCGCCGCCCAACGCGAGGAGGCGGCTGAAATCACCAAAATCTATACCGAGGAGACCTTGGCCCACACAATTGATCACCCCTATTGCATCGCCATGAAACACCCCACAGCCGATGCGCTCGTCTCCGGATACATGATCGATTGGTCGGGCCGCGCCAAAACCCGCGTCGGCTTTATCGATTTCATCGCCGGGGCTGCCTCACCGCGCGACATGGCCGATACGCTGATCGCTGTGGCCCGCGAGATGAAAGCGCGCGGCGCGGCGATGATCGCCCATATGGATCAAGGGGCCGCGCCGCGGAAGGCGATGTGGCGCGCGGGCTTCGCGCCAGTTCCGGCACGCATTGATTATTACTCCTGGGTCAAACACCCCGATGTGATCCTTGAAGGCGACATTCGCGCGGCGGTGCCGTTTACATGATCACACTCTTTGACCCCAGCGAAGAACATGCCGCTCTGCGCCAAACCACGCGGCGTTTCGCCGAGGCTGAGGTTCTGAGCCAGGCGCGCCAAGCCGACCAGGAGGAAACCTTCAATCAAGCGCTCTTTGAGCGCGCGGGCGCGCTGGGGCTTCTTGGCGTGCTCGGCCCCGAAGAGGCTGGCGGCGCGAATATGGATTTGCGCGCGATGTGCGTGATATTTGAAGAGCTCGCCTGGGCCGATCCGGGCTTTGCACTGGCGGTCCTGTCGCATGCCGTGCTCTTCATCGGGACATTGCGGGAGGGTGCAGCAGGCGCGCATGACGAGGTGATGCGCCGCGCCTCTTCGGGCGGGTGTCTGGGGGCGCTGGCGATGAGCGAGCCCGAAGCGGGCACCGATGTTATGGCCATGCGCAGCCGCGCCAAAAAGACCGAGGCAGGCGGCTATGTGATTGACGGCACGAAGATGTGGATCACCAACGGCGCGCCAACCAGGACAAGCTTGCCCGATGCCGCGCTCGTCTATGCCCGGACATCTGACGATTCCCTGCGCGGACTTTCTCTTTTTCTGCTGAAAAAAGAGGATGAAGGCTTTTCCCTTGGGCGGCCGGTCACAGGCAAGCTCGGTATGCGGGCGGCGAGTTGCGCTGAGCTTCATGTCTCGCGGTGCCATGTTTCTCAAGAGCGCAGGATCGGGCCCGAGGGGGGCGGCGCGATGCTGATCATGAAAACCCTGGCAACTGAGCGCCTTGCGCTGGCCGCCATTGGCTGCGGGCTTGGGATGCGCGCGCTCGAGATCGCCAATGGCTATGCAAGCGCGCGCAAGGTCGAAGGCAAACCGCTGCGCTTTTACGGTCAGATCCAGCGCCACCTGGCCGAGAGCTATGCAGAACTTAAAAGCGCGCGGGCGCTCACCTATTGCGCTGCCGCCGAACTTGAGATCACCGGCGAAACCCTTGCGCCGATGGCCGATGCCGCCAAGCTCAGCGCGGCGAGCGCCGCTGAAAATGCCACCCACCGCGCGATCCAGGTTCTTGGGGGCAACGGCTACATCGCAGATTTCGATGTTGAGCGGCTTTGGCGCGACGCCCGGCTCCTTTCTATCGGTGGCGGCTCCAATGAAGCTCTTCAAAAGAACATCACCCGCGCGCTGGCCCGCCATAAAGGCAGATTGAGCTAAGTCTTTGCGCGGATTTGCCGATTTCAAAGGTCGCGCGCGAAAAGATTGCGGATCCAACGCGATGGCGCTAGCCTTAACGCATAGTTAGCGCGGCTTTTTTTGCTATGAAGACTTTTTCAAAGACCATTACTGGTCGTCTCATTGATGCGTGTGCGTTTGACGCAAGAGTTCATGATTGGGCGCAATCGCGCGATCAGGGCATCCCGACCGCGCACCTGATGGAAAACGCGCGCCGCGTGGCAGCCTCGCTTCTTGAGCGGGGGGGCGCGGGCGAGCGCGTCTTCATAGCCCTTCCCCCCGGCGCGCCGTTTTTTGAGGTGTTCCTTGGCTGCCAGTTGGCGGGGATGTTCCCGGTCGCTGTGCCCCCGGGCGGCCTGAGACGCAGGGCCGATACGCTCGAGGCCATGGTCGCGTTGACGCAGCCCCTCGTCATGGTCTGCGAAAGTGTGCCCGCGAACGCATCT
>JBCCTH010000012.1:0-24781 GCA_039198835.1 Pseudomonadota bacterium | reverse complement strand
GAACGTTACCGTTCGACGCACATCGCCACGCCCATGCCGCCGCCGATGCACAGCGTGGCAAGGCCCTTCTTGGCATCCCGGCGCTTCATCTCGAACAGCAGCGTATTCAGAACGCGGCAGCCTGAGGCACCAATCGGGTGCCCGATGGCAATCGCGCCGCCATTGACGTTCACAATCGCCGGGTCCCAACCCATGTCCTTGTTCACGGCACAGGCCTGCGCGGCAAAGGCCTCATTGGCCTCCACGAGGTCCAGATCACCCACGGACCAGCCCGCCTTGTCCAGCGCCTTGCGGCTCGCGTGGATCGGGCCAACGCCCATGATCGACGGGTCGAGACCGGCGGTGGCATAAGACGCGATGCGCGCCAAAGGCTCGATCCCGCGCTGTTCCGCATCGGCGGCGCTCATGCAGAGCACACCGGCCGCACCGTCGTTGAGGCCAGAGGCATTCGCGGCAGTCACCGAGCCTTCCTTCGCGAAAGCGGGGCGCAGTTTCTGCATGGCTTCCATCGTTGCGCCGTGGCGGATATATTCATCCTTGTCGACGACGATGTCGCCTTTGCGGGTTTTCACAGTGAACGCCATCACCTCGTCGGCGAACTTGCCTTCTTTCTGCGCGGCTTCTGCTTTGTTCTGAGAGCCAACGGCGAATTCGTCCTGCATGTCGCGCGTGATTTGCCATTGATCGGCAACATTCTCCGCGGTCTGACCCATGTGATAACCGTTGAAGGCATCCCAAAGACCGTCGCGGATCATAGTATCGATATATTTGAGATCGCCCATTTTGTGCCCGGCGCGCAGATGCGCCGCATGGGGCGAGAGGGTCATGTTCTCTTGCCCGCCTGCCGCCACGATGTCAGCATCGCCGAGCTGGATATGCTGCGCCGCGAGGGCCACAGCCCGCAGGCCGGAGCCACAGACCTGATTGAGCGACCAGGCGGCGCTTTCTTGGGGGAGCCCCGCATTGATATGAGCCTGGCGCGCCGGGTTTTGGCCCTGCGCCGCGGTAAGCACTTGCCCGAGGATCGTCTCGCTCACCTCGGCCTTTTCGACCCCTGCGCGGGAGACAACTTCTTCCAAGACAGCAGCGCCGAGATCATGGGCCGGCGTCGTCGCGAAACTGCCTCCAAAAGAACCTACGGCGGTGCGGGCGGCGGATGCGATGACAACGTTGGTCATAAAGGACTCCTTGCTTTTCCGTCCATTACGGCGGAACCAAGAGCCCACATCGCCTGCGGGTAAGGCCCCGCCAATACGCGCGGGTTAGGCCAATCGCGCAGAGCGCGCAACGCGCGTGACGGGAAAAGCCACGAAATGCCGCATTGAGCAGAGCGCATGGCTCAAGCGCGCTTTTTGCCTTTCTCCTGCCAAGGCGGAGTCAAACTCGGCGCGCCGAAATGATAGCCTTGCATGCAATCGATGCCCATCTGGGCCAGGATCTGGGCATCCCGAGCGGATTCAACATTCTCGGCCACAGTGAACATATCAAAATGTCGGCCCACGGCCTGAAGCGCGCCGACAACGACCTGATTGTCTGAGTTGCGGGCGATATCGCGGGTGAACTGGCCGTCGATCTTGACGATGTCGAAGAAGAAATCGCGAAGATAGCGGAACGAAGTGAAGCCTGCGCCAAAATCATCGAGCGCGAATGAGATCCCTTTGCCCTGAAGCTCTCGCATGAAGCTGACGACAAGCTCGGGCGTCGTCATCGCGCTCTTCTCTTCGATCTCCAGGATCAAGCGTTCCGCGATCATTGGATTGAGAGACAAGCCGCTTTCGAGCGTCTTCATCCATCGCGAATAGCCAATGGAGCGCGCCGACATGTTTATGGAAAGGCGCAGGTCGGCTTCTTGGCTCAGCATCCCAAGCCCGAGTTCCAGGGCGAGGCAATCGATCAAGCGCCCGGTTTCGGTATCTTCCACCTCGCCCATGAAATCACGCGCGGGGATCGGGCGGCCCGTCCCATCAAGGATGCGAATAAGCCCTTCGTAAAAGGCCGGAGAGCCGGGCGCGAGCGATTGCATCACCGGTTGATAAGCGAGCACCGCCCGCTTTGTCGCCAAGGCCTCTTTGACCATGGCAACGACACTCTTATCGCGCTCGGTAATTGCGGCGCTCAACGGATCGACATCACCGACACCAAGCCGGTTGGCTGGCCTCTTTTTGTTGCTCATCGCCCACCTCCTTTTGTGATGGGTTATGGCCAAGAGGGGCTAAAGCGCCGTAAACAAAACCAGTGAGGGAGAGCGAGATGGAGCGCTGTGGCTGGGTTGGAAACGACCCAATTTACGAAAAGTATCATGATACCGAGTGGGGCGTACCGGAATACGATAGCCGCGCGCTTTGGGAAAAGCTCGTGCTCGATGGGTTTCAAGCCGGGTTAAGCTGGATCACGATCCTCAAGAAACGAGATGCCTTCCGCGAGGCATTTGCGGACTTCGATCCTGAAAAGGTGGCCGCGTTTGACGATGCCGATGTCACACGCCTCTTGAGCAATGCGGGGATCGTCCGCCACCGCGGCAAAATCGAAGCCACGATCAAAGGCGCGCGCGCGTTTCTTGAGATAGAGGATTTCAGCGCAATGGTCTGGGCTTACAGCGACGGGAAACCGATCCAGACGAATGCCGCGACACTCGCCGATGTTCCAACCAAAACGGCAGTGTCGGAGGCGCTCTCGAAAGACCTCAAGAAGCGCGGCTTTACATTCTGCGGACCCACGATCATTTATGCGTGGCTTCAAGCCTGCGGCATCTATAACGACCATGTCTTGAGCTGCCACCGCCACGCTGAAGTCGCGGCGATGGCGAGATAGTCAGATTTCGAACAGGCCCAGGTCTTTGCCTTCGGCGAGGGCGTCTTTAATCCATTGCGGCTGACGGCCACGGCCGGTCCAGGTCTGCTCAGGGCTGTCTGGATTTCGGTATTTTGGCGGATTGACGGTTTTGGCGCGTTTGCCTCCCGTCAACTCCGAAAGAGAAAACCCTAGTTCTCTCGCTTTTTGCTCGAGCGTAGCAAGGGCATCTTGCTTCACGCGGTCATCAAAGCTTTCAATTGCTTTGCCCACATCTTTGTGCAGCTTTTGCAAATCCGGCTTTGACATCGAGCTGAGATCGATCATGCTCATGTTGTTTTCCTAGTTTCACACGGGAATAATTTCCCAATGTGGCAATGGGAATATACCGGCCAATCGGCGAAGAAAAGAAAAAATCGCTCTAAACGAGCCGTGCGACCCGCCGTCACCGGCGAATTCTAGCTTGCCGGTTCCAGCAAAGCCGCGATCAGGCGCTTGGCGTCATCGCTGGCCCAATCGGCATCTCCGCGCATGCGGGCGATCTCTTGACCTTCACGGTCAAGAATTACCGTAATCGGAAGGCCCAAAACCGCCATGTCCCGCGCAACAGATTGGCGGGGATCGCGATACATTGGTAAATTGCTGACGTTAATATCTTTGAAAAATATCTTCATGCCTTCGACCTTGTTTCGGCCGGTCGCAAGGGTCACGACTTCGAAATCATCGCCGCCAAATTTCTCCTGCAATTCAGAGAGCATTGGCATTTCTTTTCGGCACGGGGCGCACCATGTCGCCCAGAAATTCAAGAGCACGTATTTACCCTCATACTTCTCCAGTGTGTGCGCGCTCTCATCGGGCAAGTAGAAGTCCTTGTCCGAGGTCGCCTGAGGCTCGGTATGGAAAACGAGCTTCTTCATGTCGCCGCTGCGCATGTCCGAGAGTGCCGTGATATCGTCAGCATTTGCGCTAATCGCGACAGCGAGATAGAGCACGGCGGCAGATATTAAGCGCATGAAAGCTTCTCCAAAATGACCGATTTCGCGAACAAGATGTGGGGAGGCCGCTTTGCTGCCGGACCAGATGCCATCATGGAAGCGATAAACGCCTCCATCGGCTTTGATCGGCGGCTCGCAACCCAGGACATCGAAGGCTCGCGCGCCCATGCCGCCATGCTTGGCACCACGGGCATCTTGGACAGTAAGGACGCAGAAGCGATCCGGGAAGGGCTCCTCACGGTCCTGTCAGAGATTGAAACCGGTAAGTTTGAATTCTCGGCGGCGCTTGAAGACATTCACATGAATGTCGAAGCGCGCTTGAAGGCGCTGATCGGCGAGCCGGCAGGAAGGCTCCATACGGCGCGTTCACGCAATGATCAGGTCGCCCTCGATTTTCGCCTCTGGGTCCGTGATCAGCTCGATGCCCTCGACGCAGCGCTCATCGCGCTCATGAAGGCGCTCATCGCGCAAGCGGACTCTCGCGCAGATTGGGTCATGCCTGGGTTTACGCATCTTCAGACAGCCCAGCCCGTGACCTGGGGCCATCACATGCTCGCCTATGTTGAGATGCTCGGGCGTGATCTGTCGCGATGCCGAGATGCGCGGGCCAGGATAAACGAAAATCCGCTCGGGGCCGCCGCGCTCGCGGGAACATCCTTTCCCATTGATAGAAACCTGACCACCGAAGCCCTGGGATTTGACCGGCCCACCGCCAATTCGCTCGATACCGTCGCAGATCGGGATTTCGCGCTGGACTATCTTTCCGTGGCGTCGATCTGCGCCATGCATCTTTCCCGGCTGGCGGAGGAGCTTGTGATCTGGTCATCGGCGCAGTTTCGCTTCGTGCGTCTGTCGGATCGCTTTTCCACCGGCTCGTCTATCATGCCGCAAAAGAAAAACCCCGATGCCGCCGAACTCATTCGCGCCAAGATCGGGCGGATTCTCGGGGCCAATGTCGCGCTCATGACCGTGATGAAAGGGCTCGCGCTCACCTATTCGAAAGACATGCAGGAAGACAAAGAACAAGTCTTTGACGCCGCCGATAGCCTCATGCTCGCGCTCGCCGCGATGGAAGGCATGGTCCGTGACATGGAGCCCCAAAAGGACGCGCTGCGCGCGGCAGCGGCCAGCGGATTTTCAACAGCGACAGATCTCGCGGATTGGCTTGTGCGTGTTCTGGGCATGCCCTTCCGAGACGCGCATCATGTGACGGGGTCGCTTGTGGCGATGGCCGAGGCGAAAGGCTGCGATCTCCCTGAGCTCAGTCTGGCTGATATGCGCTCCGTCCATGGCGATATCTCTGAAGACGTCTATACTGTTCTCACAGTCGAGGCCTCTGTCGCATCTCGGACGTCTTACGGGGGCACATCCCCGGTGTGCGTTGCCGAACAGATCGAGCGCTGGAAAGCGAAATTGACTAAGGAAAACCTATGAAACACCTGACCCTCCTGCTCGCCTTCGTGGCGCTGGCATCTTGCGGAGCGGATGGGGAGCCGGTGCGCCCCTTCGGTACGGCGGGCATTTCCGTGGGCTCCGGCGGCGTGACAACAAATGCGAGCGTGGGCGCACGGACCGGGCCTGTCACCATCGCAGTAGGCTTCTGATGCGCTGGATTTTTCTCGCCCTTGCGATCTGGGGCACGATCCACCCGATGTTTTATTTTATCTCCTGGTTTCAGGAGAATAGCTGGTCGATCATGGCCATGGTCGATGCCTGGCATGTCAATGATGCAACATCCGGCCTTGTCTGGGATCTGACGGTCGCCGCCGTTTCTCTCACAATTTGGATCATCTTCGAGGCGGTAAAGACACGCGATTGGCTCAGCCTCATCGCGATCCCGGCAACCTTTTGCATCGGCGTGAGCTGCGGCTTGCCCCTATACATCTTTTTTCGAATGCGCCGCGCCTAGCCGCCGCAAGCGGTTGGGAGCGCTGGCTCGAATGCCGCGGCCTGACCTCTGCCTTGCGAGCGTCCATGCATACTGTGATCGGGTGGCCCGGTTCGGGCGCTTCAGGCGCTTTGGCTATCTTGCATCTTGGTGCTGCAAGACGCGCCATTACGAAGCTTGCAGAGTTGCATCGGCCCCAAGCGACAGCCATATACGCGCCAATCTGAGCGGGAGCATCGCATGACCAACTACCTCGATTTCGAGAAGCCGCTGGCTGAGATCGAAGGCAAGGCAAACGAACTGCGCGCCCTCGCTCGGGAAAATTCCGAGATGGATGTCGAAAAAGAGGCCGCCGCGCTCGATGCCAAGGCCCGCCAGCTTCTGCAAAGTCTCTACAAAGATCTCAGCCCATGGCGAAAATGCCAGGTTGCGCGCCATGGGGACCGCCCGCGCTGCAAGGATTACATCGACAGCTTGTTCACCGAGTTCACGCCCCTCGCCGGCGACAGAAACTTTGCCGATGATCATGCGGTGATGGGCGGGCTGGCGCGGTTTGAAGACCAACCGGTCGTGGTGATCGGCCATGAGAAAGGCAACGATACCAAAAGCCGGATCGAACGAAATTTCGGGATGGCGCGGCCGGAGGGCTATCGCAAAGCGATCCGGCTGATGGATCTTGCAGATCGCTTTGGCCTTCCCGTGGTCACGCTGGTTGATACGCCCGGGGCCTATCCCGGCAAGGGCGCTGAAGAGCGTGGGCAATCAGAGGCGATCGCGCGTTCAACCGAGAAATGCCTGCAACTCAAGGTCCCGCTGATTTCGATCATCATCGGAGAAGGCGGATCAGGTGGGGCGGTCGCCTTCGCCACGGCCAACCGCGTAGCGATGCTTGAGCATTCGGTATACTCCGTCATCTCACCTGAAGGCTGCGCGTCGATCCTTTGGAAAGACGCCGAGAAGATGCGCGAGGCGGCGCAGGCGCTCAGGCTGACCGCGCAGGACCTCAAGGAACTCGGCGTTTGCGATCAGATCATCCCCGAGCCTTTGGGCGGCGCGCATCGCAACCGGCCCTCGACGATCAAAGACGTAGGCACAATGATCGCCAAATTGCTGGGCGAGCTTGCGCCACAAAGCGCGGGCGACCTTTTGTCGAACAGACGCAAGAAATATCTCGCCATCGGTTCTACGGGTCTTGCGTCCTGAATGAAACGCGATTGCTACCGCGCCGGGGGCGCGGTCGGCACTTGAACGCCGCTCGCGCGAAACCGCTCGAGCTCGCGATAGGCATTGAGCGTCTGGGGTGCATAGGCCCGGAAATAGCCTGCTTCGCTTCCGCTCCCGCCCCCGCCAAAAAGACCCAAGCGCGCGCGCCGGTTGCGATAGCGTGCGTCCGCCTGAGCGAGATCGCCCCGAATGCCGGGGTCGGTGCCGAACCGACCTGCGAAGGTGACGATTGCGGCATCTGACGCGGGGATACCGCCACCGCTCAAGCGACCGCCCAAAGCGGCAGCCGCATCCGCGGCGGGGTCGATATCGGCGCGGTTGGCAGCCCCGGGTATGGGCTGCGGAAGCGCGCTGAACGTGGCGGGTTGCTCAAGCGGGCGCGAGGGCGCGACCCCGAATTCATCGGGCCCCTGGCTCACTTGGGCGCCGCACCCCGCGACCAACGACACGGATATGATGAGAGCAAGCCGGACCATATTTCCTCCGTTTCGCATGTCTTAACGCTTTGACGCCCGCGCGTCACGCTTTTGCGGGCTTGTGGTCTTCGGCGAAGAAGACGAGCCCGAGCGCCCCCGCGAAGACCGCGCAATCAGCGACATTGAATGCATAGGGGTTTGTGAAGCCGCAGCACGACATGTTCAAGAAATCCGCCACCGCGCCATAGATGACCCGGTCGATCACATTGCCGAGCGCGCCGCCCACGAGAAGCCCCGCGCAGATAAGCGCAAGCCGCCCCTGGCCCTTGCGCATCCACCAAAGCACACCCGCGCAGATCACCAAAGCGATGGCGATCAGGATCCAACGGGTGCCGCCTGTCCCCGAAAAGAGGCCGAAATTTATCCCGTAATTCCAGGTCATGCGAAGATTCAGAAAAGGCGGCAGCACATCGAGCGCAAGGCGCGTGTCCAGCTCTAGAAAGTGGACGACATACCATTTTGAAACCTGATCAAGCAGGAAGACAAAGAGGGCGGTGATCCAGAGAACGCGCATCCTTCAGTGCCGGAAATGCCGCTGTCCGGTAAAGACCATGGCGAGGCCCGCTTCATTGGCCGCGGCAATCACCTCATCATCGCGCACAGAGCCACCGGGTTGTATGACAGCGCGCGCGCCTGCCTCCGCCAACGTCAAAAGACCGTCGGGAAAGGGAAAAAACGCATCCGATGCCGCGACCGCGCCTTCCGTGAGCGGCGCGGACAGGCCGAGCGCCTCTGCCATGTCTTGCGCTTTGCGCGCGGCGATGCGCGTGCTGTCCACACGGCTCATTTGGCCGGCACCCACGCCCACCGTGGCACCATCCTTGGCATAGACGATGGCATTGGATTTCACATGCTTGGCCACTTTCCAGGCAAAAAGCATATCCGTGAGCTCGGCCTCGCTGGGGGCGCGTTCAGTGACGATCTTGAGGTCTTCGCGCGCGACATGCCCCACATCCTTGTCTTGCAGCAAAAAGCCGCCCGAGACCTGCTTGATGACGCGCCCCGCCTTGCGCGGATCGGCGAGGCCATCGGTCAATAAAAGGCGCAGGTTCTTTTTGGCTTCAAATACGCCGAGCGCTTCGTCATCCGCGCCGGGCGCGATGACGACTTCGGTGAAAATGGCGGCGATTTCATGCGCTGTCGGGCCATCGAGCGGATGATTGAGCGCAATGATGCCGCCGAAGGCGCTGGTCTTATCGCAGGCAAAAGCGCTGGCATAGGCGTCCCTGAGGGTCTCGCCCCGCGCGACACCACAAGGGTTTGCATGTTTGATGATCGCGCAGGCAGGCCCGCTTTCAGGATCAAACTCGCTGACGAGTTCAAAGGCTGCATCGGTGTCATTGATGTTGTTGTAGCTGAGCGCCTTCCCCTGAATCTGCCTTGCGGTGGCGACGCCCGCTCCCATGTCGCCCGTGGTATAAAACGCAGCCTCCTGATGCGGGTTTTCGCCGTAGCGCAAGCGCTCGCGCAGCGTGCCTGCTATGGCGTGGCGGCGGGGCTGGACGGCGAGGGCCTTTGCCATCCAGGCCGAGACAGCGGCGTCATAGGCAGCGGTGCGCGCATAGGCCTCAAGCGCGAGCCTTTGACGAAACGCGAACCGTGTTTGCCCCCCGTTTTCAGCGAGTTCCTCGAGGAGGCTCCCATAATCCTCGGGGTCGGTGATCACACAAAGAGCGTCATGGTTCTTGGCTGCTGAGCGCAGCATCGCGGGCCCGCCGATATCGATGTTCTCGATGGCGTCTTCATAGGCCGCGTCCTGGGCCACCGTCGCCTCGAACGGGTAGAGATTGACCACGACGAGATCGATCGCGCCGATGCCGTGCGCTGCCATGGCGGCTTCATGATCGACATTCCCCCGAACAGCCAAAAGCCCGCCATGAATAACGGGATGCAATGTCTTGACCCGGCCATCCATCATCTCTGGAAAGCCTGTAACATCGCTGACATCCGCCACATTAAGGCCCGCCTCCCGCAACGCCTTCGCCGTGCCGCCGGTGCTGATCAGCGACACACCGCGCTCGGCCAGCGCCGAGCAGAATTCAACGATGCCCGATTTGTCGGAAACTGAGATGAGCGCGCGGCGCAGCGGCTGAAGATCGGGCATCAATGGTCCTTCGGTCTTAGAGGTCGTCGCGGCGCGTGTCGCGCACCGAGAGCGGAGTTTCTTGCGCTTTGGCGAGCGTCCATCGAACGCGGGTGGTTTCCTGAAGCGCACGCCCGCTCAAGACGATCTGTTCTGTCCCGCGGGGCTTTAGACGACCTCTCTCGAGATAAACAGACGTCTCGAGCGAAAGTGTCGCCTGGCCGTCATGGCGAAACACCCAGATCTCGCCGCTCCTCAGCGCAAGCGAGATCGCCGCGCCGCCCATATCCTGCGAGGCATCCACATCCGGATGGAGATGAAAGCGGATCGTAAAGGGCACCCCCTGCAACCCGCTGGCATCAACCGCGCGGTCGAGCACGCCGCGATCCTTGTCATTGAGCGCCACGAGAATGTCCTCGCCCGCGAGCTTGCGCCCATCAAGGGCGAGTTCGAGCGTGCGAACATGGACGAGCCCATGCGTCGCGCGAAAGCCATCATGGCTGGCCTGCTGGCGCAGCGCGAACTCCGTGCTTCTGCGCTCTCCCAAGACTTCGCGGGGGGTGTCTTCGAGCAATTCCCGAGAACGGCCTGACATAAAGCGCGCCTCGGCGAGACGCGAAGATGAATAGCCTTCGAGCGCCAATGTCGAATGGCTCGGAGTGGCGCGGCCCGCGCGGCGCCAGTCTTCGCCGAAGGCCGTGCCTGATCCGCAGCTCACGATCAGCGGACGCCGCCCCGAGGTCAGCTCGAACGCGAGGGTAGACGCGTGGGCGTTATAGCTTGTCGGGCCCCTTGGCGGCGCGTCGGCATCGAGGATGACAGTCGTGCGGCCGCAGGCAAGCCTGGCAAAACCCATGGCCTTGTCCTGCGCTGCCCCCGCTTTGATGCCCGAGCTTGCCAAAGCGGCATCAAGCCGCCCTTCGAGGCCCCGGCCCCCGCCATGAAACCGCGCGAGCCCGCCATCGGCATGCCGCATCGCCCGCAAAACCGGAGCCATCCGCTCTATCGCCGCTTGATGGCTCGCGGCGGGGGCTTCGCCAGCATCGCGCAATGCCAGAGCCGCCCAGTTCAAGAGCGTGAAGATCTCTAAATGCTCTTCCGGATTGCGCGAGGCGATCGCCCCGCTTTGGTCGATCTGCGCCTCGCATGCCCGTCCCAAAGCCCCGATCGCCGTGGGCACATACCGCTCCATTCCCGTGAGCGAGAGACCCGCATAGATGAGGCCCGTTAACGCCTCGATCCGGGGGAGGCCCGGCGATGTAGATTCCCAGCGCCGCGCCAGAAAGCGGGTCTGACGGCCCAGCGAGCGAAAGAAAAGCTCTGACACCGCTCCCTTGCCCGATAGCAAAAAGAGCGCGTGGTTGATCCATCGGACAAGCCTGCGCCCGGTGAGGTCAGGGCTCCATCCGATGCCCGCTCCGCGCCCGAACGTCTCTATCCATTCAAATGTCCAGGCCTGGGCAAGTTCGCGCGCGGCCAGATCGCCCACGGCCGCGAGATCATCAAGCCAGATGAAGCCATGGGCATCTTCGGCAAAGCCGATGGCGGGCGGGTCAAGGCTCCAAAGCGATGTGCCCGCCCCCGCCTCGACGAGATACCCTGAGAAAAGATAGTTGCCCGCGACGAGCTGTTTGCCCTTCGCGAAATGCCCGATTGAGCGTGGCTCAGGTTGGCTCACAAAAGCGGTGACCGGGCGGCCCAGCCCGGCGGCGCGCGCGTGCAGGCGCGTGATCATCCGAGTACGCAGGGACGGCATATCGGGGTGAGTCGACAGAGGATCAGACCTTGAAACGGAGACTGCGCGAAAATGCTTCTTTGGCGATGGGGTTTAGCCTAGGGCCACGGTCAAGTCACCCCGTTTGCCCCGTCACTGAAGCACCCTTTTACGGCGCGCGACGCAAGCATGCGATATAAAAGCCATCCATCCCGCCGCGCTTGCCCCAGTAATCGGGTCTGAGCCGCAAGCCGCCTTCCTCAGTGATCCATTCGGGCTTGATACCCGGCAACTCCAACGGCGCACGATCAATGGCGATATCGGCCCGACGCTTGAGAAGCTCTTCGACCTGAACTTCCCCTTCATCTGGCAAAAGCGAGCAGGTGCAAAAGACCAGACGACCGCCCGGCTTGGTCAGGCTCACCGCCTTATCGAGCATGCGCGCCTGAAGCGCGATAAGGTCGCTGATCCCCCGACCATCGCGCGCATGGGGGAGATCCGGGTGGCGTCGGATCGTGCCTGTCGCCGAGCAAGGCGCGTCGAGGAGCACGGCGTCGAATGCGCCCTCCATTTCGAAAATGTCGCCGCACTGAACCATGGCGCTCAGACCTGTGCGGGCAAGGTTTTCTTCGACGCGGCCAAGCCGGGCAGCGCTTTTATCAACGGCCGTAACATCCGCGCCCCGGGCAGCAAGCTGCATGGTCTTGCCGCCCGGCGCGGCGCAAAGATCTGCAACGCGCTCGCCTTTTTCAGGCCGCAACACTTGAACCGGAAGGGCGGCGGCGGCGTCTTGGACCCACCAGTCCCCTTCCTCGAAGCCGGGCAGCGCGGACACCTGCCCGCCCTGGCGGAGCCTGATTGTCCCCGTTTCGAGAAGCAGACCGTCAAGGCGCTTGGCTAGCCCCTCGGGATCGCTCTTCGCCGTAAGATCAAGCGGCGCGCCGCGCAGATGCGCGCTTTCCAGGGCTTGCACGCCGCCATTGCCATAGGCCGCAATAAGCGGCGCGCGCAGCCACTTTGGCAATTGCGGCACGGGCTTTTTTGACCAGTTTCCCTCTGTGGCCTCCAACGTCCGGCGCAAAACAGCGTTGACCATGCCTTTGAGCGCGAGAGTGCGTTTGTTGCCCGCTGCCGCCGCGACCATGTCACCCACGACGCCATGCGGCGCCCCGTCGAGTGCGGCCACTTCCACCACGCCGAGCCGAAGGATCGCGCGCACAGCCTCGGGCGGGTCTTTACGCAGGAACGGCTTCAAAACGCGATCCGCGCGGTCAAGATTACGGAGCGTCTCGGTGGCCAGCCGGTTGGCGCGCGCGCGGTCCGCGGGCGCAAGCTTCAAAAACCAGTCGCTTTGCGTGAGCTCCGACAAGAGCCTGCCCTCTTCGGTGACGGCGTTCATCAATTGAAGCGCGGCCTTGCGGGCGGGATGGGGGGATTGCGGCACGGTGTTTCCTTGGCTCAGACAAGAGCGCGGCTTATATCGAGCCCATGGACAATGACAACATCACCCCTCCAGCTTCATCAGATGATCCGAATGGCGATTTGCCCCCCGCGGCGAGGCGCGCGCTCGCGGAGGCCGCCGAACGGCGCGCAGCCAAGGAGAAGCAGGCAACGCCACCCAAGGAGTATGGCGGGCGCGACGGGCCAGAGCCCGTGCGTTACGGCGATTGGGAAAAGAAGGGCCTGGCGATCGATTTCTGAGATCGCGCGGCGTTAGCGCAGGCGAAAATCGGCGTACTCGCCCGCGCCACGATCTGTGGTGAAGCGCATCGTGTTGCCTTCGGCTTCCACGAGCTGGCAATTGTAAGGTATCTCGCGATTGCCCCAGAGCATTTCGCGGCAGAAATATCCGTCCTGCCATGTCCAATCACCAGTGACATCGATGCCGAGCGCGCGCCCCTCGATCCGCCCGTCGCCTCTCACATTCAGGCGCAACGTATAGATCGGAATGCGAAGCTCGCGACCGTCAAGCGCATCAAGGAAGTGCGACCGTGATGAGATCGCATCAAGAGCAAGCGCGGGGCTCGCCGCAGCGATTGCAGTGGCACACAAGGCGAAAGCGCGAACAAAACGGGACATATTTACCTCCATTGCGCCCAGTATACGGCGCAACGGGCCCATTGGATGACAACCCGGCCCTAAAAGCCGAGCACATCCATCATGTCATATTCTCCCGGAGGCCTCCCAAGGCCCCAAAGCGCTGCCTTTAGAGCCCCGCGCGCGAAGATCGCGCGGTCGGTCGCGACATGGCGCAAGATGATGCGTTCGCCCGCGCCTGCGAAGAGCACGTCATGTTCTCCGACAATATCGCCGCCCCTGACGTTGGAAAACCCGATATGCCCGCGCGCGCGCGGGCCGGTGATGCCGGTGCGCGCATGGTCGGCGGCGGTTTCCAGATCGATCCCCCGCGCTGCCGCCGCCGCTTGACCGAGCATGAGCGCGGTGCCCGAGGGCGCATCGACCTTGTGATGGTGATGGGCTTCGATGATCTCGACGTCGAAATCATCATCAAGGGCGGCAGCCACCCTTTCGACGAGTTTCACCAGAAGATTGACGCCGAGCGACATGTTTCCGGCGCGCACGATCACCGCATGCCGCGCCGGCGGTTCGAGGCGCGCGATTTGCTCTTCATCCATCCCCGTTGTGCCGATCACATGCACCGCCCGCGCCTGGGCTGCGATATCAGCAAAACCGAGCGTGGCTTCGGGTGATGTGAAATCAATCACCGCTTGCGCTTTGGCCATGGCTTCGAGCGGATCATCGGTGACCTTCAGCCCGGTAGCCGCGCCACCGCGGACGATCCCGATATCTTCTCCGATCCAGGCATGGCCTTCGCGCTCGATCACGCCAACAAGGCGCGCTTTCTCGCTCGCTTGTACGGTCTCGATGAGCATCTGGCCCATCCGCCCAGATGCGCCGGTGATCACTATCCCGGGGAGTTCCGCCATCTCAAAGCCTCCTTGCAGTAACGCCCTTGGCAAGACGTCTCGGGCTACGTATCTGGCGAGGATGGGGAAGAACAAGTTCCATGACGGCCCGGGGCCGAGCCAGCGTCAGCTTCGTGTCGGTGAATTGATCCGCCGGACGCTCTCTGAGGTGTTGGCACGCGGTGATATTCACGATGCCGATCTCACCGGTCGCTCGATCACGGTGAGCGAGGTGACGACCTCGCCCGATCTCAAGATCGCCACCATTTATGTAATGCCGCTCGGCGGCAAGGATCACGGCACAGTCATCGAAGCGCTCGCCCGCAACAAAGCAGAGATGCGGCGGGTGATCGGCAAGAAATCGGCTTTGAAGTTTACACCCGATCTTCGCTTCCGGATCGATGAAACCTTCGACCGCCTTGAAGAAACGCGTGAAATGTTCGCGCAGGCCGCAGTGCGCCGTGATCTTGAGGATTAGCCTCATATGCGGCGTGCTGCTGATGGCGGCGCTGCCGAGCCACGGTGCAAGCTGCGAACGGGTCACGTTCGATGAAAACCGATACACGGTTTGCACAATCGATCTGAGGGCAAATGAGGCGCGGCTCTTCTGGCGCGATGGGCAGGGCGCGATCTACGGCGATTTCGACGCGCTGCCCGAGGACGTCATCATCGCCACCAATGGCGGCATGTACCATGAAGATCGGCGCCCGGTCGGCCATTATCTCGAAAAAGGCGAAGAGGCCGTGCCCCCCATTGCCAGCGCGGGGCCAGGTAACTTTGGCCTTCTTCCCAACGGTGTGTTGTGTTTGAACCCGGCGCGCGCGGCGATTTTTGAGACCCGGGCCTATATCGCGGCCCAGCCTGAGTGTCGTTTCGCGACGCAATCGGGGCCGATGCTT
The DNA here is from genome assembly GCA_039198835.1 of Pseudomonadota bacterium. Taxonomy (GTDB): domain Bacteria; phylum Pseudomonadota; class Alphaproteobacteria; order Rhodobacterales; family Rhodobacteraceae; genus Shimia_B. The sequence continues at coordinate 9,785 of JBCCTH010000012.1, read as the reverse complement.
GTGATCGATGGTGCGCTTCATCCGCGCTTTATCCCCGGGTCTGACAGCCGAAAGCGGCGCGGCGGGGTCGGTGTGAGCGCCGATGCGCAAACGCTTTACATCGCGGTCACAGGCAACGCGGTCAATTTTCACAGCTTCGGGCGTCTCTTCCGCGACTATTTGAAAACACCGCAAGCGCTTTTCATGGATGGGACGATCACGCGGCTTTTTGAACGCGCGTCCGGGCGCTCGGATGGGGGCGCGCGCATGGGCCCTATTCTCGCGATCATGTCCGCGCCGCCGCGCGCCGATGGCTGAGGCTCGCACCGCTATGTCCCGCATTGACGAAAAGCGCACCCGCCTCTAAAGCGACGCGCTTCACGCAGCAGGGTCATAACATGGCACGTAAAAAGAAGGGCCGGCCGATCTCGGGCTGGGTTGTTGTGGATAAGCCCGCAGGCCTCACCTCAAGCGCCGTCGTCAACAAGGTCAAATGGGCGCTCAACGCACAAAAAGCCGGCCATGCGGGCACGCTCGACCCCGCCGCCACGGGTGTTTTGGCCATCGCGCTCGGGGAAGCGACCAAGACCGTGCCATTCGTCACAGACGCGCTCAAGGCCTATCGCTTTACCGTGCGGTGGGGCGCGGAAACCAACACCGACGATGCCGAAGGCGAGGTCGTGCGCAGCGCGTCCACCCGCCCGAGCGAGGCCGCGATCAAATCCGCTTTGAGCGCGTTTATCGGCGATATCGAACAAGTTCCGCCCGCCTATTCAGCGGTAAAAATCGACGGTCAGCGCGCTTACAAGAAAGCCCGTGAGGGGGAAGACGTTGTCCTTGATGCCCGCCCGCTCTGGGTCTCCGAGCTGATTTTATCGGACCGGCCCAGCGATGATCTCGCAGAATTCGAGATGGTGTGTGGCAAGGGCGGCTATGTGCGGGCAATCGCGCGCGATCTGGGGCGTGAGCTGGGCTGTTATGGGCATGTAGATGCGCTTCGGCGTATTTGGTCGGGGCCTTTCGAGGCCCAAAACGCCACGCCGTTCGATCTCTTCGAGACGCATGCCCATGATCCGATCCTCGACGATCAAATCCTGCCCTTGGAAATCGGGCTTTGCGATCTGCCCGAACTACGAACGACCGTCGAGGGGGCGGCCAAACTCGGCAATGGAAACCCGGGGATGGTCTTTGCGAGAGACGTCGAATTCGGAGTTGAGGCTTGGGCCTCGCTCGACGGGCGCGCCATCGCTGTGGGGATCGTGCGGGGCAGCGAACTTCACCCGACGCGCGTCTTTGCGCGGTAGCCTGCCCCACCGCCTTGCGCATCGCCGGGGAACGCGCCAAGACGAACGCGTGATCACGCGCACCCATATCAAGGGCGATGCCCCCTCAACGGCGATCTATTCGCCCTGCGAGCGGTATCGATACATGCTTACGCGGGTCTGGGAGCCCGAGGGCCGCAAGGCGCTTTTCATCATGCTCAATCCCTCGACCGCCACCGAGGTTCAAAACGATCCAACGGTGGAGCGCTGCGAGCGCCGCGCCCGTGTTCTGGGATTTGGCGCGTTCCGGGTGCTCAACATCTTCGCTTGGCGCGATACCGATCCGCGCAAGATGCGCGCCGCCAAAGAGCCCGTCGGGCCCGCCAATGATGGCGCCATCCAAGAAAGTCTGCCCTGGGCGGACCAGATCATCGCCGCCTGGGGCACCCATGGCGCGCATCTGGGCAGGGGCCGGGATGTCGCTGAGATGCTGCGCCGGTCAGGCCGGGATATCTATCATCTCGGACTTTCCAAAGCGGGCCATCCGAAGCATCCTCTCTACATCGCCTATGAGCAACAACCGGTCCTATGGAGCAGCCCATGAGCCAAGACATTGACGCGCTCACCCAAGAGCTGCGCAACCTGCAAAACCATTATGCCATGCGCTCGATGTCCTCGCGCTTTCGCATGATGTTGTCGCAGTTTCTGCGCGGGCTTGCCTTTGGGCTCGGCTCGGTTCTCGGCGCGACGTTTCTCGTCTCCATGCTGGCTTATTCGCTCAGCCAGATCGATTTTATCCCTATCATCGGTGACCTTGCCAAGGAGATCGCCGAGGAGATCCAGACGCCCGCCGAGTAAGCGCGCGTTAACCCTGCCCCCTCGTTTTGCATGCGTCAAAGCCCGCTTTGGGCTATGCCAAGCCCCGTTGAGGCGCGTGGGGTTAGGACGGGTGTTTGATGTTTGCGATTGCGGGTCTTCTTGCTGTGATGCTGCTCGGCGCGGCATTTATCGGCGATATCTCTGACGACGACGATGATCTGACCGCCGATGCGGAGGATGCCTATGAGGGCGGAGAAAGCACCGGCGAGATGGATGGCCTCGACCAGCTTCTCGACAAAGACGCCGATCCCGATGCGGGCGATCCCGAGGCGGGTGATGCCTCAGATGCCGATGGTGACGGCGAAGGCGATGTTGGGCTGATCGCGTTCGAGGCTTTCGCCCCCGGTGACATGGGCACGGATACCGCCCCTGATGCAGCCGGGGACACCAGCTTCAACGATATCTTCGGGACAGAGGGCGATGATCGCCTGATCGGCGAGGCGGGCGACGACTACATCGAAGGCGAAGCGGGCGACGACGATATCGGAGCCTATGGCGGGGATGATCTCGTCCTTGGCGGGGCGGGCGATGACACGATCCGCGGCGGCGACGGCGCGGATGTCTTGCGCGGTGGCGCAGATGCCGACACGATCACAGGCGATGCGGGCGACGACCAGATTTTCGGCGATACCGGCGCGGATCAACTCTTCGGTAATACCGGCGATGATAGCCTTTGGGGAGGTTATGGCGACGATACCCTTGTCGGCGGATCAGGCGACGATGCGCTTGACGGCCAGGCGGGCGATGATCGCCTCGAGGGAATGTCTGGAGAGGATACGCTGATGGGCGGCATGGGCAGCGACACGCTTTTTGGCGGCGACGGCAATGACACGCTCATAGGGGCCGTGTTGAGCGAAGACTGGATCGATGACGACGAAGCGGATTTTCTCAACGGGGGCGCGGGAGATGACACGATCTTCGCCGGGGCCGGTGATACTGTGACACTTGGCGAGGGAGAAGACACTCTTCTCGTGGGAGACTGGATCGGAGAAGACGGCGCGCTCGTCAAAGACTTCGAGCCGGGTGAAGACAAGCTCGTCGTTGTCTATGATGACGCGCTGCCGGACGAACCCGTCATTCAGCTTGTCGACGATGCCGCGATACCCGGGGTAACGCTTGTCGTGGTGAATGGTGCATCGGTTTTGGCTGTTGAAGATGGCGGCGCGCTCTCGACGGCAGATATCTCGCTCGTTGGCAAAAGCAGCGTGAGCATGACCGCATAAACCGCGCGCTTCCGCTCTTCACAGCGCGCTCAAATCTGCTATACGCCGCGCTCGGCCCGCGAATGGGCCGTACTCCAAGGGCCTTGCTGGACGACATCCCGGCTCGCGCCATAACCTTCATCCGATAGGAGCCCCCGATGTCGATCACTGTTGAAGAAAAAGAACGCCTGATCAAAGAATACGCGACAAAGCCCGGTGATACCGGTTCGCCTGAGGTTCAGGTTGCGATCCTGACATCGCGCATCTCGACGCTCACCGAGCACTTCAAGACGCACAAGAAAGACAATCACGGCCGTCGCGGCCTGCTCAAGATGGTCGCTCAGCGCCGCAAGTTGCTCGATTACGTCAAAGGCAAGGAAGAAGCCCGTTACCAGGACCTTATCAAACGACTCGGCATCCGCCGCTAACGCCAGATCCGAGCTCTGCAAGGTTATAAAGCGTCTGCCCCGGCAGGCGCTTTATTCGTTCTAGCGAAGCGGGGCGCGCGCGCCGCGCTTTCGCCGGCGCAAGGCGTTGCAGGGCGCGCGTATCAGCCCGGCCTTTTCCTCGTGTAACCGTCCCTTCCAATGGGTTGAGGTAAGACCGGGCGCTTGACTTGACGCGCCCTTAAAGGCCGATGAACCGTTCGGCCAGCGCGATCCAAAGCGGGATCGACAGAATAGCGACCGGCGTGCCGAGCCCCGTAGACGCGCCGACATAGGCAGAGGGGTTCGCCTCTGGCAAAGACGCGCGCATCGTGGGCGGCCCTGAGATATCAGAGCTTGAGGCCGCCATAACAGCGAGAAGCACAACCCCGCCGCCCGAGAACCCGGCGAGATGATGCGCAATGAGCCCCGCACCAAACCCGAGAGCGCCATGAACGAGGGGCGCGGCAAGCGCATAGGCGATATAGGCCTGGGCGGCGCCCCTGAGCTCGGCAAGGCGCGACCATGCTTCCATGCCCATAATCAACATCAGGATCGAAAGAAGCCCGCGAAAGAGCGGCTCATAAAAGCTCTCAAACACGGCGTCAGGGCGGGCGAAGACACCGAGCGCGATGCCCAAAAGAAGCGCGGAGATAGCGGGCGATTGCAGCGTATCGACGAGTATGGGCTTTACGATCCGCCAGATCTGCCCCGCCTGGCGCCCGCTTGAGGCAACACCCGCGCCCCCTGTCAGACCCATCGTGACGGTGCCGCCTTGGATGTTTGCGGCGGCCTTCCGCTCAGCGGCGACGCGCGCAAGGATAATCGCGGTGAGCAGGGCTGCGACATCCATGAAAGGATAGAGCGCGCCTATAAAGCCCTCATACGTGATGCCTTCGCCATCGAGCATCGCCATGCCCGCGGCAAGCGTGGAGGCAGAGACAGCGCCGAAGAGGCCGATCGTTGCCATGCCGTCAGCCGCTGAAACGCCTCTGAGCTTTACAAGCGTGACCATCCCGAGAAGCACGATCGCGATCCCGACGGCTGCGGACGCCAAAGCTGGCACTGCAAGCTCTGCGAAGGAGGCTTCTCGCACCGCGATACCCGCACCGAGGCCCACTTTCAGCAAAAGGACAAGCACAATGAATTTGTAAACAGGCTCCGGCACCGTGAGCCGCGAACCGAGCGCCGCCAAAAGCATGCCCCCGATCAGAAACGCCAAGGTCGGCTTCTGCAACTGAGTGACGAAGGTTGCCGCGAGATCTGCGAGAATATCCATGGTGGTTCTCCTAACTGCCCACGGCGTGGTAGATCGCCCTATCAATTTATAAAAATACTTTTTATCCATCATATCATTCTATTAATTGGATGTATGGCGCTGAACTACCACCATCTCCGATATTTCAGAGAAGTCGCCCGGACAGGTCACCTGACCCGGGCAGCGGAGCGCCTCAACCTGTCTCAATCCGCCCTTTCAACGCAGCTCAGACAGTTTGAAGCGCGCCTCGGGCACGCCCTTTTTGACCGGGTTGGCAGGGGCCTAGAGCTGACCGAAGCGGGCAGGATCGCCCTCGCCCATGCCGATGCAATTTTCACCACGGGCGAACAGCTTGAAGCCATCCTCACAGCTCAAGCCGCAGGCAAAGCGCCGCTCAGGATCGGCGCGCAATCCACATTGTCTCGCAACTTTCAGATGCGGTTTCTTGCGCCGCTCGTGGGAGACCATGACCAACAAGCGGTGTTGCGCTCAGGAAATGCGGAAGATCTGATCCAATCCCTCATGGCGCTCGACCTTGATATCGTCCTGGCGAATGAAGCCCCGCGCGACATGACAGGCGGCCAGATCATGGCCCATCGCATCGCCGATCAGGCTGTTCGGCTCCACGGGACAGAAGACAAGATCAAGGGCAAGAGCCTTTCAGCGCTCTTGGCGCAGGGCGCGTTCATTTTGCCCAATCAAAGCGAGATCAGCACCGGCTTTCGCGCTCTGGCAGATGGCTTTGGGGCCGAGCCGCATATCGCAGCTGAAGTCGATGACATGGCGATGGTGCGTTTGTTGGCGCGAGAGGGCGCGGGCATCGCTGTCGCGCCTTCTGTTGTTCTCACCGATGAATTGGCGCTTGGGCTCTTGGTCACAGCCCCCTATGAACTGGGCCTTACTGAGCATTTTTTCGCGCTGACGGCACGGCGGAAATTCCCCCACCCGCTGGTTGAACCACTCCTGCGCGCGGCCCGCGCACCCGGTCTTTTCAATGATGATGTGTCAGACTAAATTGACAGGATGAAAGTCACTCTCCTCGGCAGCTCTGGCACTATCGGGCGCGCGGTCTTGCGAGAATTGCGCTTGGCGGGGCATACCGTGACAGCGCCGTCCCGGCGCGAGATCGCAGGCTGCGACTTCACTGGGCAGGACGCGGTTATCTCTTGTATCGCATCGCGCACAGGCGCCCCCGCAGACGCCTGGAACGTCGATTATGAAACAAATGCAGACATGCTCTCGAAGGCGCAGAGGGCGGGAGTGGCGCATTTTGTGTTGCTTTCGGCGATCTGTGTGGAACGGCCGCGTCTGGCGTTCCAATATGCCAAGCGCGCCTTTGAGGAAGCGCTCGCCGCCTCGGGCCTGACCTATTCGATCGTGCGCCCCACCGCCTTCTTCAAATCGCTGTCGGGCCAGATCGAGCGGGTGCGCGCGGGCAAGCCTTTTTTGGTCTTTGGCAATGGGCGGCTGACCTCCTGCAAACCGATCTCTGACCGCGATCTCGCGCGCTTTTTGGTGTCTTGCCTCACCGACAGCGAAAAGCACAACGCAATATTGCCCATCGGCGGGCCCGGACCCGCGCTGACACCGCTCGATCAAGCAAAGCTCCTCGGCGAGGCCCTGGGCATGAGTGTCACCACTCGCAGTGTCCCGCCCGGGGTTTTGGCGGTCTTGGCGAAGGTCATGGGCCTGCCCGGCAAACTCCCCTTCGTCTTCACACCGCGCCTCAATGAGAAAGCGGCGCTTGCGCGCATCGGGCATTATTATGCCACGCATTCCATGCTCGTCTGGACTGGTACGGACTATGACGCAGGTCTCACCCCCGAATACGGCACCGACACGCTCGCCGCGCATTACCGCGCTCTTGCACGTGGCGACCTGATCGATGATCGCGGGGCCCATGCTGTTTTTTGAGGCGCGATGACACCGCGGCAATACGGCCTCCTGGCGGTGTGCGTTGCGCTTTTCGCCTTGGGCCAGTTTCACCGGGCCGCCGGCGCCGTCGCCGCCCCCATTTGGCAGATCGATTTCTCACTCGGCGCAGAGCAGCTTGGCACTGTGATCGGGGTGATTTTTATCGCCACGATCCTGGCTCAGGCCCCCCTCGGCGCGGCTTTTGATCGGCTCGGCGCGCGCGCGGTTCTCACACCCACGATCGCGCTTGTTGCTTTTGGCACCTATGCCTGCCTTTGGGCCACCGGATATGGATCGCTTGTGTTGGCACGAACGGCGATTGGCGTGGGCCTCGCGTCCACCGGCGTGGGGATGTATCTCATTCTGGCCAGGCATTTTCGCGCCGAAGATTTTGGGGTTCTCAACGGGCTCATGGCCACGCTCGGCGGTATCGGCGGGCTATTGGCAACCTATCCACTTGCGGCGCTGTTGAGGCCCATGGCTGGCGGCCTGTTTTCGCAGGCCTTGCCCTGGTGACGGTCCTCCTCGCGGCGGCGGTGTTTTCAGCGACAGCGCCGCACCCCAATGCGAAGGCCGGGCCGAAGGACGAAAACATGTCCTACGGGGCGATCCTTGTAATCCTCGGCTTGCGCCCGATCCTCGCCCTTTCGGTGGTGACCTATGCGCCCATCGTGGCGATCACGGGCCTTTGGGGCGGCCCCTATTTCACGGTTGTTCATGCGCTGAGCCTGTCGGCCACCGGCGCGATCCTCTTCGCGCTCTTCGCCGCGACAATGCTCGCGGGCACAGCATTCGGGCTTTTTGATAAATGGGGCCTCCCACGCCGCACGACGATCCTTGCAGCGGCGTTTGGTTCGGCCTTTAGTTTTGCGGCAGCCGCTCTCGGCGGCGGGTCTGGGCCTTGGGCTGCTGCGCTCTGCCTATTCGTGGCGATCTTTGCACAAGGTTTCTACATCCCGCTCCTCGCTGAAGTGAAGCATGTTGTTCCCGATGCCGCCTTGGGCCGGGCGACATCTGTTTTTTCGATCATATCGGTGGGCGCGATCCCGGTGTTTCAAACCGGCTATGGCACCCTCGTTGCGCGCGCTGAAAACGCAGCCCAAGGGCACCAGACTGCGCTTTTGGCGATGGCAACGCTCGTTGCTTTACTAGCGCTATTTTACGCCGCAACGGCACGAAGCGCTTGAGGTTTTCTTTTCCCGTCAAACCATGTATCCGCCGCACATCTGAGACGTGACGTTCAGGCCCTGGCGTTGTGCAAAGGACAGGGGCCGGCGGCATGGGGCCGCCATAGCAACGGAGGACCTGGGACCGCCCAGGAGCGCCTCCTTACAGGATACAAAGATGTTCAACGAAGTTAAGAAATCCATTGAGTGGGGTGAAGAAACGCTCACGCTCGAAACAGGCAAGGTTGCGCGGCAAGCGGATGGCACAGTCATCGCCACTCTGGGCGAAACCAGTGTCATGGCGAACGTGACCTTCGCCAAGCAGGAGAAAGAAGGGCAGAGCTTCTTCCCGCTCACGGTTCATTACCAGGAAAAATACTATGCCGCGGGCAAGATCCCCGGCGGCTTCTTCAAGCGCGAGGCGCGGCCCACCGAAAAGGAAACGCTCACCGCGCGTCTCATCGACCGGCCGATCCGCCCGCTCTTCGTGCCCGGCTTCAAAAACGAAGTGCTGGTGATGTGTACGGTGCTGTCGCACGATCTGGTTAACGATCCTGATATTGTCGCCATGATCGCAGCCTCTGCTGCGCTGACGATCTCAGGCGCGCCGTTCCGTGGCCCGATCGCGGGTGCGCGCGTTGGTTTCGAGGATGGTGAATACGTCCTCAACCCCACCGTCGATGACATGACAAAGCTGCGCGAGAACCCCGAGCAACGGCTCGATCTCGTTGTCGCAGGCACAAAAGACGCGGTGATGATGGTCGAGTCCGAGGCCTATGAGCTCACCGAAGAAGAAATGCTCGGCGCGGTCACCTTCGCCCATGAGAGCATCCAGCCGGTGATCGATCTCATCATCTCGCTTGCTGAAGAGGCCGCAAAAGAGCCCTTCGAGTTCAGCCCCCCGGATTACTCCGACTTGTTTGACGCCGTTAAGGCGGCGGGCGAAGACAAGATGCGCGACGCCTATGCGATCTCCGACAAGCAGGAGCGCGTGACGGCTGTGGGCGCGGCGAAGGAGGCCATCGTCGCCTCTCTCTCCGAAGAGCAGCAGGCGGATGCGAACTTGGGCTCCGCGCTCAAAAAGCTTGAAGCGGGCGTCCTGCGCGGTGATGTCGTCAAAAACGGCCGCCGGATCGACGGGCGCAAGCTCGATGAAGTGCGCGATATTGTGTGCGAAACGGGCATGCTGCCGCGAACACACGGATCAGCGCTTTTCACGCGCGGCGAGACGCAGGGCCTTGTTGTCACCACGCTGGGCACCGGCGACGATGAGCAGATGATCGACGCGCTGGAAGGCACCTATAAGTCGAACTTCCTCTTGCACTACAACTTCCCCCCCTATTCGGTGGGTGAAGTGGGCCGCGTGGGCTCGCCCGGCCGCCGCGAAATCGGCCACGGCAAACTCGCCTGGCGCGCGCTTCAAGCCGTGCTGCCCGCGGCGACCGATTTCCCCTACACGGTCCGCGTGGTCTCCGAGATCACCGAGTCAAACGGCTCGTCTTCGATGGCCTCCGTTTGCGGTGGCTCGCTCTCGATGATGGATGCGGGCGTCCCGCTGAAAGCACCGGTGGCGGGCGTGGCCATGGGCCTCGTGCTGGAAGATGATGGCTCCTACGGCATCCTGACAGACATCCTTGGCGATGAGGACCACCTCGGCGACATGGACTTCAAAGTCGCAGGGACAGAAAACGGCATCACCT